>DASZIJ010000108.1:0-9294 GCA_035949155.1 Candidatus Rhabdochlamydia sp. | reverse complement strand
CCAAAAATTTGACTTGCTTCCTCTTTTGAATAGCCTTTCTCTATATAGTCGAGTGCTTTTTTTCTTAAATCATAGGAATATGCCATATGTAAGTATTATACTTCTTTATCATGAAAGTTTAAAGTTAAATTACTATAGTATTGCCTTATATTTTTTAACTATTTCATTAATGCTTTGAGGATCTCTTAGAGACATAAAAAAATTTATTGTCTATGGCTTAAGCTAAGTTATACTAGTTTTAATAACATATTCTCTATGACAACAGGTAATTTAATATTACGCTGCAGTGCTATTTGAGCCTGTATAAATGCTTCTAATATGCGCTCTAAAGAAGGCAGAGGTTCTTTAGCTTTTTTAGCTAATAACTGCATATAGTTGCTATGGTAAAACCCAGGCGCTTGATGATTAAATGCATGCAGGTCTCTATACCAACCTACAATCTCTTCTAGAATAATTTCTGCATCGGTATCTTCTAACAGAGCGTCTATACCTGCCATGAGCTGAAGAAACTGACTATAGTCTTGAGGCAAGTTTAGACTAAAGAGCTCCTTTAAAAACTGCTGCAGCTTTTCTGATTTTATCTTTTGTAACCAATTGGCTTTGGCTAAAGAACCTTGAGATCTATCCGCTATGCTCCTAACTTCTTCTTTTGTTAGAGCTGTATGCTCTTGTAGAAATGAGGCAATTAAATCAGAGGGAATGGGAAAAAACCGTACTTTATAACAACGCGAAGTAACTGTTTCGAGCAGTTTTTCTATCTCTCTGGTCAATAAAATAAAATAGGTATCAGAGCTTGCCTCTTCTAATGTTTTTAAAAGAGCATTACTACAAATAGCAGAGAGCTTATCAGCTTCATGGATTATAAATATCTTAACCTTTGCCTCAAAAGGAGGTAGTGAGACCATTTGCACTAAAGAACGCATTTGTTCAATCGAATACACTCCACTTTTTCCCTCAGGATATAATAGAGTTAAATCGGGGTGGTTTCCGTTTTGGATTTTTTTGACATGGGAACTTCCCATCAAACCTTCTGCAACTTCTTTTGCTAGAATGCTTTTACCCACTCCATTTTGTCCGTGAAACAAAAGGGTATGCGGAAGGATTTGATTGGATAGCATACGCATAATGATCTGCGCTGCTGCTTGATTACCGGTGAGTTTCGAGGAAGTCATCAAGGCGCCGTTTTGCTATTTCAAATACTTCACTCGGATCTAACGAAGCGTCTAATATGACAAATCGTTTGGGATCCTTTTCTATAAGAACATGGAATGCTTGTCTAATTTTTCTATGAAATGCGATACTTTCTGCTTCAATGCGATCTCTATCTTTCATCCGATCTACGCGCTTTAGAGCTAGCTCTGGATCTAGATCCAAATAAAAGGTTAAATGAACAGGCACGTGTAATGAAGCAAATGCGCAGAGATCTTCGATTTGTCTTTCTTCTTGGTGTCTGCCAGCTGCTTGGTAGGCAATGGTAGAATCATTAAATCGATCGCATAAAACGATTTTTCTCTGTTTTAAAGCCGGAAGAATCAATTCATCAACATGTTGAGAGCGGTCTGCAAGAAAGAGAAATAACTCGCAAGCGCAAGACATTTTATCTCGGTGTTGATTTAATAAAATTTCTCTAATCAACTGCCCAATTTCAGTACCACCAGGAGCTCGGGTCTTAATTACATCTTGTCTACTATTTTTCAAGTATTGGTAGAGAGCGTCGATGAGAGTTGTTTTACCTACACCCTCTCCTCCTTCAAAAGTAATTAGATGCCCTTTATGTTGCATCTATTTTAAAACCTCGTTGGCAGCCTCTTCAATATGTTCAATTTTTTGGATGGCTACTAAATGATCTTGTCCGTGCAAATTAACCAGACGAACGCCCTGAGTAGAGCGTCCCATTACTCGCACATCTTTCATATTAATACGCAAGGTTTGTCCAGTATTCGACATCATAACTACACTGTCCTGATCAGTAACAGACACAGCTCCAACTACAGGACCATTACGCTCGCTTGTAATAATAGAGCGTACCCCCACGCCTCCGCGGTTGGTTTGCCTAAAGTCATTGACTTTTGAGCGTTTTCCAAAACCTTTAGAGCAAACAACAAGCAGGTTTTGATCACCAGAAACAGCCTCACAAGAAACAACAGCATCTTCTTTATTGCGTAAAAGAGCACCCCTAACACCTCGTGCCACACGACCCATTGCGCGTACTTGGGTTTGATCAAAACGAACAGCCATTCCATTTTTTGTAAATAGCATGATCTGCTCTCCTTCTTTGGTTAAACGAGCTGCAATTACTTCATCTCCCTCATCAATATTGATCGCATAAACCCCTTTACGACGAGGAGAGCTAAAAGCTGTAAGCTCTGTTTTCTTCACAACTCCTTGCTTTGTTGCTAAAAAGATATAATGATCTTCCTCAAACTTTTTCACTTTTAAGACAGTAGCAATTTTTTCAGAAGGGCGTATGTCTTCTAAAAGATTGACTAATGGCTTTCCTTTAGACCTTCTTCCTGCTTCTGGGATTTCCCATACTTTTAGCCAGTAGCATCTGCCAAAGTTGGTAAAAATTAATAGATAATCGTGCGTAGAGGCAACATAGACATCTTTTAAAACATCATTTTCTTTTTTCATCTCCATGCCAATCACACCTTGACCTCCACGACGCTGCTCACGGAAGGTATCTATGGGCATGCGCTTGATATAGTCATCTTCTGAAATAGTAATAATCACTGGCAAATCAGGGATGAGATCTTCAATATTAAACTCCCCTTCTGCTGCAATGATTTTTGTTTTTCGATCGGAGTTATGATGCTTTTTAAGCTCCAAGAGCTCTTCTTTAATAATTCCTCGTACCAGTGTTTCATTAGCTAGTACAGCAAGAAAATGAGAAATTTTATCCAGTAATTGGTTGTACTCAGATTCAATTTTCTCTCTTTCTAATCCAGTTAGTTGATATAAACGCAATTCTAAAACAGCAGATGCTTGTCTTTCGCTTAATTCATAATCTGTCATTAATTGACGCTTAGCAGCTTCTTTATTATCAGAAGAACGAATAAGCTTAACTATTGCATCCAAATTATCTAGAGCTTTTAAATAGCCTTCTAAAACATGGGCACGTGCCTGTGCTTTTGTGAGTTCGAATCTAGTACGGCGGCGAACAACGTCTATTCGATGCTCAACCCAAGCAGCAATAAACTGCTTGATATTCATTGTTCTTGGCAAGCCTTTATCAAGAGCTAACATATTACAGCCAAAGGTTACCTGCAGGTCGGTAAACTTATATAACTGGTTAATCGTAACGTCAGGAATCTCACCACGCTTGAGCTCTAAGACAATCCGCATTCCATCTTTATCCGACTCATCACGTAAATCGCTAATTCCTGTAATGGTTTTAGTGTTTACAAGGTCAGCTATTTTTAGAATCAGATCAGACTTACTTATATTATAAGGAATCTCATCGATAACAAGTTTTTGCTTATCTGATTCGCCATCTTCAATGTGAATGACTCCTCGCAGAGTAATTTTTCCACGACCTGTGTGATAAGCTTCTTTAATTCCTCGATAACCGCAAATGATTCCACCTGTTGGGAAGTCAGGCGCAGGCATTACCGTCATAATTTCTTCAATTGTCGTTTGTGGCTCATCAATGACTAATAAAGTAGCTGTGATTAATTCAGCTAAATTATGCGGTGGAATATTAGTCGCCATTCCTACAGCAATTCCAGAAGATCCATTTGCTAACAAATTAGGGAACTTAGCAGGAAACACAGCGGGCTCTACTCTGGTTTCATCGTAGTTAGGAACCAGATCGACCGTGTCTTTATCCAAATCCTCCATTAGCGCTGTGGAAGCATGGGTAAGACGCGCTTCTGTATAACGCATAGCAGCTGGAGGATCACCATCTACTGAACCAAAATTTCCTTGTCCATCGATTAAACGATAGCGCATAGACCAACTCTGCGCCATACGAACAAGAGTAGGATAGATTACCCCTTCTCCATGAGGATGGTAATCTCCAGAGGTATCCCCTGCAATTTTAGCGCATTTACGATGTTTAGAAGTGGGGCTTAAAGATAATTGCCGCATTGCGTACAAAATACGTCTTTGAGAGGGCTTTAACCCATCGCGTACATCGGGAAGAGCCCTAGCAATAATCACCGACATCGAATAGCGAAGATAGCTTTCTTTAACCTCTTCTTCAATATTGCGGGAAATAACAATTTCATCTTTAGTATAGGACATGGATGGTTAATTCTCCTTAGATATCCAACCTGTTAACTGATAGGGCATTTTTGTTAATAAAATCGCGTCTAGGAGGAACCTCGTCTCCCATAAGCATAGTAAACGTATGATCTGCTGCAATAGCATCTGGAAGTGTTACATGAAGAAGCGTTCTCTTTTGAGGATCCATTGTTGTATCACAAAGCTGATCTGCATTCATCTCTCCTAGTCCTTTATACCGTTGAATTTCGATTCCTTTACGTCCATTCTGCCGTAAAAAATCAATCCCCTCTTTCAAGGTATACATAGGGTGATATTTACCTTCCTCATCGAGGATATCAAATAATTTACCATCTGCAATAACGTATTGATCAAGTGTAAAATTAAACTGCGAAAGACGCATCTTTAAAGAATCAATGGTCTTCTTCTCATATAGCTCTACAAATGGCATTCCTTTAACACGAAAGGTCTGCATTTCTACTGTCTGCTCTTCAACAGGAATGGAGGCTAGCGTTTCAGCATGCTTAAGCTTTTGCAGGGTCTCATGTGATAGTTTTACTTCTACAAATTCCTCTTCGGAGTAAATCAATTTTTCTTCATCTCCTAATTTTACTTGGAAACGAGGAAGCCTACCTGTCTCATCTTTAGCTTGGATAAATTCACGAAAAGGAATGCTTTTTTTCTCAATGGATAGAATAAATACTTCTACATCACGGATGAGCTTGACCAATTCTTCAAGCAGCTCCTTAGATAGTGTATCGCTATGACCTACTAACTGAATTTGAATATCGCTAAGTCCTAGTTTTAATAGATACTCATCCATATCTTTTTCACTGTGAATATAGCGACTTGCTTTTTTGCGTGTAACTTTAAATAAAGGAGGTTGTGCAATATAAACAAAACCATTTTCGATTAAAGCGGGCATGTGGCGGTAGAAAAAGGTTAATAATAGAGTACGAATGTGAGAGCCGTCAACATCAGCATCCGTCATAATGATAATCTTATGATAGCGCAATTTCTCCAGATTAAAATTACCCTGTCCAATCCCACAACCAAAAGCTGCAATCATTGCACCTACTTCTTGATTCTGCAAAACTTTTTCCAAACGCGCTTTTTCCACATTAAGAATTTTTCCACGAATGGGAAGAATGGCTTGAAATCTGCGATCTCGACCTGTTTTTGCTGACCCTCCTGCCGAATCTCCTTCTACAATAAATAATTCACAAAGAGCAGGATCTTTTTCTTGGCAATCGGTTAGTTTCCCAGGCAACCTTGCTGTATCCAAAGCTGTTTTGCGCAAGGTTAGCTCCCTTGCTCTTCGAGCAGCATCTCGAGCCTGGGCAGCAAGAATGGCTTTTTCTACAATCATGCGAGCAATGACTGGATTTTCCTCTAAAAATACCGCCAAATGCTCCCCTGTAATCTGTTGCACAAGCGAGCCTACTTCATTGTTACCCAGCTTCTGCTTGGTTTGCCCTTCAAACTGAGGATTAGGCACCTTTACAGATAAAACAGCGGTGAGTCCTTCTCTCATATCATCGCCCTGGACTGTCATCTTATCGCTTTTCAATAGATTGTGGGTCTTAATATATTGGTTTAAAACACGTGTTAAAGCTGTAGAAAACCCACTAACATGTGTTCCTCCCATACGCGTTGATATATTATTTACATAGGAATACACATTCTCTGAATAAGTGGTATTCCACTGCATGGCAACTTCAAAGTCAACCATCCCATCTACACCTTCTTTTGATCCGTAGATATAAATTGGCTTGGGGAAAATAGGCGTTTTATTTTCATTCAAGTATTCTACAAAAGATTTAACTCCCCCCTCATAACAAAAAACCAACTCTTGAGAATCTGCTTGTCTTTCATCACGAAAACGAATAGTTAGCCCTTTATTCAAAAAAGCTAGTTCACGAAACCGCTTCAATAGTAAGTCATGATCAAATACCAATACGGTAAAAATGGTTGCATCGGGTTTAAAGGTGACCTTTGTACCGTGTTCTTTGGTATCCCCTATCTGCTTAAGAGGATGAATTACTTTGCCTTTGGAGAATTGAATAGAATAAACTTTGCCGTTTTGACGCACCTCAACATCACACTTCTCAGATAAAGCATTGACACAAGAAACCCCTACTCCATGAAGTCCACCTGAAACCTTATAGGTATTTTTATCAAATTTACCACCTGCATGCAAAATAGTCATCACTACTTCAATTGCAGAAACGTCTCGACCCTGTTTTTTTGATTCTTGCGCATGGCGTCCGACAGGAATTCCTCTTCCATTATCTTGAACTGTTACGGAGTTATCCTCATGAATGAAAATAGAAATTTCACTGCAATGACCCGCTAAAGCCTCATCAACGCTATTATCCACTACTTCGTAAACAAGTTGATGCAGTCCATTGGTTTGTGTATCACCGATATACATGCTAGGACGCTCTCTTACCGCTTGCAATCCTTCTAGGACAGTAATAGAGCTAGCATCATATTGTTCTTCTTTGGTCATTGTGGTCATACCTTATCTCAATTATAGTTAACCGATACGAAAATGAATTGTTTTTATATCAATAGAGGGAAATTTTTTACGCAACATTTGCAGCAAACGTTTTTTTTCATGTTGGGCAAGTAAGCTATATAAAGTAGAATTGCTAACCTTTACCATTAAAATCCCCTTTTCAAAGCCTATTGCTTTAGCCATAACGGCAAGGTCCTTCCCGATAATTTCCTGCCATGCCGATACAATTAAATCTGGCCGATCTTTCTGCATGGCGGCAATACGCTCAAGCATTTTAGGCAAAAGATTTACAAGTAACTTATTTGTTAAACGGCTATCTTTTCTCATCTCATCTTGAATATTGGATATTCATTATAATCCCATAGTAGCAGACTATATTAGAGTCATGGCAAAATGGCAATATTAAAAAAATAATGAGCTTAAACCTATGGCTATTAAAAAATAAATAGACATAGATAAAAAATCATTTAGAGCTGTAACAATAGGCCCTGATGCTACAGCAGGATCTATTCCAATCCGCGCAAAAAATAAAGGAGAAAATACACCCAAAGCAGTACTCCCAATACAAGCTCCCATTAATCCTATACCAACCATAATTCCAACAGCCACAGGAGTAAACCCAGATCCAGAGATCCCTACAAAATCAAGAGCATATACAGAAACCCCACATAGCAATCCAAAAGTTGTACCAGCAGTTATTCCGATAAGCAATTCTTTTAAAATAGCTTCTGTGCGATTAGTCACGGAAATTAGCCCAATTGCCATGCTTCTTACAAGGATTGTACTACATTGAATGCCTATGTTACCAGACATACCTGTAATCAAAGGCACAAAAAACATCACAAAGGTTAAAATCCCTCCATCATATCTCTGAAAAGAAGACATTACCCCCACATTGATTAAACCGGCACAAAGCGTTACAATTAACCAAGGAGCTCGAGATAAAAATCTTTTTATAAAAGGTTCGTGTTCACTAAATTTTTCTGCAGTACCTGCCATATTTGCAATTGTTTCATCAGCAATATCTGCTATAGCATCAAGGACATCCTCATTAGTAATCACACCCACTAATCGATTATTACCATCTACAACTGTTAAAGCTGTACTTTTATATCTTTCAACAATTTCCACCACTTCTTCACGGGAAGCATCAGCTGTTACTTTGTGTAAAACAGGACGCATGACTTGCTTAAGCGGCAGGTGAGCTGAATTAACAATCAAATTTCTTGCAGGAACATATCCTTGCAGTATTCCTTCTTGATTAACAATAAAAATTTGCCTTGTTAAATCAATCCCTGGATTATCTCTAATATAAGATGCAGCTTCTTCTACTTTTACATCCATTGTAAAATAAAAAAAATCATTTGTCATTAAACGTCCAGCTGTATTGCGCTGATGTTTTTTAATCTCTCGAATCTTTGCAGCTTTTACGGGCTCTAAGATCTCCATCACTCTTCTAAAACGCCTTTCAGGGATACCTTCTAAGATTTCCACCCCTTCATCAGGAGCCATTTCTTCTAAAACATTTTTTATCTCTTCATCGCTGATATAATGTAATACAGCGGATCTTGTGCTGCTATCTGTATTAATCAAAAAGGCAATTTTGTCATTGCTACTGGATAAATTCTCATAAATCACCGGCCTGGCACGTGGAGGAAGCTCTGAAGCGGCATAAGCTAGATCAATTGCAGAATGTTCTGCCACTATTTTTATAATATCATGAACAACAACTGTAGAGGTTTGTTTATGAAAAGCAAGCTCAAGCTTTTTTCTCAGGACATCATGTAAATGGGAAGTTTTAGATTCTGTTAAGCCATTGGAGTCTTTTTGCTCTTCAGTTAGCAAAATTATCTCATCTTTTTCAGAGGTAATTGGCACAAGGTCACCTCCCTTTTAATTTAAAGAGTAAATAGAGGCTTTATTTATAAAGCTCACAAAGAAAAATTTGTTTTAAACAAAAGCGCAACAAATTCACGCAAAGTATACTTTGCAAACTAATATTTTTTCAATGAAAAAACTTAAGCTTGCTAGGAAATGTACGTATCCGTTTAGGAGATAGGCAAAATAAACCTTAAAGACATGAAACCAACTTACGAAGAACAGGTAAACCTTACTAAATCAGGAAACCAGCATCAAGAAAAGCATTCCTAAAAAAGGGATTGACTTAGCTTGTGAGTATCTCCTAAAAGTCTTTTTTTGTGAAAATTTCTTGATAGGTTTAAGGCTCCATTAATATGTGTTTATTGACAACAGATATAAAAGAATTTATGTATATATATAATATTTCAATAATATTTAATTACTCGCCTTTGTAGGAAAAAGTGTCTTAATAAGCAACACCGTCTACATAGAGTGGGTAAGGCAAGGCAATTATTAGAAGGGAGTGAATGTGAGATTAGTAAAATTTTTTGCTTTGCATGTTTTAATTGCTTTTTCAGTTTCCTTATGGGGAACTTCTTTTACTGTTTCAAGTAATGCGGATAGTGGAGCAGGTAGCCTTCGACAAGCCATTTTAGATCTCAATAGTACAGGAGGGGTATCCAATACTA
>DASZIJ010000107.1:0-4740 GCA_035949155.1 Candidatus Rhabdochlamydia sp. | reverse complement strand
GGTTTTTTTTAAAGGAACTTAGGATGTCATTTAAAAAATGAATGAGAATGTCTTTGTTTTTTTCTGAGCCAAAGATCTTCTTAAAGGCGATATCGTTTTTTGGGTCTAAATATCTGGAAAATGCCATGTTTTAAGTCTCCTTCAAATGAACTGGTGCTACCTACCATTCATTGTACAATGAGTAGTTTTTTTATTTCAAATGTAACTCTTAAGACTCTAATACAACTATCGTTCTTTAACGATGAATACAATCAACAAATGGCAGTATAGTTTTTCATATAAAAAAATAATCACATATGTTTTTTAAGGAGAAAATTATGTTAGAAAAGATCAACTCTGTAATGCAACCCATGCATTCTTTTATCAGGCCTATGAGATGATCTTTTTGTAGTAATCAACAAATAATAACTAGAATTAATATGTTAGCGCTTGCAGCTCTTGTTGTCAGCAATGGCTTTTTGATTGCAACTGCGACTTCCTCAGAATCAAATGAAGCTTTCTCAGATTGCATCCAAGAGTGCATTCAAACTGATACGAGAGAGCGTAGCTATTGTATAAGAGACTGTATGGCTAGACATCTGCCTTCAATGCGGTAGGAAAATAAAAAAAGACTAAAATTTAATTTTTAGTCTTTTTTTGCAACCAATTTCCTAATTAAAAATCAGTTTTAAGGTTAGAGCCCTTTATCCATTTCTAAGTGATGCTTTAGTGCATTTAAGAAAGCACAACCATACATGCCATCGAGCACACGATGATCGAAGGTTAAAGAAAGATTAACCATATTGCAAATAGCAAGACTATCATCTTCTCGAGGAATCACTTTTTTATAACTAGCGCCTACACCAATGATTGCAACTTCAGGATATCTAATGATAGGAATTCCAATTTGCACACCAGACATGCCAAAATTTGTAATGGTGATTGTTCCCTCGGTTACATCACCAGGCATTAATTTTCCCGTCCGAGCCTTATGAGATAATTCACTGATTCCTTGAGCGATTTTTGGAAGAGATAACTCTTGAGCTGCTTTTAGAACAGGTACAAGGAGTCCTTGTTCAACACTAACTGCAATCCCTAAATTAATAAATCTCTTCATTAAAATGGTCTCTTTATCTAGAGAAGAATTTAATAGAGGAAATTCTTGAAGAGCTTTAACTAAAGCTCTAGCAATAAAACTGGTTAAGGTAAGTTTTGCTTGATATTTCTCCAAAAAATTCTGCTTTTCTTTTTGGATACATTGCATCACATCTGTAATATCTATTTCTGTAATCAGTGTAGCATGAGGGGCTTCATAAAAAGAGCGCACCATATTATCCGCTATCGCTTTACGCATACCGGTCATTTGCAATCTTTCTATAGATGGTAAAGAGATTTCTTCTTTTGTAGTTCTTTTTTCTAAATAAAGCTCTAAGTCTCTCTTGGTGATTCTTCCTCCAGATCCTGTTCCTGTAATTTTTTGCAATTCTTCTAAGCTTAGTTTGTTTTCCCTAGCTAATCGCAAAAGAGCAGGTGAAAAAAAATCTTGATTGGTTTGGGCACTGATTGAAATTGGAGAAGGATTATTTTTTTCTAGATTTTTTTTCGTTTGCTTATCTTCTGTAGAAATAATTGCTAAAAGCTCTCCTACTAAAACCTCTTGATCTACTTCTGCACAAATTTCTTGTAAAATGCCTGCTACAGGTGCGGGAATCTCACTATTGATTTTATCGGTAGAAACTTCTAATAAAGGCTCATCTAACTGAACCACTTCCCCTACTTTCTTAAACCACTGCACTATAACAGCGCTATGAATACTCTCTCCTAGTTTAGGCAATAGTACTTTTATTTCTTCGTTCATCGATGCCCTTTATTTGAAAAAATTTCTATTTTATCTAACATCTCTTGCCAGATAACATGTCCTGCTACAACCTCTAATTCTACATGTAAAGCAATTACAGGTATACAGCATCTAAAAGAAGATAATTTAACCCAATCCTTTTCTGTACATAAAATCATCTCTGCTGCTTTATTCTTACACCTCTTAGCAAATAAATTAAGCTCGTTTAGCCCAAAAGGCATATGATCCGGTAGAAATACATGATCTACAATACTACATTTTATATCTTTTACGGTTTGCAAAAAACGCTCTGGCCTGCCCAGAGCACAAAATATCCCTACTTTTTTTCCAGCCACTTCCTGTGGCTTGCAAACAACTACTTTCATACCAATAACCGGAGCTAAACTATATAAGGATATCTTTTTCTTGAGCTCTTCATACTGATAGACTGAATCAACATGGTTAGCAATAATCCAATCAGCTCTATATAATTGGGAAGGAGTATCACGCAATAAACCACTCGGTAAAAAATTTTTTCGACCAAAAGGATCTTTTGCATCAATTACAATAATTTCTAGATTGCGCGCTAATCTTCGATACTGCATCCCATCGTCTAATAGTAAACACTGCATTTTTTCAGCAATTGCTTTACATCCACTCTTAACACGATTTTTGCCGACCCAAATAGGTACTGAAGTTGTATTTGCTAAAAGATAAGGTTCATCTCCGCAATACTGAACTGATAGAGAACACCCTTTTCCATCAGAAATTTTTTCTACTTTGCCAGAGGTTTCAATCTTTGAAAGGAATCCTCTTGTAAGAATAGCTAATCTGATTTTTGGATCAAGATGCTTTAATAGTTTTTGAATAAGTGGTGTTTTACCGGTTCCTCCAGTTGCAATATTCCCAATACTGACTACAAAAGCAGGCAACTTATACACTCTGCACAAGCCCCTATCATAAGCTAGATGTCTTAAGCGTACCCCTAAAGAAAAAAAAGCACTTATTAAAAAAAAAAACGGGATAAGAAAAAAAGGCTTTTTTTCTCTTTGAATAACCCGAAATAAATACCGTCTTAAATGTTTAAGAAGAAACACAAATAGCTCTTGGCTCCGTTTGAAAAAGCAACGCCTCTACCTGTTCTATAATAATATGAATAGCAGTCATATGGGCTTCTTGAATCCGATCTGAAAACTCAAACCCGGAAACGATCCATTCCAGGTCGGACATTCCTTTTAATTTACCTCCTGTCTTACCAAGAAAAGCAATTGTTTTTAGACCTTTTTTTTGTGCTGTCAACATAGCTTTAAATAAATTTACGGAATTACCGCTTGTTGTTAAAGCAATAAATAGATCTTCTGGTTTAGCAAAAGCTTCAACTGCTCTTGCAAAAACAAAGTCAAATCCCATGTCATTTGCTATGCAGCTTAAATGACCTGGATCGCTTAAAGCAATAGCTGGTAGAGCTTTTCTTGCGTAACGAAATTGTCCTGTTAATTCCTCTGCAAAATGCATAGCATCACATAAACTTCCTCCATTACCTGCAATCAATAATTTTCCACCTTTTGTAAAACAATCAGCGATTAATTGACTGGTATTTTTTATAAAGCTTATGCTTTTTTCTTCTCTTAGAAGTAGAATAGCTCGTATTGCTTCATCTACTGCATACTCGATTTCTTTTTGCATAATAAATTACTCTTTTATGAGGCAATTATAAAAGGGCCCTTGTATTATAGTAAACCCACTTAAAGCATTTTTTAACAATTATGATCTTATTATACCCCCCTGTAAAAATCGCTGTTATCGGAGCAACCGGTATTGTTGGAAGAGAAGTATTGAATCTTTTAGAAAAACGCCATTTTCCCATTGAAACGTTACGCTGTTTTGCTTCTTTAGATTCAGAAGGCAAATCTATTCTATTCTCTGGAAAAAATATTCCATTAGAAACTCTTTCCGAAGATAAATTACACAACATCGACCTAGCTATTTTTTGCACAAAAAAAGAGATTTCCAGTAAATGGATCCCTTATCTTGCCATGCAAAAAACTATTATAATCGATAATAGCTCTGCTTTTAGACTCGATCCAGATGTGCCTCTGATCATTCCAGAGATTAATTTAGAAGCACTGACTAATCATAATTATATTATCGCTTCTCCTAATTGCTCTGCATCGATCATGTTAATGGCTCTTTTCCCCTTGTATCAGTACATTCCTATTCGGAGAATTCAGGTAGCTACTTACCAATCGGTTAGCGGCGCTGGCTTTCACGCTATGCAAGAGCTGGCTTCTGCTACACAAGCTGTATTAGAAAAAAAGCCCTACACATCCAAAGCGCTACCTTTTCCATCTGCATTTAATCTATTTTTGCACAACTCCAAGCTAAATGCAGATGGTTATGTTGATGAAGAATTAAAAATGCTACAAGAAACTCGAAAAATTCTTTCCAATCCTCATATTCAGGTAAACGCAACCTGTGTACGCGTTCCTGTTTTACGAGCACACTCTCAAGCTTTAAATGTCACTTTTGCTCAAGAGCTCTGCCCTAAAAAAGCTTATGAGCTTTTAGAAAAAGCACCTGGTGTAAAAGTATATGAAGATCGCTCAAAGAATCGCTTCCCTATGCCTATTGATGCTGCGGGACAAGATGATGTATACTATGGGAGAATCAGAAAAGATCTTTCCTGTGCTCATACTTTAGATCTTTGGGTAGTAGGTGACCAAATATTAAAAGGAGCGGCTTTAAATACTATACAAATTGCAGAATATCTTTTAAAATAAAGCGTCTTTTTTCTAATGCAATTGAGTTCTCTAATTGCACACAAGGGGAATATAAATTTTCTTTCTTCTTATCCTTTCATAAGCTCTCCGAACCGATATTTCGCTTGCGAAATAAAAGGCGTTTTTAAAGTCTTGGACAGCAAA
>DASZIJ010000106.1:0-1631 GCA_035949155.1 Candidatus Rhabdochlamydia sp. | reverse complement strand
CTTCATGGGTTGCTCCTAATTTTTTTGCTCTTTAATGAGCAGTTTTGAGATTTGAAAAAATCTCGTTCATATTGGAGAGTTTATACTACTCCGTTTAAGGAGCAACCCCCTTCTTGGTATGCAATTATGGCATGTATATCTACTGGTTTAGAGTATATATTTTTTAAAGTGATATTAACAGGTAACCATGTACCTAAGCTGGTTAGTTCTGTTTTAATAGATGTCATAATTAATACCTTTTTACTTAATGAAATTATTTATTTTTAGTGCCTTATGCACATCTCAATATAGTATTAATTTATTTAATTTTTTACAAATTTTTTTATATTATTTTAATATTTTTTCTATAGAATCTTTACGTAAATAAGGAATTAGCTTAACGAAAATTTTTATGAGAACAAGCGCCTAAAAGCCCTCGATAGTAATCAAGCACACCTCTTAGTGCTGCACGATGCAAAAGGCGTGTTGTTTTAGTAACCCGAGGATAAAAGGCATAGAAAAAAAGGGAAAATAGCTCCTTAGGAAGCTGAAAATAATAAAAGGCAAGCCTCTGTTTTCTAGGAAGATGGCGCTGCAAAAAAACTAAACGATTACGAAAGTAGAAATAGTGCCATAGGGCGCCTCTTCCTTGGAAGCTACAAGAAATCTTATGCCAAACTCTCGCTTGAGGCACAAAAAGACAACGATAGCCAGCTTTTCTGATGCGCCAACACCAATCTACTTCTTCCCAAATCAGGAAGAATTCTTTGGATAAAAAGCCCACTGTCTCTATCGCTTCTTTTGTCACAAAAATAGCGCAACCACAAGCATATTCAATTTCTGCAGTGCTATTATACTCATTTGCTAGATCAATTTCTTTATAGCCCTTGTGATAAAGACGAAGGGTTTTAGAATGAAGAAATCCACCCGCATGCCAAAGCGTTATAGGTTCGTCATAGAAAAAAATTTTAGCACCTAAACAGCCAGCTTTGGGATGAGTTTGAGCGGTTTGTACAAAATGGGTGAGTAGGTCTTTTGCAATAACTGTATCGTTATTAAGTAAAAGTGCATATGCGCAGTCGTGCTTGATTGCATAAGCTATACCCTGGTTATTTCCTTCTGCATATCCTAAGTTTTCTGGCATAGATAAGAGAGTAACTTTGGGAAAAAGCTCTTTTAGTGTTGTCCCATCAGTAGGATGCAAGCTATTGTCGACAACAATTGTTTCAAAAAGAGGGTAATCTAAAGCAAAAACCGATTGTAGGCATTCAATCGTATTTGCTAAAGATCCATAATGTAGAATAATGATTCCAACTTTAGGAGGCATTTTGTACAAAGTTTCTGAAATAGATATTTTCTGTATAAAGCAATCAGAGATATTTTAGGAAGAAGCTTCTATCGTGAGGCTTTTGACCTCATGTGCATGGTAGCTAGATCGGACAAACGGACCGCAGAACATTTGTTTAATTCCTATCTACCTGTCTATTTTTGAAATTGTTCAGTGATATAGTATTAGGAGTTACGCAGTTGAATAAATTCTAAAAACACTTTAATTTATTTGGCATGAATCCACCTAAATGCAAAGAAGAAGATTACATCGATTTTTTAATCGCGACGCAAAAGGCCTATAGCTGCACAGAGGCAGCACGAGT
>DASZIJ010000105.1:0-5466 GCA_035949155.1 Candidatus Rhabdochlamydia sp. | reverse complement strand
ACTCGTGCTGCCTCTGTGCAGCTATAGGCCTTTTGCGTCGCGATTAAAAAATCGATGTAATCTTCTTCTTTGCATTTAGGTGGATTCATGCCAAATAAATTAAAGTGTTTTTAGAATTTATTCAACTGCGTAACTCCTATCTATCTAATAATGATCTAAATTGTTATTTAAAATGATTAATACAAGTAGTGATTATAATCTCGCTACTTGTTTAGAATTAAAATTAATTAAAGTTTGAAATAAAAACGACTTTCTTTTTAGAGTGAAGAAAAAGGAAAAAATCATGCATCACGCTCTTGTTTCCAGAAGACGCGCTAAGGTATTCTCTGTAGCTTTGTTTTTAATCGGATTGGCTATCATCAGTTACTTACATACTTGGTGGCCTGCTATTATGTTAGTGATCGGACTGCCTTTGGCTTTTAGACAATATTTACTGGGGCGATTCTATGATATGGTGATTACTCTCTTTGTGTTTGTGGGAGTCTTTATCACTGTACAATTTGATATATGGGAAGTTTTGCTACCTGTCTTATTTGCTACAGGTGGGATCTATTTGTTGTTTCGCGAGTTCATGGAAGGCAAGGAAGAAACCCTGGCTGAAGAGGAAGAAGACCTTAATCATGAGCTGGAAGAAGATGATGAGGAAAAATAGTCTAAACCCATTGCTTGACGCACTTCTATAAGGGTTTGATCTGCAACCTGCCTAGCCCTATCTGTACCTTTTTGGAGTATATTCATCACTTCATGAGGATCTTGTGCATAATGCTCTCGCCTTTTGCGAATGGGTTCTAGAAAAGCTTGTAGAACTTCGTTTAAATGTTTTTTAACCATTGCATCCCCTAAACCTCCTTTACGATATTTTTGTTTGAGCTCTTCCAAAGAAGAGCGATCTGGATCAAAACAATCAAGATAGGTAAAAACAGGACTTGCTTCTACATTGCCTGGATCTTCTACTCGGGTGTGGTTGGGATCGCTATACATACTTTTTATTTTTTTTGTAACTAGCTCGGGAGAATCGGACAAGAAGATAGCGTTATTCAGCGATTTACTCATTTTTTCTTTACCATCAAGGCCTGGCAAACGAGATACTTTTGTAGTAAGTGCTTTGCAGCTAATGAGTACATTTGCATTGTAGGCGTGATTAAAATGACGCACAATCTCATTGGTTTGCTCAATCATGGGAAGCTGATCTTCTCCAACCGGGACTAGATCTGCTTTAAAAGCTGTGATATCCGCTGCTTGGCTAACCGGATAGACCATAAACCCAGCAGGAACACTTTTTTCATATCCTTTTTGTAAAATTTCTCTTTTTACGGTGGGATTGTGTTTCAGACGATTCCAAGTAACAAGATTTAAAAAATAAGAGGTAAGCTCAAATAAAGAAGGTATTAATGATTGAATAAAAATAATGGTTTTCTCAGGGTCTATTCCTATAGCAAGGTAATCTAAAGCTACTTGTAGAACATTTTCTCGGATTTTTTTAGGATCTTTTGCATGATCGGTTAGTGCTTGTATATCTGCAATCATCACAAACTGATTACAAGTTTCTTGCAGATCTAGTCGACTTTTTAGAGATCCTACATAATGACCGATGTGCAAAGGCCCTGTTGGTCGATCTCCTGTTAGTACAATTTGTTTACCCAAAAGTTTAACTCCCATCATTTTTTTCTTGCAAAAATCTACCTAAAACTCTACCAAAGACAACACTTGAATATTATAAAGATAAAAAATAGTGAAAAATCATGTTAGCATTTAACCGATTTAAGTTGAACTCATGAACTTAAGATTTGATCATTCTAGCTCCTACCAAATCCTACGAAGTCTGGGTAAAGGAGGCATGGGAGAGGTTTTCTTAGCTCAAGAAGGGATGTCTGGTCGACTGGTTGCTCTTAAAAGGATGCGAGCAGAATTAAAAGACAGCGCAGTTTTAAGAGAACGTTTTTTAAGAGAAGCCCGAGTAACAGCTACTCTGACCCATCCTTCGATTATTCCTGTATTTAACATTTATGCTGATCAGGTAATACCTTATTTTACGATGCCTTACGTGGAAGGAGAAACGCTTAAAAAAATCTTAAAAACCGCTTTTGAAGAGGAGAAAATAGCTGAGCCCAAGCATCCTATTGGAAGTTCAATTATGGCGCTTACTCGTATTTTTCTCTCTGTATGTGAAGCCATTGCTTATACACATTCTAAAGGAATTCTACATAGAGATCTAAAACCCGATAACATTATCGTCGGAAAATATGGAGAAGTTCTCATTTTAGACTGGGGTCTAGCTGATTTCATAGGCCAAGAAGAAACCTCTTTCTCTGAGCTCACGGGAAATTATCAGAATCTTACAAGGCCAGGAAAAGTACCAGGGACACTTAACTACCTTGCACCAGAGCGCGCAAAAGGAGAACAGTCCACTCCTTTAAGCGATATTTATTCTCTGGGTGTAATCTTATATCAAATACTCACCCTTCGCTTGCCTTTTTATCGGACCTCTTTACGTAGCTTTCGCAAAACCATGCATTTAGAAAAATGGATTAATCCTACAGAGATCGCTCCCTATAGAGATATTTCTGTGCATCTGGTTGATATTGCAAAACGCTGTCTACAACCAACTCCATCTGATCGATTTGAAAGCGTTGATGATATGATTGTTGAGCTTAAAAAGTTTATAGAAGGTAAACCTGAATGGATTTTAACAACTGAGCTAGACATTAATCGCAAGCAAGACTGGGCCTTTCAGGAAAATATTTTACACACTAAACATCTAGCTATTACACGATCTCCAGAGGTTATGGAATGGCTCCAGTTGATGATCTCCAATGATTCCTTTACTGGAAATATTCGGATCGAAACAGAGATTTACATCCAATCTCATTCGGAAGGAGTGGGGTTATTATTTGTTTCTTCTGAGGCAAATAAACTTCAAGAAGGATATTGTATATGGCTTAGTAAATATCCTATGAGTTGCAGACTCTTCTATGGTAATGCTGAAGTTATGACTGTAAACGATTTAGATATCCCAGAAAATACCGCATTGAATGTGCAGATCGATAAAATGGATAACCATCTTTACGTCTATTTAAATCATGTGCTGATCTGCCATTATATAAGCTTAATTCCTTTGCCCGCAGCACAGCTTGCTTTAGTATCGTCTGATGATTATTTCACGATCTCTAGCATTCGGGTCAGCTTAGGAAGCCAAAATGCAATGGTTAATTGCTTAGCCATTCCCGATGCTTTTTTAGCTAATAAAAATTATAGCAAGGCATTATTGGAATATCGACGAATAGGCAATTCTTTTTCTGGACGTATGGAAGGAAGAGAGGCTTTATTTCGCGCAGGAATCACTCTAATTAAATACGCTGCTGTACAAAAAAAATCCAGTGAAAGAGAACGATTGTATTTATTTGCCTTAGACGAATTTAGCAAGCTACGCCATACTCCAGGAGCTCCTTTAGAATACTTAGGCAAATCGCTCGTTTATGAGGAAACCCAAGAGATTGAAGAAGAAATTAAATGCTTAGAAATCTGCATCCGTAAGTACTCAAAGCATCCTTTGTTTAAAATGATTGTTGAGCAAATTATGATGCGTCTACATCAAACCTCTTCTTGTAAACGTATACCAGCTTACCACTTTGCTCTTTTAGCGCTGCGACATCTTCCTGAATTATTTATTGCTTCAGAAAATAAGCGCTTGATTACCTTACTTAATCAGTACCTCGAACCAATCCCCTTTTTTATCCATTTAGATAATCAAGATAAGATGACGAGATATGTAGATCTTAGCTGTCAGTTAGCATTTTGGCTAGCAAAACCAATTACTCTGATCGAAATTTTAGAAAATACATCCCCTCTATTTGTTGCAACCAATGCCTTCTTTGGCTTATTAGCAATGGGATTTGATCAATGGGTAGGAGAAAATTTACACCTATGCTCTGACCCAGTAGAAGCTGAGAAAATTCAAATTGCTTGTTTAGGGCACAAAAAAGGGTTTCCATTAGCTATTCAAACCTACCTTACTCAATTTCCTGGAGCTAAAAATGCCTCAAGAGCACTCTATTACCTACTTGATCAAACGATACTAAAGAATAAAATAGGCTCTTTGCACTCAGAAGAGCTTTTCGAGCTATTTATACAGAATCAACAAATAGCTCCTCTTGGATTAGAGTTGTTATTGCTCCAAAATCGATGGGGTACAGCTGAAAAGCTCATTGCTTATTATGATTTAGAAGATTTGCAAGATGATTCTTCTGTTTTTTTCCCACTGATAGGTTGTTGGTTATGTTATAAACAATCAGAAGCTAAAGCCACTTCTTATCTTAAAAGGGCAATAGATGCTCCGATTCCAACTGGTCAATTATTACTCAGCTATTTTCTACAGGGGAAAATAGCTAATAAAACTTGGAGCCAAGCAGCTTTAACTTGGGAAAAGGTTTCTTTATTTCGCCAACTGCGTTTATTTTTTCATTGTGCTGGAAATCAAAAAAAAGCCAAACTCTATTCTAACCGCATTCATAAAGAAATACACTCTATTCATGTCAAATACCACTATCCCTAGAATAGAAAAAAGCCACTTCGCTTATCATGGCTTTTTTGATGTACATGTTGATTACTTAAGGTGGCCAACAGGCTTTCAAAACACCTATACGCGCCTTGATCTTTGCTCATCTGCAGCAGTTGTTCTAGCGCAGACCACGGATGGACGCCTTATCATCAATTCAGAATATAGACATCCCACTA
This sequence comes from Candidatus Rhabdochlamydia sp., assembly GCA_035949155.1. Classification (GTDB taxonomy): domain Bacteria; phylum Chlamydiota; class Chlamydiia; order Chlamydiales; family Rhabdochlamydiaceae; genus Rhabdochlamydia. The sequence continues at coordinate 732 of DASZIJ010000105.1, read as the reverse complement.
GAAAATGGTTGCTTAGTTGTCCAGGGGGAAGAGTCGACCAAAATGAAACCCCATTAGAAGCTGTTAAAAGAGAGCTGCTCGAAGAAACGGGTTATGGAGGAGGAACTTGGCAATCACTTCCTTCTGTTTATCCTCTTCCTGCTATAACAGATCAGCAGATATTTTATTTCTTAGCTCAAGATGTAGTCTATCTATCCACTCCTAAAGTAGAGGAATCAGAACTCATTAAAACTCTATTAAAAACAAAACAAGAGCTGTATCAAGAAATTCGAAATAAAACCCTTGTAGATGGCATCCTATGCACAGCGCTATTTTTATGGCAGCTTTTATAAGCTTACAGAAAAAACACCATCTTCCTATAATTAAATGGAGATAGTTTTAAAGGAGATCAAAATGGCACTTTTCAAATACTTAGATCCAAAAAACGACATAGCCTTTAAAAAAATATTCGGCACAGAAAAAAATAAAGACATCCTGCTGCATTTCTTAAATGATATCCTCAACTTTTCTGGAGATAACCACATTATAGACATAGAGTTCCTATCCCCCATTCTATCTCCTAAGATCGCTGTTAAAAAACAGAGCATTGTTGATGTCTTATGTAAAGACAAGAAAGGAGTAAAATACATCATTGAAATGCAAGTGACAAAATCTAGAGGATTTGAAAAACGCGCTCAATACTACGCCTCTCAAGTGTATGGCAATCAAGTCAATATTGGAGATGAGTATCAT
>DASZIJ010000104.1:0-27468 GCA_035949155.1 Candidatus Rhabdochlamydia sp. | reverse complement strand
TTAATGAAAATGTTATTGGTCTGCTTAAGCGATTCAAAATTTTAGCTGATCGTTATAGAAATAGACGAAAAAGGTTTGGTCTTCGGTTCAATCTAATTGCGGGGATTTATAATCTGGAACTGTGCTAATGGTAATGGGTTTCGAAAGGGGTCTAATATTTGTTTCACCAGGGGGTCTATTTATCTCCTTCTGCCTATGAAGTGAATTTCTTATCGCTTGGCCATACCCAAAAAAACCTAGAGAAAACCCAAGAGGCAATTTTAGAATACTTAAAAAAATCTTGATTTTTGAAATAAAAGATCCTCTTTGGAGGTGGCTATTAATTAATATGTTGATTTATATTTTTACTTGCTTCAAGCAGTCATAACCCAAAAGAAGGAGAGATTTATGTCCATCAATCCCTGCTACTACTACGGAAATAGAAATAGATTTGATCAGGCAATGGAAGCCCGAATAGCCAATAGATTTGATCAGGAAAGGATGAACCAAATGAATTATAAATCTATGCAGGATCGATTGGATGCTCAAATGAGTGACAGGGCCCGTCAGGATCAAGCTGATTTCCAACAGATGAGACAACGCTGTGAAGAAGACATTCCAAAAATGCAATCCTTCATAAACGAGTTAATGGATAATTCTACGCTTAACGTATATGCAGATAATTCTAGAATAGAACAAATCGATCTGCAAGCCCATAAATTTCTTGTTCTTCGAAAAAATGAATTTTGTAAGGTAAGAATTCTAGGCAGTATCCCAAGTTTTTCAAACCTAAAAAAGCAAGCATGTACAGCTTTTGGTACAATTTCCGGATTCATGCTTACAGCACTTGCTACATCTGCTGTAGCTGCAATAAGCGGCCTGTTTATATTTGTGGGAAGTTCCTTGTATGCGATACCTAGAGGCCTTCATCTAATGGAACGAGAAGCAGATGATAGAACTATCCTAGAAGCTGATTTAGAAGAATTAAAAGGTGGACTGCGCTTTTTTAAAGCTTGTCAAAAAGCACATCTATTAAGAGATGGAATGGAATATAATAGATTTCTTGGCCGAATTTCATCTACAAGTTCAGAAAAGAGTTGGCTTCCTAGCTTAGCATTAGAACCTTCTTGGGAAAGCCGTATAACTAAAATTGAAAATGAATTAAAAAATCGAGGAGAAGATATTTCAGCTACGCAAGAAGATCAACAAAAAATAGCTCTATTGGAAGGATTTGTTTGAATGAACTAGATTCATTCTATATTTAATTTTTTTCTTTGGGGTTTTTTATAAAAATCAAGAAGATTTAAAGAACTTAAATACAGATGGATTCAAATTAAGTGTAATAGGCAAGACTTAAATTGACACTTAGAGGTAAATAACAAAGAAAAACAGCTTTTGCAATTAAGGCATCATGCCTTAGTTGCAAAAGCAGAACCCAAGTGGTAATTTATGAATATAGCAATAGAGAGAAAAGTGATAAAAAATAAACTAGGTCTTTTAAAATTAGCAAAAACGCTAGGAAATGTATCCCAAGCTTGTAAGTATATGGGATATTCAAGAGAAAGCTTTTATACCTAATAAAGAGCTCTACGAAAAGGGAGGAGAAGCAGCTTTACAAGAGATCTCTAGAAAGAAGCCCTGCCCTAAAAATAGAAAATAGCGTAGTTGCATTTGCTATGGCACTGTTAACAAATTAATTTTTAGCTTATAATTCCTTTTCCTTAGTTGAGAAAAGGCTTTTCAAATGAACAAAAGACACTATCCATTTTCTGAAGAATACTTCAAAGAACATCTTGCCCATCACATACTTAACTTTAAAGATGGACGAGGACGGCCAGCTTTAATTAGTGATTATCAATTTTTTTGTGGAGTTTTGTATGTTCTAAGAACGGGAATCTCATGGAGAGATGTTCCTGAATGCTATGGTTCTTGGCACACCATTTATACACGATTTAAGCGCTGGAGTGAATCAGGCTGGTTTTGGCAACTATTACAAGTTCTGTAAGTACAAGCTCTGCAAGCAAAAAAATTACTGAAAGTAGACTTTGTATCGGTTGATAGCACGACAATTGCTGTTCATCGACATGGTTCAGGTGCTTAAAAAAAGGAAATCAATTGATTGGTCGAGGACGAAAAGGATTAAGCACGAAACTTCATTTAGCTCTTTCTTTCTCTGGAATTCAAAGCGCTTGTTTGTCTGAGGGGCAGCGCGTAGATATGAAAGTTTTTCCTCAGCTTTGGCAAAATGGAGAATGGGAAAACACTCAATATATTATTGCAGACAAGGGATATGATTATTTTGATGTGCGCCATCCTATAAGAAAAGCAGGGAAAATTGCAGTGATACCAAGAAGAGCAAATGCTACTGTACCTGGGTTATCAGATAATTATAAGAGCTATTACCGTAGTCGCTCTACCATCGAATGATTTTTTGGTCGCATCAAAGAGAATAAGCGCTTAGCACTTAGATTTGACAAGCTAACAACTACTTTCTTCTCTTTTTTTGCTTTAGCTGCAATCAAGTCTCTTAACTTAATTTGTTAACAGTGCCATATGTGATGGGCAAGATGTTCTTTGAAGTATTCTTCAGAAAATGGATAGTGTCTTTTGTTCATTTGAAAAGCCTTTTCTCAACTAAGGAAAAGGAATTATAAGCTAAAAATTAATTTGTTAACAGTGCCATAACAAAACGTTTTACACTAGGTAGAGATCTTTTTCATCCAAATTTTATCTCAATCATTTACGAATCAACACTTTAAAACCCATTATTCAGGTTAATAACTTTTAGTCCACTTGAGCGAAAACTTGCCTTCTTGTTCTTCTTGGGTTTCTGCTTGGAAAACGAACCCGTAGGGGAGTTCTATCTCTACGATGACATGACTACTTGTTGTACTTTGAGAGAGCGTGATCAGGACGCCTTTTGTTAGGTATTTACCGATTTGTAGGGCAACTTCTTCTGTTGAGCCAGAAGAACTGGAGACGAGGTTCAAACGATCCACTCCGATGGTTTTACGAATGGTATCGAGTATGTCAGGACCTGCACTACTAGATATTGCCATTAAGGCGCTAGCTAATTTACTGGCTTCTGATTGGGAAATATCGCTGATGTCTTTATCAAATAAAACTCGAGATAAGATAGAGCTAGTTGGGAGTTGAGGGTTGGACTGGAAGGTGAGTTGGGGAGATTGCAATGGGCCTCTTAGTTGTGCGGTTATCACAACATCGGGGAGGGTAAGCTGTCCACTTAAGCTTAAATAACTGCTGAATTTAGCTGTGTCGTTAAATACGATTTGACCTTCTGTGAGTTTAAATATTTTTCCTGAGAAAAGATACTCTCCTTTAATAAGAGACAAAGAGCCATCAGCGATGAAATGCGCATTATCACCTTTGAGCTTTACTTTTCCTTTCCACTCAGAATTTACCCCTTTACCACGAACAAAGATCTTATCATCTGCTGTTAGATCAAAATCGAGCTTTATCGGGAAAAGAGGCTTAGCATCAAAAGTGTAGGAAGTAACAGAAGGGGGGATGTGTATAAATTTGATTGGTAAGGGTGGTAGATCTGTTGATAGCTTATCGGGGATTTCAATAATTGCTTCATCTACATAAAGAGCCCCTTTTGCAAGCCCTCCTAAGCGGTTTCCGCTTAAGATGACAGATCCAGTAAAAGTTGAATCAAAAACAGGAAATTTTAAGAGGTGGGTATGTCTTAGGGTTGTTTCAAAGAGAAAGGGGAAATGTTGATGGACATTTAAGAGAATATTTCCTGTTGCAGTAACAGTTCCTTCTTCTTGATCATGGGCAGTAAACGAGGTGAGATGTAGCTTATCATTTTCTGCTGCAAGTTTTGCTTGAATATCTCTTAAAGAAGTTCCTGTATAATAATTGTCATAACTGCCTGATTGCCATTCTAGATCGCCTTGCAAGCGAGGCGAGAGAAGGGTTTGAGAGAAAAAAAGTCGAGTAGAAATCAAGCCTGTAGCGTAATGAGAGCCTAGTTGTACAAAATCAAAGAGGTTTTCTAGTTTTCCCTCTGCGATTAACTCTGCTGAAAAAGGGGTATTTTCATCGATTTGTACGCTAAAAGGGAAGAAGCTGTATTCGATAGGGATAAAGCCTGAAAAATCGATCATCTCTGCTTGCTTGGTACGCACCTCTACAAAAAATTGCACCTTCTTTTGATTTAAACGCGCTTGTAGAGATCCTTTGGCTAGGATAGGGGTATCTTCTTCCTCTTGCAATAAACGAGCTGTTTCGATGACTATATTGCAAGCTCCTTCTGTATTTTCCAAGGTAGCATCGACAAAGCTTTGCATGGAAAGATTTCCTCTTAAAGAAAGATTACGAGTAATAGGCCTGATAAATTCCAAAGGAAAATGGGCTATATCACATTTACCTAGCAGGTGAGTTGCACTGATTTCGCCGGTTGCATAAAAATCCCCCTCACCAACCGATAGCGAAAAAGGAGAAAGAGTATAAAGAGAGGGTTGTATTTCTAATTCAAAGGGGTAACGCAATACAAAAGGAATATTTAGCAACTGTCCTCTTGCAGAAGTACATTCAAAAGCCAAGAAATTGGGATCAAATCGATAAGATCCTTGTATTTCACAAAAAAATTCTCCTTCTATATCACCTCTTGCTTCTAAGTTAAAAGGCCAAACGTGGTCTTCAGAGCGGGTTTTGATTTCCAAAACATCAATGGTTCCCAGTGAGGCGCGCCCTTGATGTGCAATCAACTGCATGTTTCCTTGCATATTTGCAAAAGGATCGTACAGCTGGGCGCTATATAGAAGCTCATTTGCATAGTGATTTTGAAAGCGAAAGCGATTTACAGAACCTGAAATGGTAGCTACTTGGGTTTGATCTATTTGGGATAATTTGCACTCTAGCGCGCAGCTTCCATCTAGGTCATAGGAAGTAAAAGAGAGGAGTTGAGAGAGTTGGTTCGCGTTTGCAAAAATAGATCCTTCCAGAATATTTCTTGTTAGATCCCATTTGCAAAAGCCTTCCATTTTAGCAGAAGCGCCTGTAAAAAGGGCTCTATCGATAAAAAGTTCTTGGGAAGGAATGTATTCTAAAGATGCTTCTGCTCTGAAAGGCAGCTCTTCTATTTGCAGGAAAAAACTTGTATCTGCAAAAAAATTTCCTTGCTGCATTTTTCCTTGAATAGACCCCTTTAAATTCGCTAATTCCACTTTATTAAACGAAGCTTCAGGTACTATGTATTGGGCTTGAAAAACACCGGAATCAAAAGCTGCGTGTGCTTGCAAAGACCCTTCCACTGGATATTTACAATAAGAGCTAAGTAACGATAAATCCTGAGAGTTCAGATCAAATTTAAACCAAGAAGCATTTAGAGTAGGATGCACAATTGCCTCCCCACGGATATCCATAGAGGGGCTATAAATGTGTAGATTATAAATAGAGAGAGTATCAAATTTAGGGATAGAAAAGGAACAAGCGCATTTCCAATTCCACTGAAGTGGCTCAAAGCATTTCTCTACTGGTGGATTTTGTGGTGGGAGATGCGCTTTTAAAAATCCTTGAACAGGCAAAGCACTTGGATGAGTATCATATAAAAGAGAAGCCCAGCTCGACCATGGTCCTTTTAAAGAAACTTCGCTGAAAAGCTCTTGCTCAAAGAGGGGGCTTTGGATTTTTATATATGCATTGATTTGATTGCGTCTCTTATTACCTGCAAAGGTCAAATGAAGGATTTCTTTGTCGTTTAATTTTGAGAGTACAGATGCATCAAAAAAAAACCTCCGTGTATTTTTGAGCATTCCCTTTGCTTGAACCACTAGATGCAGGGGATATAAAGAGGGACAAAAAAAGTCAGAAACATAAGCGTGTTTAACACGAATAGGTATAGGGAATGAGAACTTATCTAAGGCTTTACGCACATGTACTCTGATTTCATCGATAGATAGACTAGCAGCAGGGGGAACGCCCTCCATGAAAGCACATCCCATTTGCTCAATATGCAAGTAATCAACCACAAGTTGCCCTCTTATCAGAGGAGTAATGGCAAAACGCAACTTAATCGCTTGCAAATTCCAGGACTCGTAAGGGTTGGTAAATAGAGTTGCTTGGTCAATTTGCCAACTAAAAGGCAATGTACCGCTTAGGCCTTTTAGCCTAATCTGTATACCCATTTCATCTAATAGCTGTGTAATTTTCTTTTGAATGATTTCCTGAATCCACTTTGTTTGGATCAATGCAAAAGATAGACAAACCAGAAAGATCAATAAAAAAAGTAATCTGATCATCCAACGCAACGGAGAAAGAAGTAACTTAAGCATAATTTCTCTAAAATGTTTGGCCAATACTTACTAAGATTTTATATACAGAATCTATGTGTTTTCGGCGATCTAAAGGAAAAGCCACATCTAAACGAAAAGGACCTATAAAAGTAAAATAGCGGAATCCAAGCCCAATAGATTTAAACCATTTGCCATGTAGAGCCAAGTGTTCATATGTTTGCACATTTCCTAAATCCAAAAAAGGTACAAGTCCAATGGATTTAGTGATTTGAAAACGAAGCTCAAAGTTTAAATAAATAGCAGCTCTACCACCGATGGGTTTTCTTCCCTCAAGGGGACTAACAGTGCGATAGCGGTATCCTCTTAAATCCTCATCCGTTCCACCTAAGAGTCTTTTAGGTACAGGGACCTCGGATAAATGATGGCTTAAGATCGAGCCAACTTTTATTTTTTGTGCAAAGATTACTCTATTTTTTTTATCTAATGGCCAATAAGTGCTTTCGCTAATTTGTTGATATAAATATTTTTCGTTTGTGTCTTTCATGTTAAATGTAGGAATTGCAATATATTCTAATGTGATTCCTTTTGTGGGATTTAATAAGGAATTCGTTGTGGTATACCTTAAATAAAGGGGAACTTCCAATAACCAGAATTTCCCATTTTCTACGCTCTCTGATACATAAAGCACCTCTGGACGAATCCCATAAGAAAAGCTTACATGTTCATTAAACTTTCTTTCAATTCTAGCTTGCGCATTATAGGAACGAGAGGAATAGGCATATAAAGAATCGCGCTGTGCTTCTGCTTGTGAGATGAAATCTTGGCCTACCTTATAAAAATCAGGGTGCCAATATTTAGCTATCCCCGTTTGAATCATATGGGTGAGATCCCCTTGCAGGCTTAAACGTCTTCCCATGCGAGCAATGTTGCGATTTTCCCATCCGAAGGTAACACCAGGGCCAAACACTGTTTGATAGCTTAATCCCATATTGATTGTGCGATGTTTAGCTTCACTTGTATCAATTTGCATTGGAAGCGAGCCATCTGCATCGACTTGCCCTTTATATCTGACTAGCGCTGAGCTAAACAATTCAGAATCAATTAATTTAGTTTGTGTTTTTTCCACTAAACGGCTGTCATAAATATCTCCTTCTCTCCATGCTACTTTATTGCGAAAAAATCGGGATTTTACGCCGGGTGAACCGGTAATGGTAAGAGGGCCAAATAGAGCCAGTTGCCCGGTTTTAATGTATAAATCAACAGTCACTTCTTTTGTTCTACCATCGGCTACAATTTCTCTACTGCTGATTTCAGCTAAAGGGAATCCATGCTCTGCTAGCAATCTAAGCGTTTTTAATTCAGCATTTAAAACATTACGTGTATGTATGGGTTTATTCAGCTCAATTCCTAGATGATTTAATCGCATAAAAGCACAAGTGTCTTCTATATCTGTGTCTAAGTGAATATCAAAAGTTTTTAGTCGGTAACGAGCACCGGGATAGATCAGTATAGAAACCAGATTGCGATCTAGAGAAGAATGGATTTGAATATCTACTTTTGCTTCATAATAACCATAGGAATGCATAACATTGAGGATAGAAGGAACATCCTCTTCTGCGCGATAGCGTAGGGCGTGAATAGAATTAGGAGGTCTTTTTTTTTGTGAGCTGAGTTGAGAAGCGGATTTTACCGCTTTTAAAAGACGAATATCTTGTATTCCTTCAAATTCAACATTATAACTAATTGCTGCAGAAATAGCTATAGGTAGAAGACAAAAAAAAGTACTTAATTTTTTAAGGAACATATTTTAAATTAGCTAATGTATGATTTTTCAGGTTAGAGATCGATCTATTTCCGTTGCAACTTTTTAAACAAAGAATCCCAAAAAATTTAATAAAAAAGGACTTTTATGGTGCTCATGCGACCTAATACGAAAAAAATCCATACAGAACTCTGTCTTGTCACACCAGGTGGAGTGAACTCTCCGGTTCGTTCTTTTCAAGCAGTAGATCTAGTCCCTTTAATTGTTCAGAAGGGAAGTGCTGATCAAATCTGGGATGTCGATAGCCATAGTTGGGTTGACTTTTGCATGAGCTGGGGAGCTCTTATTTTAGGTCATGCTCCAGCTAATATTGTATCAGTTGCAACCAAACAAATCGCTTGTGGGTCTAGTTTTGGCATAACAAACATGTATGAAAACCAATTAGCTACAGAAATTATAAGCTGCATGCCTTCCATCCAGAAAATACGCTTTGTCTCTTCTGGAACAGAAGCTGCTATGAGCGCGATTCGTTTAGCTAGAGGCTACACAAATCGAAATAAAATCATTAAATTTAATGGTCATTATCATGGCCACAGCGACGCATTGCTAGTTCATGCTGGATCAGGTGTTCTACACATGCCTACTTCCTCTTCTTTGGGGGTCCCTAATGAAGTTGTCTCTCATACCATTTCTCTTCCTTTTAACGATATAGAGACCTCTCGTTGTTTTCTGCAAAAAACTGCAGATATTGCTGCTGTAATCATTGAACCCATAGCTGCTAATATGGGACTTATTCCTGCTAAGCAAGAATTTCTTCGCATGCTAAGAGAAGAAACGCAAAAAAAACAAATCGTATTGATTTTTGATGAAGTAGTCACTGGATTTCGCATAGGACTCAATGGCGCTCAAGGACATTATGGAATTGAGCCAGATCTTACCTGTTTAGGAAAAATCATAGGAGGAGGATTTCCCGCTGCTGCTTTTGGAGGAAAAAAAGAGATTATGGATTGCTTAAGCCCACTTGGGCCCGTGTACCAAGCAGGAACCCTTTCAGGCAATCCTGTTGCTATGTGTGCTGGCTTAGAAACTCTTCTTACCTTAAAACAACCCCAGGTTTATTCTTATCTTGAAGAACTGACAAATGATTTCTTAAATCCTATTAAAGATCTAATCATCAAAAAAAATTTACCTGTTACTCTGCATCACTTAGGTTCGATGTTTAGTTTTTTCTTTGGAGTAACCCAAGTAGAAAACCAAGAAGATTTAAAGAACTTAAATACAGGTAGATTCAAAGATTTTTTTCAATATTTGTTTCACCGGGGAATCTATTTGTCTCCTTCTGCCTATGAAGTGAATTTTTTATCGCTTGGCCATACCCAAAAAAACCTAGAGAAAGCCCAGGAGGTAATTCTGGACTACTTAAAAAAATCTTGATTTTTGAAATAAAAGATTAAAAAATAGTTCGTAAAATGTTATTATTAGTTATAATGGCTTACCAGATATTAATTCTTTAATGAGGGATAGCTTTTATGTCACATTGTATTACAAATCAACCATATAGAATACAGCATGCTCCTATTGCGCAAGGTAGAGTGGAAGACAATGCTAATGGACATACCATTTTTTTGGATCAGAGGCTGAAAATAGTTTCTCCTGGCACATATGACTTTCTTCGTCTTCAGGGAGAAAAATCTATTGATATAGCTCAAAAAGGCTTTAGTAAAGAAAATAAAAACCAAATACAGAGAAACGCTATAAAGAAAATAGCTGTCGGGGCTGTTTTAGCAATGAACTTAAGTTTTTATTCCATGAATTATCTTTCTACAGGCTTAGCTTCTCTTCCTTTCTGGGTTTTAGTCTGTAAGCTTACAAATTGTGCAAATGAGCGTATAAAAGCAGAGGCAGTAGATACAAGTTTAGTAGAAGACCCCTCAATAACTCCAGAGGTATTGGAAGGGGGAATTCGTTTTTATGAAGCTTGCCGAAGGGTAAATCAAAAAAATAATCGCATTTTTTTTACCAATTCTGGAGAGAATCGGTTTTCTGTTCTTGAATCAACTCCTCTTTTAAAAGATCGTATCATTCAACTTAAGAAGAAATTAAAAGATCTTGAAAAGCCATGGGAATGCACAGAAGCTGATCAAGAAACAATCGATAAGATCGAAAATCTTTTTTACTCTAGTGTATAATTCTCTTAGGAAAAAGGCTTTTTAAGAGGAAGCTTTTTTTTATTCTTATCTTGTGTTATAAATTCATTCCTAAATAACTATCCTGAACTTATTTAAAAGAATAAATTATGTTGATTAGCTTATTTGCGATATTAGGTTTGGTGCTCATTTTCTTCGAGTTTTTCTTAATTGGTGCTATATTTGCCGTATTAGGTTCTTTATTTATTGTGCTAAGTCTGGTTTTATTTTTTTTAAGCAATCCTATTGCTTTATCCCTTCTCTATTTAGCGGTAACCATCCTCGCCACAATAGGAACATGCAAAGCGGCTCTTTGGTGGATCAAAAGCTCTAAACGAGGGGAGTTCTATTTGCAAGATGATCAAGAAGGGTATAGTGCTTGCTTTTTTGATAGTAATTTAGTGGATAAAGAAGGCGTGGCTATTACTGAGTTAAAAACCGCAGGCCATGTATTGATTGAAAAGAAGCGCTATCAGGCTGTATCAGAGGGTGGATTTATTACAAAAGATGCCTCTATTGTAGTTGTAGGTGGAAGAGGCGCATATTTAATTGTAAAGGAGGTAACTAATGGATAGCTTTGATTTAAGCGGATTTCTACTTGTTTTATGTATTGGAATAGGTATTGTTGGGTTGATTGTTTTTTTAATGGTCTTCCGCTATGTAGGGTTGTGGTTTCAGGCTTTTGTATCAGGGGCTCCCATTTCTCTATTTAACATTATTGGGATGAGTTTACGTAAAATCCCGCTACGCACCATGGTAAGTGCTCGTATTACTTCTTATAAAGCCGGGTTAAAATCGATTACGGTCTCTGATCTAGAAACCCATTATTTAGCTGGTGGTAATGTGTTTAATATTGTCAGAGCTATGATTGCAGCTGATAAAGCAAATATCCCTTTAACCTGGAGACAGGCAACAGCCATTGATTTAGCGGGAAGAGATTTATTAGAAGCGGTAAAGACCTCGGTTAATCCTAAAGTAATCGATTGTCCAGAGCGTGAGCATGGAGAATACATCACAGCTGTTGCTAAAGATGGGATCCAGTTAAAATGTAGAGCGCGAGTGACAGTGCGCACCAATATCTTGCAACTAGTTGGTGGAGCTACAGAAGAGACAATTATTGCAAGAGTAGGAGAGGGAATTGTAAGCGCAATTGGTGAAGCGCTAACTCATGCAGATGTTTTAGGTTCCCCTCAGCGTATATCTCGTCTTGTGCTAGACCGGGGGTTAGATGCACAGACCGCTTTTGAGATTTTGTCCATTGATATTGCAGATATTAGCGTTGGAGAAAATATCGGTGCTATTTTGCGTACAGATTCAGCAAAAGCAGATACAAAGATTGCACAAGCAGAAGCAGAAAAGCGTCGTGCTATGGCAGTTGCTATGGAAGGTGAAATGAGAGTTAAATTAGTCGAAGCAGAAGCCCAAATCCCTATGGCGATTGCTCAGGCATTTCGCGAAGGGCGTTTAGGAGTTATGGATTATTACCGGTTAAACAATATACAAGCAGATACGTTAATGCGTAAATCTTTAGCTAAAGAGGAGATTTAATGAGTCAAAATCTGCAGCTTTTATTGTTTCTATTTCTTGGTATCATATTGCATATTATTAATGAAGTGCGCAAATCCCATAAGCAGGAAGATACATCTATACAACCTCCTAAGGCTCCTGCTAAGATATATACAAAGACAACTCCTATAAAATCTCAGGAAGCAGAGCCCTCTGTTTGGGAAAAGGAGGAGGATTCTTTGTTGCCTAAAAGTTCTAGTAGCCGGGCTAAAAAGATATTGAACCGAGCTCGTTTAAGGCAATCGATTCTTACAAGTGAAATTTTAGGTAGAAAATACTAGTTCTTTTCCAAACCGCAGATTATGCTTTCGCTTGTTAAGGTTCTAACTTCTACTTGTGACTCAGAGATAAGCAAGCGCTTATTGTTTATTTCTACTATGTAAAGCATGGTTTTTGGGCTCAATGTTTTTCTTTCTATAATAGTAAATGTAGAAGAGTTTCCTCCGAATTTTTTAAAATGCCCTGTTTTGAAGCGACGCAGTAGCCATAAAGTTACAAAGAGTAATGCAAGAGCTGCGGCAATGGTAATCCACATGCGCGTAAACGAAGCGCTATCCGGGAAGGGCATTAATTCTTTAGAAACAGAGTAGGGGAGATCGTTTACATGGGGGTCTTGAGAAGTATTTTCCATTTGAGCAAAAAGAGAAGCACTAGATACAATAAAAATAGAGAATAGATATTTGATTCTGTAAAGCATGTTACCCCTTTATGTTGAAGGTTTAAGTCTAGAGATTTTCTTAATTTCCAGGTATTATTTTGTTTTCATTTAAGGAGTTCTTTTATGACAGAACATCAAGGTTGGTTGGCGCTAGATATTGATGGGACTCTAACCGATCAAACGCACATTGTGCCAGAAGATGTTGTTAATTACCTAAAAGAGCTACATGCTAAAGGGTGGGAAGTATTTATTATCACAGGACGCACACTATCTTTTGCTAGATTAGCACTAGGGCTTTTTGATTTTCCTTTTTATTTAGCTGTTCAAAATGGAGCGGATGTTCTTTATACTCCCAATCAAGAATTAGTCATTCGTCATTATTTAAGCCCTGATATTATCCCTAATTTAGAAGCTTTGTGTTCTGAATTTGCGGAGGACTTTCTTATTTATGCAGGCTGGGAAAAAGGGGATTTTTGTTATTATCGGCCTCATCTGTTTTCTCAGAAAATCCAAGCGCATGTAGATATGATGAAACAGCTTTCCTTAGAACCCTGGCAAGCGGTTGAGAGTTTTTCTTTTGCTGATCATCTACGTTTTCCTTTAATTAAATGTTTGGGGACTAAAAAAGAAATGACTTTTTTATATGAAAGTCTAAAAAAGGATAAACACGTATCTATTACTTTGATTCGTGATCCTCTTGCCGAAGGTGTATATTTAAATTTAATTACACATCCAGAAGCGACAAAAGGAAACGCTTTAAAGAACGTAGTCAAGCAAATAGGCAAAATAGGGAAGGTAATTGCAGCGGGAGATGATTTAAATGATATAAGCATGCTAGAGAGAGCTGATATCAAAATTGTCATGCACTCAGCTCCTTTAGAGATGCATGATTTAGCAGATATTATTGCCAAACCCTCTTATCAATATGGAATTATTGAAGCTTTGCAAAAAGCGCTTAGTGAACTGCACCCATAGGATGCAGTGCTTGACTATCAACAGCTATTCCCATAGCATGCATTCCATTGTCCACATAAAGAGTGACACCTGTAATACCAGAGGCTAAAGGAGATAGAAGAAAAGCAGAGCTATTGCCTATTTCTTCTGCGGATAAATCTTTAACCAAAGGAGCATTAGCTTGAGAATAAGCAATCATATCATCGATAAACCCAATAGCTCGAGCAGCTCTGCTTGCTAAAGGTCCTGCAGAAATTGCATTAACGCGGATTCCCCATTTTCTTCCTGCTTCCCATGCTAGTGTGCGTGTATCGCTCTCAAGTGCTGCTTTAGCGGAACTCATCCCACCACCATAACCTGGCACAACACGCTCAGATGCTAAATAGGTTAAAGTCAGGGCTGCGCTGTCTGTACTCATAATGGGTCCAAAATACGCAAGCAAACTAATAAAAGAATAACTAGAAGCGCTCAAAGCTGCTAAATATCCTTTTCTAGATGTTTCTAAAAGAGGTTTTTTGACTTCAGGCGCATTAGCTAAAGCATGCACTAAAATATCAATGGTTCCAAAATCATCGGCTACATTAGACGCCACTTCAGAAATGGTATATCCAGAAGCATCTTGATAACGTTTATTTAAGCGAATTTCTTCAGGTACGTCTTCTGGTTTATCAAAAGATGCATCTAAAGGGTATACTTTTAGATATTGCATAAGGCTCCCATCGGAGAGCATACGGGAAGCATCAAATTTTCCTGCATTCCAAGCAGAGGTGAAAATCTTTAAAAGAGGAGTCCAAGTACCGATGATAATCTCAGCACCTGCTTCTGCAAGCGCTTTAGCGATTGCCCAGCCAAAGCCTTGGTCATCTCCAATTCCTGCAATAAACGCCTTCTTGCCTTTTAGGTTGATCGGAAGCATAAGGAAGTTCCTTTTACGGTTAATTTTTTAACTAAAAAGAAAAGTGTAACAAACTAAGAAAAATTACTCAATCTTTTAAAGAGGAAAAATTGCTCAAAACACTATAAGAAGGGGATTTTAACTCTTAAAATCATTATAAATTTTTCAATTAAAATAATTTAGAGATCAACTATTTTGATCTAATACTTTTTTATTAAAAAAATTTAGTAAGATTTATATAAAAATAAACAGAAATTATTTGCAAAAGAATAGAAGAAACTAAAAGAAAAAAGTTTAAAAAACTTTTAAGGCTTCTTAATCTTTTTAGAACGCATCATAAGCCTTTTCCATCCTTCAGCTGTTAAAATTTTCTCGGTGGGTTTTTTGACACTTTCTTTAAGGGGAGTATGTTTTTTCTTCTCTCTGCTAGGAGGCTGCTTTTTTTTTACTAAGGGCTTTTTGCGTCTAAATAAGTTACGGATCATAATCAAATCCTCTTTTTTATAAATAGAGCTCCCCTTAGGCTTATTTTACCCTGGTTTTTAGGGTTTGTCAAATAAAAAATTTACATCCTTGATTTTTAGAAGGATATGGGTTAAAAAGAGCATTTTACTAAGGAAATCTATGGAAAAAGTGAAAATCCTCTTGGAGAAAGACTTAAGAACTAGTGTAGTTTCTAATGACAAAGAGATTTTGCTAGTTACAGATGCCCCTAAAGCTATTTCGGGATTAGGTGGGTTTTTTTCTCCAACAGATTTACTGTCAATTAGTGTAGCATCCTGTATGCTAACTATGATGGGATATAAAGCTAAAGAGTTAAAGATTGATCTAGCAGGGAGCTATCTGCATTTAACAAAGGAGATGCAAGTATCTCCTGTCCGTAGGCTTAAATGTATTGATATTGCATTTTTTTGTCCAAAGGCTTTTTCTACAATAATCACAGAGCAACTCATACAAGCAGCAGAAAAGTGTCCTGTAATTCATAGCTTGCACCCAGAAATACAAAAAAAAGTCATCTATCATTGGGAGGATAAAAGTGAAGTTCAATCGGGCAACTGCATTTGAAAAACACTTGTTAGAAGCTAAAAAAGAGCATTTAGCACCTGTATACTTAGTAGCTATTCCTGATGCTTATGAGAGAAAACGTATGGCAGAGCAAGTGGCCATGCGGATTAGTTTTTTTTATCCCAATAGTACATTTACTACAAAAGAAGCTATACCAATCATGCATTTACTAGATGAGCTTAATACCATTTCTCTTTTCGAAAAAAATCGTATTATTTTTTATGATTCTATCCAATCGATTAAGAAAGAAGAATTAAACAGCTTAACTCGCTATTTTGCAAATCCCGCAAGTTCTACTTACTTATTACTAGGAATCTCCCATGCAAAAATGGCACAGGAAATATATATGGAAGGAAAAAAAGACCTTATTTCCTGCGATTTTACAGAAGAAAAACCCTGGGATCGTAAAGATAGGCTAAAAAATTACCTAAGGCAGTTTGCTCTATCTCGAAAAAAGAAATGCTCTCTCTCCTTAATAGAGCAGTTATTGGAAAAAAGAGGAATGGACCTTGCTATTTTGGAACAAGACCTTGAAAAGATCATTACCTTTATCGGAGAGCGTTCAACTATTCAAGAGATGGATTTAGCAGCGATTTGTACCGATCAAAAATTAGCAAATTTGTGGCAACTCTCTGATGGGATTCTTTTTTCTAAGCAAAAAATTTCTCTGGATTCTGAGATAGATATCTCATGCCTGCTCTCTTTAATCGGGCAGATGCGTCTTCAATTGCAGCGTAGTTTAGAAATACGTATTCTATTAGAAAAAAAAATCTCTCATGCAGAGATTTATTTGAAGTTTCCCACAATAAAAAAAAATCAGTTAGAAAAGCTATTTTCCTTTGCACAAGAGAGAGAGGAAAAATGGCTTATACAAGCTTTGCATCACCTTTTTCAAGTGGAGATGTTAGCAAAAAATAGCGCTGCTACTCCTGCTATTTTACTACATAAGCTAAGCTACCAATTATCTAATTAAAATCATGCCTACTTTATATCTTTTACCTAATTTACTAGATAACACCCAAGATCATCACGCTTTTTTTCCAAGCACAGTTGACACTATCGTAGCAACTCTTGGCGGGCTCATTGCAGAAACAGAAAAAGAAGCAAGGCGTTATTTAAAACGATTTGTTTTTCCAGAACCTAAAACTTTTCGCGATGTTCCTATCCTACTTTTAAACGAACACACTACAACTCTGCAAAAAGAGGAACTTATTGAGACAATTGCAAAAAGCCATGCCCCTTGGGGACTTATTTCAGATTGTGGACTTGCTTGTCTTGCAGACCCTGGTGCAGATATAGTTCTACACGCAAAGAAACGAGGGATTCCAGTAGAGGCATGTGTTGGCCCTTCCAGTATAGTTTTAGCTTTAATGTTATCAGGACTTGGGGGACAGAGGTTTATCTTCCATGGTTATCTACCAAGAGAAGAAAAGCTGCTTTTAGAAAAGTTAAAGCAAATGGATAAAAACAAAGAATATACCCATTTATTTATCGAAACCCCTTATCGTAATCAAAAACTCTTTAACCAACTCTGCAAAGCACTTTCTAATCAAAGTTGGTTGTCCATTGCTTGTGGGCTTACTTCTGATCAAGAATGGGTAAAAACAAGTAGAATTGCCCAATGGAAAAAAGAACAACCCTTGTTTGATAAACTTCCGACTGTCTTTGTGATAAGGAATGATTAGTCATTTTTAAGCAGCTGTTTTTTAGTTAGATGATTTTGTAATACATAATAATAATTTGATTTAATTATTAATACAATGTTAATAATTTAGATCTAAAGAAAATGTTTTAATAGTGTGTTTTATTATTATTATGTATAATAAAGTCAGATGTCTAATTTCTTGTTAATGTTTGAATTGTCTATAAAATATAAAAAATTTTAAAAAAACATTTAATCTTCCTTAGAAGGAAGGGGTAATACAAAATGGACAAGACAGATCATCAACTCAGAGCTCGATTGGCAAGATTAGAAAGTCAGGTTGATCAGCTTGAAACAGAGTATACTCAAATTAATGAGATGCTTATACGTTGCGGATTTCTAGAAGGAATAAGCACTTTAAAGTTTGCTATGGAAGAGCTTTTAGTAGAATATCCAGATGAGAGTTCTTTAAATTAAAGCTTTTTTATTTACTTCATTTAAGGGAAGAGTTCTCTTCCCTTAATTTCTTTACAAGCTCTTGTATCTATGCTATATTTTTTGTCTTACAAGGAAAGGGAAAAATGGCTAAATTACTTTTCGAAAACACAAACGAGGAAAAAATTCTTGAAGATGGCTCAGCTATTCAAGAAGCATGCGAAGACGCAGGGGTTCCTTTTGCTTGCACCGAAGGTGTATGTGGAACTTGTGTGATTGAGGTAACTGAAGGTATGGAAAATTTATCGGAGTTTACTCAAGAAGAACAAGATTTCTTAGGAGAATTGCATTGCGAGCGTCTGGCTTGTCAGTGTAAGATAATAAGTGGCTCTGTAAAGATTAAACATTAAAAAAGTGTATTTATGTCTCAAGAAAAAAAGATTGTAAAAGAAATGACGATTGAAGAAATTCTATCTTCTTTTCCTCATAAAAGCCAAAAGCTAGCTCAAGAAATGACCAATATCGGTTTGCATTGTGTGGGGTGTAGTGCTGCTACATGGGAAACCCTTGAGGCTGGGATGTTAGGTCATGGTTTTGTGGAAGAGCAGATTGAACAGTTAGTTGAAAGGTTAAATAGCGTTTTAGCAGAAGAACTCGACCCTACGACAATTACACTTACCAAGCGTGCTGCTGAGAAGTTTTGTCAGATTTTAAAAGAAGAGGGTAAAGAGAATTGGGGCTTGCGTTTTGCAGACCGTGCAGCCGGATGTAATGGATTTGAATATGTTTTAGACTATTCTCGAACAGCAGAAGAGGATGATCAAATATTTGCATCTCATGGTGTACAAATTCACGTTAAAAAAACCATCGTAGATCGTTTAATCGGGTCTGAAATCGATTATACAGAAGGTTTAAATGGTGCTGGATTTAAAATCAGCAACCCTAATGCAAAAACATCGTGTGGTTGCGGCAAGTCGCAAAGTTATTAATGTACAAATGAGCGCTTATTTATGAAG
The DNA here is from genome assembly GCA_035949155.1 of Candidatus Rhabdochlamydia sp. GTDB lineage: Bacteria > Chlamydiota > Chlamydiia > Chlamydiales > Rhabdochlamydiaceae > Rhabdochlamydia. The sequence continues at coordinate 9,047 of DASZIJ010000104.1, read as the reverse complement.
CGCTCGTTTTTCTACATCTAAAGCAGCTTCTCTTATTGCCTCTGATAAAGTAGGATGGGCGTGAGGAGTATTAATCAAGTCTTTTATACATAGGTTTTTTTGTATAGCAACAGCTGCTTCTGCAATTAACTCAGAGGCATGTGCTCCTATAATATGCACTCCTATAATCCTTTGGCTTTTCTCCTCGGCAACAATCTTTACGAATCCTTGTGTTTCTCCTGTGCATTTTGCTCTTGAATTGGCTTTGAAGGAAAAGTTACCTGTTTTTGGCATAAGATGATATTTTTTAGCTTCCGTCTCTGTTAACCCCACCGATGCCATTTCTGGATGTGTGTAGACAACATTAGGAATAGCCATGTAATTAAGTTGAGGTTTATGGCCTGCCATGATTTCAACAGCTGCAATCCCTTCTTCAGATGCTTTATGTGCAAGCATAGGTCCTTCAACGACGTCTCCAATAGCAAAAATATTCGGGATGTTGCTGCGAAAGATTCCATTGGTTTCAATGAATCCTTTTGGAGATACTTTTACTCCTATCTTTTCAAGACCAAGCGCTTGGGTGTAAGGTCTTCTTCCAATGGCGACCAAAACTTTTTCTGCTGAAAAAGACTGTGTATTTGGAGTTTGCTCTACTTGTAAAGAAATCTGTTTGGGTGCAATTTTTGCATCCGTGACTTTAGAAGAGAGTTGAAATGCAATTCCTTGCTTCTCCAGGTCTTTTTTAAGCTCTAGGCTGAGCTGATGATCAAACCCTGTACAAATTTGATCAAGGAACTCAATAATTTGTACCTTGGTTCCTAATCGATTGTAGACAGATCCTAGCTCTACCCCAATCACACCAGCGCCTATTATGAGTAGATCTTTAGGAATAGATTCAAGAGCTAATGCACCGGTAGAGGAAAGAATTTGTTTTTCATCAAAGGGTAAAAAGGGAAGCTCAATAGGCTCTGAGCCTGTAGCGATAAGAATGAGTCGAGCTTGTAATTGCGTTGTTTCGCTTGCATTTTTAACCAAGACTTCAGTAGGGGATAGAAAACTAGCTTCTCCTATATAGGAGCTAATCTTGTGTTTTTTAAATAAGCTGGTAATTCCTTGGCTAAAAGATTGGATAATTTGTGTTTTACGAGTCATCATTTGCGTAAAATCAATCGATGGTTGAGCGATGATAATTCCATTTGCAGCGCTCATCTCTTTGATATTCCATAGCAATTCAGAGGAAGATAAAAGAGATTTAGAAGGGATACAGCCTACGTGTAGACAGGTTCCTCCTAGCTCTTTTCGTTTATCGATACACGCTGTTTTTAGCCCTAATTGGGCAGCTCTTATTGCAGCTACATATCCGCCTGGCCCAGCACCAATGACAATCAGATCAAATGAGTCCATAGATTCCTTATAAGTCGAGAAGTAAACGGGAAGGATCTTCTAGTGTTTGCTTAATATGCTTTAAGAAAAGCACAGCTTGTTTGCCGTCAATTAATCGATGATCATAGCTAAGCGCTAGATACATCATAGGACGGATAACAATCTCATCATCGACGACAACAGGGCGTTTAACAATGGAGTGCATTCCTAAAATGGCACTTTGAGGGGGGTTAAGAATAGGTGTTGATAAAAGAGATCCAAAAACACCCCCATTGGTAATGGTGAAGCTGCCTCCTTTTAAATCATCTACGCTGATAGAACCATCTCGTGCTTTTTGAGCAAAAGCGCTCAGTTGTATTTCAATTTCTCCAAAGCTGTGTTGTTCACAAGCTCTAATGACAGGAACCATTAGACCACGATCTGTAGAAACAGCAACACAGATATCATAGCTTTGGATGAGAACTATATCCTCCTTATCAATATAGGCGTTAACTTCAGGGATCTCTTTTAAAGCGGCAACACAGGCTTTAATAAAAAAAGACATGAAGCCTAGTTTAATGCCATATTTTTTTTGAAAAGACTCCTGCTCTTTTTGTCTGATGGCGATTACACTGCTCATATCCACCTCATTAAAGGTAGTTAACATAGCTGTTGTGTTCTTGACCTCTACAAGCTTTTGCGCAATGATTTTGCGTAAAGAACTCATCTTTTTACGAGAGACATTCGTTTCTTTTTCTACAATAGGAGTTGGTCCGGTAGAAGCTGCTGGTTGTTGTAAGCTAGAAACAAAATCAGACGTGGTAAATTTAGCTTTCCCATTTGTAGAAGAAGGAGGGGGAAATGCTGGCTCTGGTGATTTAGCTGGTTCTTTATCAGAAGATGTTTGCTCTATAGAAGATGGGTTAATTGTTCCGATTACTTGCCCTACTTTAACGGTATCTCCTTTTTTAACTTGCAAAGTTAATTCTCCGCTTTCAGGAGCATATAAAACCTGATTTACTTTATCTGTTTCTAATTCTAGGATTTCATCATCTTGTTTAACAAAGCTACCAGATGATTTAAGAATATTGCTAATCATTGCTTCAGAAACAGACTCACCCATATTAGGGACTTTAATCTCGCTTGACATGGATTACCTTTAAATTTTAAGCAAAAGCTTTTTTAAGCAGCTCTTCTAATTGTTGTTTATGTACAGCATACGAGCCTACAGCAGGCGATGCACTTCTTTGTCTTCCGATATACTCGATTGAGCTTTTTGTTCCAAGTAGCTCATCAAATGCAAAACGTAAAGACTCCCAAGCCCCCATGTTGCTGGGCTCTTCCTGTACGAAACGACAGTTAGCATTAGGGTGTTTAGCTAAAATTTTTTGGATCCTATTTTTAGGAAAAGGATATAGTTGCTCTAAACGTATAATTGCGCATTGTTGATTTTGTTTTTCTCTCTCTAAAATGAGATCGTAATAGATCTTTCCACTGCAAAAAAGTAGTAACTTTGCCTCTTTTTCTATCAGGGGATCTTCTAGAACTTCATAAAATCTCCCTTCTGCAAGATCATGTAAACTAGACCTACATGCAGCATTACGCAATAAAGCTTTAGGAGTAAAAAGAACCAAAGGTTTCTTGATAGGGCATAGAGCCTGTGCTCGCAAAAGATGAAAAAGCTGTGCAGGAGTGGAACAATTAGCAATTCTTAAGTTATCTTGAGCAGCTAACTGCAAAAAGCGCTCAATACGTGCTGAGGAATGCTCTGGTCCTTGGCCTTCATAACCATGAGGAAGCATCAAAGTTAAATTAGATATTACTCCCCATTTTTGTTCTGAAGGAGCTAAATACTGATCGAGAATAATCTGCGCGCCATTTGCGAAATCACCGAATTGTGCTTCCCAAATAACCAAAGTTTTAGAAGAGGCTACACTAAATCCAAATTCAAATCCTAAAGCAGCGTATTCTGATAAAGGGGAGTTAAGAAAGGTGCATTCAGCTTGAGACTCTGTAATATGATCGAGCGGAAAGTAGCGTTTTTCATTGAGTTGATCAATAAGTACAGCATGTCTATGAGAAAATGTTCCTCGGCAAGCATCCTGACCAGAAAAACGCAAAGCGATTTTCTGAGATAGTAAACTTGCATAAGTGAGTTGTTCTGCTACTCCCCAATCTAAAGAAGGTAGCTTAGGGTCACTTTGCAACATGTGCTCTCTTTCTTGAAGAAGTCGTTTAATTTTAGAATTAAGATTTAAATCATTTGGATAGGTATAAAGGCCTCTGCCTATCTCCCCTAATGTTTTTAAAGGAACTTTGGTGTCTATCTCTGATAAAGAAATAGAGTCTTGGTTTTTTTTTCTAATAATAGGAGGAGGGATTTTTTGCAAAGCTTCTTGAAGTTGCTTTTTAAAACTTTCTTCTAAGTTCTTTACATCCTTTTCTTGAACGATATTTTCTTGAAGCAAGCTTTGAGAGAATAAAGTGCAAATGGATTTTCTCGCTTTAATTTTAGCATAGAGAAGTGGTTGTGAAAAAAGAGGTTCATCGCTTTCATTATGGCCGTACTTACGATAGCAATTCAGATCGATAAACACATCGCAGCCAAATTTAAATCGTATTTCCATGCTAAGAATCATAGCTCGTATGCATCCTTCAGGATCTTCTGCATTTACATGAAAAACAGGACAATTAAAGATTCTTGCAAGGTCGGAACAATAAGGAGTAGAGCGAGCTTCTTCAGGGTTTGTAGTGAAACCGATTTGATTATTGACAATAAGGTGAATGGTCCCTCTTGTTTGATAACCATTTAATTTACAAAGTTGCATGGTTTCATAGACCACACCCTGGCCACTAAAAGAAGCATCTCCGTGAATGAGAACAGGAATTACATTTTTTTTACTAACCTCTGCTTTAGCGTAGCTCATTCCTTCTACTACCGGATCTATCGATTCAAGATGGCTGGGATTTGCAGCAAGGGTAACTAAGATATTTTTTCCTGAAGAAGTGGTAAAGGTTCCTTGTGCACCTTGATGGTATTTTACATCCCCAGAGCCTTCAAACTCCTCATTGATATAATTTTCATCAAACTCTCTAAAAATAGAGGAATAATCTTTATGAATAATATTAGCTAGCACATTGAGTCTACCTCTATGCGCCATACCCAAGACTATTTCTTCTACGCCGCTTAAAGACGCTTGTTCTATTAAAAAAGATAGCATGGGAATCAGGGTTTCTGCTCCTTCTAAAGAAAATCGCTTTTGCCCTACGTATTTTGTATTCAGAAAAGATTCAAACAACTCCGCTTTAGTTAAATCTTTTAAAATAAGTAGTTTTTGCTGTTTATCAAGTGTAAATGAAGATTCAAATCTATTTTGGATCCATGTTTCTAATTCATGGTTTCTAAGGCCCATATATTCTATACCGATCTTAGAGCAATAGATTTTTTTGAGTAGGTCAAGAATGTCTTTTAAAGGGGCTTCTTTTTCTGGCAAAAGATTATATGTAGAGAAAGGTGCATTTAGCTCATTTGTCGTAAATCCAAGCGTCTTGAGGTCTAATTCATCAATGGTGTCGTCAGGAGGAGTCTTAAGGGGATTAAAACTAGCTAATAAATAGCCATATTTACGATACGAGTCTATGAGATGCTTAATCCTTTGCTGCCGGTCTAATCCTGTAATAGATTGGCTCAAGCCCAAATGCATTCCTTGAAAAAAAGCACACCAAGAAGGTTCAACTTGAGAAGGATCTCTTAAGAATTTTTGATAAAGATCATCTATAAAGCATAAGTTAGGGATAGAAAGAGAAGAAAAAGCCATATAAGATCCTGAAAAAACCAAACAGTTTATAAGTTTATTCATAGCAAATCAGTGATTTAATTCAACTAATAGCAATTTTTTTTATTAGATTGTGAATGAATTTGAAAAAAAATTATAAGATTAAAAAAGAAACCTTTCTTAAATTTAAAAGAAAGGTTTTGCGAAAAGAATTTATTTTATAATTTTTTTAACTAAATGAAGAGACTTCATTCCAAATTTTACTAAGGATGGGTTTGGAGGAGTAGGGACCATCATCAACTTTTGAATTTCAGGGCTTTGGTTTCCAGTTGGTTTAGGTAAAGTAATCCTAGGTGTACTAATAGGAGGTGTAGCTAGTTGGAGTGGTAGTTTATAGGGATTTTGAAATTGTGAAGAGGAAGGGTAATTCGAAGCTGTGACAAACCCAGAAACAGCACAAAGTTGGTCAAATTTAAAAAGAATTTCTGATTTTTTAGCTTTTTTCTCTAATTCAGGGGTTTCTTTTTGTGGAACAGCAAGTGTAACTATTTGGGTATCCTCTTGAATTTGAGAGATTTCTTCAATACTAACAAGATCTGTACTTCTTTTTTCAAGAGCTACGAACGCTTGGTGAGGAATAGGAAGATGAGCAGCAAAATAGGGGGATGTTTCTTCGGTAAAAGCTTCTATGTCAGTGATTACAGCGTAATTAATGGGCAATTTTTTATCAAAAGTGAAAGAAAGAGCTTTTAGGTGGATCGCTTGCAGGGCAAAAGAGCTGATAAAAGCACAAATTTTTTCAAAAATATCGTTAATTACTTGAGCGATTCTTGTAAGGCACGCCTTACTTTTTTGAGCAAGCGCATGTATAGCTTCTTTTATACTGTCTAATGCAAAGCTCATAAAGCTTGTAAAGACTATTAAAGCAAGGCATATAGGGAATGCTGTGCTAAATGAAAAGCCCAGATAAGAAAGGGGGAGCGATACTATAAGTGCTTTTGATAAGTAAGAAGCCATATAGCTTTTGCTAAATGATCTAACTTTTTCAAAAGTTGAAAAACTTTGTTCCTGAATGTTTTTAATAAAATTAACATTTCTGTTAATAAAACATTGTTCGTTAATATAATATTGATGGATGACTTTATTAATCATTGTTTTCCTCTTTTTTATTAATTAAATGTAAATTATACATTAATATTACATTAATTAACATAATAAAATTTAATTTAATAATTAGATAAGGTAACTGTGAAAGAATAAATTAATAAAAAATAGTTATTATGAATCTTAAATTGTTATTAATAAGTGATTTAAACTAAAGATTTTATAATCATAGAAAATGAAATGATTTTTAGAAAATTATTATTCTCTTACGATCGATTATTAGCATATAAAAGAGCAAATAGGTCATCCTTAGGTACTTAGATTTATCGGGAGCTGTTTACAGTGCCATTGGGATTTTTTCGGTGAAGCGTCTATTTTATTTATGGTTTCTTCAACACGGTATTAAATATGTTAGGGATTGCTCTCTAATTGTAAAAGAAGAACTAGCAAGGTAGTAATAGATAAATAGGTTTTTTTTGTAAGAGAGAGGTAGGGTGCTAATAAGCCATATACCCATCGTGTTCTGCTATAGCAGTAAACAGGAGTCTTTTGTTATAAACCACTAAAAGCTTCTTTCAAAGTATTACATCTTTAGTATTTTGATTTTTTTGATCCTCTTTTATGTTTTTAATAAACAAAATTTGTTAATAAGGATTGCATTTAATTAGCTAAATCTTTCATACTGCGGCCGGCTTGAAGATTGGATTTTTCCAAGAAATGAGTTTTCTATATTTCCATGTATTAAATCTTTATGTTTTAGCTGATGTTTTTAAAATTTTTGCAAATGTTCTTGTAAGATCATTGCATTAAAAAAAGAGCTAAAGTAAATAGTCACTCTATAACCGGATAGGGTGAAATAGGTATGATTCCCGGCCATAATGAGGAAAGAACATGAATATTAAAAGTGAGCGATTAAAAAAACTGGAAACGGAACTTCACGATTTGGAGCATTGGCTAAAGCTGGGTTTAGTTCCTAAAAAAGATTTAGATAAGCACAAGGAAGAAATTAAACTGCTCCAGGATAAGGTTGAAGAAGAAAAACAAAGGCTGCGCTTTCTTAAAGAAAGCGGAGAAATGGAAGAATTTACTCTGCCAAAGCGTCAAACCGGGCGTCAAAACGCGCATGAACCTCATAGTTTGCCTGATGTAGATATCGGAGATGAAGGGTTTACTGAAACCGGTTTTGATATGGAAACAGAGCCTTTTGATCTTGATACTACCGCATCTGGAGAAGAAGCTAGTAGTGCGGACGAATATGGTGATGATGCTGTAGAAGAAGAAGAAGATCCATTTTCTGATCGCAATCGTTGGAAAAGAGGAATTTTCGAAGATCCCGATGCTAATGACTGGTAATCAAGTTAGTCTTTATATACACATTCCTTTTTGTTCTAAAAAATGTCCTTATTGTCATTTTTTTGTTATTCCGGATAAGGAATCTTTTCAGAAAAAGTTTTTGGCTGCCTTCTTACAAGAATGGCAGCTTAAAAGCCCTCTTCTAAAAGATAAACAGATTATTTCTATTTATTTTGGAGGAGGAACCCCTACTCGACTATCTTTAGCTTATTTAACCAAAATGGTTGAGGTTATTTTATCGGGCAGAGTAGTTGCTGATTGTGAAATGACTATTGAAGCAAATCCAGAGGATATAAACCTTGAGCTTTTGCAAGCGCTCAAAGATTTATCATTTAATCGAATCAGTTTTGGAGCGCAGTCTTTTAATGACAGTGAATTGATTTCCCTGGGGAGAGGTCATACAGCAAAGCAATCAATGAATGCTATTCAAGCAGCTTATCTAGCAGGTTTTGATAATCTTTCTATTGATTTGATGTTTGAGCTGCCTAATCAGACACTATCTTCTTGGAGAAAAACTTTAAGCCAACTACGCGATTTACCGATCAAGCATCTATCTCTTTACAATCTCACCTTTGAGCAGCACACGGTCTTTTATCAAAGAAAACAACAATTACAAAAATTGGTTCCTTCTCCAGAAGAATGCCTTCCTATGCTACAAGAAGCTATTGAGAGCTTAAAAGAAATGGGTTTTGAGCGTTATGAAATCTCTGCTTTTGCAAAATCAAAGGCTTATTCTGTGCATAACACAGGCTATTGGCTTGGACGTTCTTTTTTAGGTTATGGACCTTCTGCTTTTAGCTATTGGGAAAAAAGACGGTTTTCAAATCTTTCTCATTTCAACCAATATTGTAGCTTGCTTGAATCTCAGCAAGACCCGGTTGGCTTTTCTGAGCAGTTAGCCTTCCCTCATAATCTCTATGAGCTTTTTGTCATACAATTGCGTCTTTGTAAAGGAGTAAATGTAGATGTTTTTGAACAAATGCATGGAACTTTACCAAGTGATTTTTTAGAAATTTGTGAAAGGTTGATGGTAGAAGAAAAGTGGCTAGCTCGTGATAAAGATCGTTTATTTTTAACAGACAAAGGAATGTTGTTCTACGATAGCGTTGCTGCAGAGCTCATTTAGCTATCCTTTATACAGATTTATTTTCTACTTTTACACGGTAATTAACAGCTATCTCTCCAAAAATATACCCAAGAGAGGATAATAGAATGTTTGCAATTTCTCTTGGGAATTCAATAGGATATATTCGAAATAGAAAAAATCCCATAGCTCCTAGGATCATTGCAATAAGAGCTGCTGCAAAATTTCCCCGTTTTCTAAATAAAGTCACTCACCTTACGCAAGAGAAGGATTTGAAAAAAAGCAAATAGTCAAATATAATTTTCTCCATAATGAGGAGAAAAAATCATGTCTAAAGAGCTTCTTGACATATACACAGACTATCTCATTAGTCAAAACGCTCAAGCAAC
>DASZIJ010000103.1:0-7229 GCA_035949155.1 Candidatus Rhabdochlamydia sp. | reverse complement strand
ATTGCAAGCTTGAATTTCTTAAAATTAAAACTTCGTTAAATCATTTTGCTCTGAAGTATAAATTAATTCTTAAAGCAAATCAGATGGCCTTTAGTGAATTAAAAACTTTACGCAAAAAAGTTGGCCTTGCGTAACATGAGTCACTTAAATCTATCGATTCTATTAGGGCTCATTTAAAAAAACGCTCTATCTTCGTCAAAGCAGAACCACTTCCTTTACAGAATAGGATTTGAGGCCTTTTTTAAAGAAGATTTTTCATGAAAAGCAATTGCTCCTAAAAAAAGCACTGTTAGATATAAACCGAGCATAGCAGGGGTTATCACATCTGTGCGTAAACTAAATTGTAGCTTTAGAGGAGGATAGGAGGTGATATGTAAAATGGCTGTGGAGAAAAATTCATTGAGCTTAAATATAAAAGAGCATGCCTTAGGAACAAAATATAAAATAAGGCCAGGGAATAACAGAATGCAAGAAAGAGCTACGCAATAGGGAAAGAAGAGATTGTAAGCGATGCTAAGTAAGGGGAACTGATGAAACAGATAAAGCAATAGAGGAACTGTTGCAATGTGAACTGCTATATTTACTGAAAAAGAGCTACGCAAGAGATGCAAAATACTGTAGGCATATTTGTCTATAAAAGGCATTTCCTTGCGTTCTTTTTCAGTACGTTTAGGTAAAAAATAGCTCAGTAATTGTTCTGTAGGTTGATATAGTAAAAGGATAGCTAGAGTACAAAGAAAGGTCAGTTGAAATCCCAATTCCAAAATGCTCAAAGGCAATACACATAGCTCAACGACTAATCCTAGGCCAATGGCATTTAGTCCAGAAGAGGGATAGCCGATTAATTCACCTATTAAAAGAGCCGCAATTGCAATATACGCTCTTTGGATAGAGGGAGAATCTCCTAGAAAAACATAATAGAAGCTAAGGCATAAAAGAGTCATCAAAGCAGTGGTTTTAAAGGGGAATAAACAATTAAATACACTTCTTAACAAATAAGCTAGCAGTGCAAAATGAAAACCTGAAATGACAAGTAGGTGTTGTAGGCCCAATTTGCCAAATTGCATTGTTAACAACCTCTCATCGATTTGCCCGGTAACCAAAGCGCTTAAAAAGACAGCTGTTGTTCGATCCGATACCTGTTTATGGATATATTTAGAGATTAGTTGTTTAGCCGAAAAGCGCCATTCAATAAGGCTTAAAAAAGGAGTAATTTTCTTCCAAGTTTTTTTCTTAGTGGGTTTTAAAATAAACAGACGGGAAGATTTTTGCTGTAGATGACCTTCTATCTCGTAAATTGCATTACAGATAGGTCTTTTACCATAAATAGGCAGGTAAATAGAACAAGATAGGTTATGGTAGGTCTCTTCTTTTGTTTGGAAATCGATCAAAGTTCCCTGGTAGAGTAAAGAGCGATAAAAAGGAGAAGAGACCGTTTTAATCGATTGAGGTTTGAATCTACCTACTCCTGAAACCTTTTCAGAAGCAAGTGTTACTTCAGGATAACGAAATAAGATAGATACAAAACCGATGAGAATAACGATAATTGCTAAGCAAAGAAGCTTCCTATTTTTGGTTATAGGAAGAATAAGAGCTGTTAAAACCACCAGATAATAAAGCTGAAAGCTTAAACAACAAGCGCTTCCCATTAAGAGAGAAATTCCTATAAGAAGCGCAGGGTGTTTTTGCCAAAAATTACAATAAATCTGACAGATATTCACAAACATTCCAAAAAATTACTCTTTTGGATGATATTTTATCAAATATCTTATAGAGCACCTCATCTTAAGGAAATGCGCATCATTTAAGTTAAATCAAATTATTAACTATCAAATTAAGATAGATCCTTAAAAACTATGTTCTATATATCACACCTTGCTAATGCAAAATAAGTATTCTCACATTTTTCACTATTATCATCTATGTATCCAAAAGAGTTAGGTGGCTTACAAAACAACTCCCCGAATAATTTTATAGAATTACGCATACACTCATCTACAGATGCACCACATTCTTTAAAACGCTCCCAATGAGCTTGAAAAGCAGAAGCGCAATTGTCATAGTAATCAGGCCCTGTTTGAACAAGTCTAACTATGTTATGTAAAGACTGCAGGCTTTCGCTTATTGAAGGTTCAGTGCAATCAGCAAACACATTATGTCCAGTAGAAGTCTCAGTAGTATTACTAGCAGAGGTACTTTCTTTAGATGCTTTATTAAAAACAGAAAAATAAATTGTAGCTGCTAATGCTGCAGTTCCTGCAAGAGTCAGAAATCCAATACCAACCCTCTTTAGTATCGAGTAAGAACGATTAGATGATGAAGGAGGTAAATAAACAGTTACCGTGTGGCTTTCTGAGCCTTGCGAAGTAGATGGTGTAAGCCTTACTGCTACTGACATAGATCTCCTTGGTAAATTATTTTATTATGATTTTTGAATTTATAAGTATGTTTTTTATGAAATTTTAGTTTAATTATTGTTAAATATGAACAAAATGGAACTAAAATAGACGGTATAAAAAACCGTTATTTAAAAACAGCTTATTTTTTTGTTTCATCGATAGATCGGTTGTAGATGAGTCGTACGCCTCTTTTACCGGAAATCAAGGCCATTACCCATTCTATTAATACGATAAAGCGGTCACGGAATCCAATGAGGTAGACAAGGTGAATAAAAGCCCACATGAGCCAGGCGATGAAGCCGGTAAATTGGAGCTTACCGATAAAAGCAATAGCTTTGGCTTTTCCAATGGTAGCCATACTTCCTTTATCAAAATACTTAAAAGGTTTTCTGTTTTTTTTATCTAGGTCACGGGTAATAGTTTTTGCTACATAGCGTCCTTGTTGAATAGCTACAGGCGCAATTCCTGGCAGGAGCTTATTTTTGTATTCCACATGTGCGGCGTCTCCGATGACAAATACTTCTGGAAAGTTAGGCAGAGTTAAATCAGGTTCAACAATCGCACGACCTGCACGATCTAAGGGAGTATTTAAACGGACAAGTAATTTGGAGGCTTGATTGCCTGCAGCCCAGATGATGTTTTTTGAAGCGATAAATGTATCTGCTATTTGAACGCCTGATTCATCAATGTTGGTTACTTTTGTGTTATTAAGTACTTGAACCCCGAGCTTTTCAAGGTCTTTTTTAGCACGTTTGGATAATCTTTCAGGATAACTGGGTAGGATATTGGGGCATGCTTCTATTAAAAAGATCTGTGCTTTTTCTGGATTAATTTTACGAAAGTTTTTAAACATGGTTTTATAAGCAATTTCAGCAATAGCTCCAGCCATTTCTACTCCAGTAGGTCCTCCTCCAATGATTACAAATGTTAAATAAGGTAAAATGGAGCCAAAATCAGCTCTTTCTGCTTTTTCAAAGGAGATCAAGATTTGTTCGCGAATATTTAAAGCATCAGGGATGGTTTTTAAACCAGGAGCAAATGCCTCCCATTGATCATTACCAAAGTAGCTATGACGAGCTCCAGTTGCAATAATTAAATAATCATATCCAAACCATGCTTGATTAGAAAGCATCACTTGTTTTTGTGTGGTATTGATATCGGCTACTTCCCCCATAATTACAGAAACATTTTCTTGATTTCTAAGAATCTCTCTTAGAGGTGTTGCAATTTCTCCAGGGGATAGAGCTGCTGTAGCCACTTCGTATAAAAGAGGTTGAAATAGGTGGTAGTTTATCTTATCGATTAATAAAATATCTACATCGGCTTTTTTCAAAGCTTTAGCGGCATTTAATCCTCCAAAGCCTCCACCAATAATAATTACTCTACTTTTAGTCATAAAATTACTTTCGTTTTATTATTATGAAGTTAATCTTCTTATTTTTATTTAAATAAGAGGAAAAGTAAAATCTTTGCAAGATTCTTTTTATCGAGAGAATATATTTCTTTTTGATTTGCAAGAAAGCCTTCTTCTCCATAAAATCACTTTATACAAGAGATAAAAGTTTTAACACCATAGTGCGCTAAAGCTGTATAAATCCATTAAAGCGGCGATTCGCGTTTACCTTAAGTGACTGCATGTATTGTGTTCAAGATCTTTTCCAAAAACATGGACCACAGCTTGGATTGAAATTAATTACAGGAGAACCGGGCTTAAATCGACAAATTAAAGTGCCTGAGGTACATCGTCCGGGACTGAGCTTGTCCGGGTATCTAAAGAATTACGCTAGTCAGAGAATTTTAGTGTTTGGTAACGTTGAAGCACGCTATCTTAGAGATCTTGATAAAAAATTACGATTAAGTAGATTGCAAGCAATTCTAACCTCTCAAACACCCGCTGTTATTCTGGCTGGTCGCTATACACCTTTAAAAGAGTTAGTGCGTGTTTGCGCAGAAGCGAAAATTCCCTTGTTTCAAGCTCAAGGCTCTACTATGAGCTTAGTTAGTAAAATGACTCTAATACTCAATGAAGAGTTCTCTTTAACCATGACCTGTCATGGGACTTTAGTCGAAGCTTTTGGAGTAGGATTGTTGATACAAGGAGATTCCTCGGTAGGTAAAAGCGAAGCTGCTTTAGGATTAATTGAAAGAGGGCATCGTTTAATTTCGGATGATGTTGTGCGTATTCGTCTGCGAGAGGGCTCTTCTCTTCAAGGATCAGGTCCTGAACTAACGCGTCACTTACTTGAAATTCGAGGAATTGGCATTATCAATGTAGCTCACCTATATGGAGCAGTATGTGTCAGGGATGAGAAAACAATTGATCTCATTATAAAACTAGAAGAATGGGATGAGCGTAGATTTTATGATCGGGTAGGTCTAGATGAAAAATATTATGATATTCTTGGGATAAAAGTTCCTTTTCATGTGATTCCCGTTAAGCAAGGTCGAGATATTGTTTTGCTGATTGAAACCATTGTTTTGAATCAAAGGTTAAAAGAAATGGGATATCATTCTGCTCGGGAATTCAATGCTAAATTATTAGAAAGTATTTCTAGAAAACAGAGTAAGAGGGCTAAAATCTGTGAAGCTCATGCGCAAAGTGAGAGTTAAAAATGCAATGGGATTGCATGCCAGGCCAGCTACCGGAATTGTTAGATTACTACAAGGGACAAAGTCTGCTGTTTCTTTTACCTATCGCAAAGAAACAATTAATGCACGGAGTATCATGAGCATTTTGATGTTAGCTGCAACAAAAAATTCTTTGATTACCATTTTAGTAGAAGGAGATGATGCTCAAGAAACTATGGAAAAGTTAATTGGTGGCTTTGAGAATCATTTTGGAGAACAGTAAATGTCCAAAAAGCAAAAGGATAAAGCCCAAGAAACGCGGATTCAAGGCTATTCGGTTAGCGAAGGAATTGCAATAGGTCATCCTTTTTTCCTAGAAAATGTAGAAAAGCCCATTCCTAATTTCCCTATTACATTAAATGAAGTAGATCAAGAGATTCAACGTTATCATATAGCTTTAAGATGCAGCAGTGAAGATCTTAAAAAACTTTCTAAATATTTAACCTATAAAGGTTCTAAAGAAGCTGCCACTATTATCGATACGCAAATCCAAATTTTGGGAGACCCTTGTTTAACCACTCAAGTGGAAGAAAAAATTCGACATATGTTGCAAAATATCGAGGCTGTTTTTCATTCTGTCATTACAGATTATGAGGTTCGCTTTTCTTGTATAAAAGATAGCCTTTTTCAAGGTAGATGGGTTGATATAATGGATTTAGCAAAAAGAGTGCTTAGACATCTTTGCTTTCAAGAACAAGCTCCTTGGCTTAATGTTCCAGCTGAATCTATCATTTTTGCAAAAGATTTAATTCCTTCTCACGCAGCAGTTGCTGACTATCCTCGTGTAATTGCTTTTGTTACAGAAGAAGGAGGAGCTAGTTCACATGCAGCACTCATTGCTAGATCCAAAGGAATTCCTTATGTGACTTGTATTAATTTAAATAATCTGCGCTTATGTCTAATCCAATGCGTTATTGTAGATGGATATAACGGGGAAGTTATTTTAAATCCTAATGATAAGACTTTGGCAGAGTACCAAAACCGTAAAAGCAATTTACAGAAATGGGTTAAGAAAATTCATGTAAACACAGATTCTATTTTACAAACAAAAGACGGGCACTCTGTAGAGGTATTGGCAAATGTAGGTCATCTACATGATGTCGAACAGCTTACAAAACTTGGTGCTAAAGGGATTGGTTTGTTTCGCACAGAATATCTTTTCTTTCAAAATAATCATTTTTCTTTTTCAGAAGAGCATCAATATGAATTTTATTCGAAGATTGTTCAAAAAGCTGCTAATATGCCCGTGACTATTCGTGTTTTTGATATTGGAGGAGATAAAATTCCACAGTTTCTATCCCTTAATGCAGATAGTTCTGTGTCCAAATACCGAGGTATTCGTTTTCTTCTTCTACATAAAGATATTTTCCGTATGCAGTTAAGAGCTATTCTGCGAGTAGCATATCATGGAAATGTACGCATTCTATTGCCCTTAATCAGCGATCTTATCGAATTAGAAGAATCGCGTATTTTGATAGAACAAGTGTCTCAAGAGCTATCTCAAGAAGGAGCATTATATCAATCAAATCTACCATTGGGATGTATGGTTGAAATTCCATCTGCCGTATTCATTTCTGGTGCTTTAGCCAAACATTGCGATTTCTTATCTATTGGGACCAATGATCTTATACAATATAGTTTAGGAATAGATCGTAGCGATTATGTAGAAAGTGATTTTAATTACTCCATTCATCCTAGTATTATCCGTATGATTAAAATGGTTACTTCTGAGGCTATACAAAATAAAAAAGATGTTTCTATTTGTGGAGAAATTGCTTCTAATCCTCTTTTTGTTGCTCTATTAATGGGCTTAGGATTAAAAATCTTTTCTTGTTCTCCTCGTTATATTCCAGCTATTAGATATGTGATTAGACAGATTCATTTTAAAGATGCAGTTATTCTAGCACAGACAGTATTGGAGATGGATTCTTCATCGCAAATTTTTGAGGTCTTACAAAATTATCTCAATTCCATACATATTCCTGATTATTTGAGTGGCAATCTTCATTCAAAAAAATAATCGGCTCTACCTATATAGATTTGTGATGAGTTGCAAAAGAATTAGGAGTTACGCAGTTGAATAAATTCTAAAAACACTTTAATTTATTTGGCATGAATCCACCTAAATGCAAAGAAGAAGATTACATCGATTTTTTAATCGCGACGCAAAAGGCCTATAGCTGCAGAGAGGCAGCACGAGTG
>DASZIJ010000102.1:0-12347 GCA_035949155.1 Candidatus Rhabdochlamydia sp. | reverse complement strand
TACTCTTTCCTATCAGGTACGAGGAGAAAGAGCTTTAGAGCATGGATATTTAACGCAAGCAGTGCACGATTTAGGAAAAGCCATTGAGCTTAACCCAGCAAATCCTCTTCCTTATCTGGAAAGAGGGTTTGCTCATTTTGGTTTGGGGCAATATGACCTCTCTCTAGAAGATTATCATACCTATGCTTCTCAAACTCCGAAAACCTCTCTTTCAATCCCCGAGTTTAGCTTAGGCTTTGCTAAGGCACTTCCTAAAGGGATTTATGACTCTGGAAAAGGACTTTTCTTTTTTCTTTCTGATTTAGTTATGCATCCTATTCATACTGCTGAACAAATGTGGAGTACCTTTACTCTTCTCAGCAAACTTGTTCGCTCTGAGAAATGGAGCATTTTAGGTGAAACTTTGGCTCCAGAAGCTTACCAACTTGTCAAGGAATGGGATACTCTTCCTTCTGATACACGAGGAGAATTAACTGGGTATGTCTTTGGAAAATACGGATCTGATATTCTTATACCTGCTGTTTTAACTAAGGCTATTTCTAAAAGCATGAAAGGAGCGCAAGAATTAAATATAGTTTATAAGAGGCTTCAAACCTCCGAAAAGACACTTCTTATAGAATCTGTTGCTGGTTTAGAAAATAGTATGAAAATCGCAGAAATTGTCCAATTAGAACAACAGATTTCTGGTTGGTTAGGAGAGAGCACACAACTAATTCGTAATGGAGCAGGCGATCCCATTTTTCTTTCTAAAGATGGAATAAGAAAAGTGCGATTTGATTTTAATCGCCCTTTTCCTCATGAAAGCCCTCATTTACATTTTGAACATTTTGTTGATGGGGAATGGAAAGAAATTAATCGAATATATCCAAGTAATGTTCCACATAAATAGGAGGTAATATTTTGAGAATGTTAGATGATGAATCTGATAAAAAGTTAGATAGAGTTAGTATGTTTTTAACTATAGAAGAAGCCAAGCAATTGCAAAGTTATTTAAAGCAATTATTAGATAATCCTGAAGCACAGCACGCTCATTTATCAAGCAATGATTATCAAAAGGAAATCACTATTTGCTTATATGATAATAAAAATTTTATAAACCTTCATCCAAGAGCAATAAAACTAATAAAAGAAGATAAATAATTTTTTGGCTCATTAATAGCAGGAGAGCATACATTATCTCTTGTAAAAATCCTGATATTCTAGAAGCTCATACACCTATTGAAGAATTTACTTACAGAGAATAGTTAATTTTTTCTATGGATATAGACAGAGAACAAATATTAATTAGTGTTTTAGAAACTATTGAAGGTATTTCTAATAAAGAATACCAGAAAAGAGTTTGGATTCTAGGTGAGGGTCCTAAATGTGATGACTTTGATGAAACATGTTGTAATTTTTTTGGCGATGGCGATCCCCTTATCGAAAACTATAAAGATTTTGGAATTACAGATAGTCAGTACTATCTATTAAAAAAGTTCCGAGATGCATTTAGAGATTTCTCTGATGAGAATGATTTTCCTCAACTATTATAGATACTCCAGAATGGGGGAGGGGGGATTACGGAAATGGCAAAAGAAGTACTGAAAGCTTTTAACTTCCATAAAGAGTAAGTAAGATAAGTTTCTTTATAAAACAGCCCCTTGTTCTATCCAAAAAGAGCGGGTTGTATCTGCAAATTTGTCTTTAATCACATTTGCTGAGCAGATAAACACCTGTTTAAATCGACTAAAACAGGTGACTAGATTTTCTTGTCGCTCAGGGTCTAGTTGCATTCCAAAATCATCGATACAGAGGAGGGGAGAGTAGCCTATTTTCTGCTGCATCCAATTCCATTGAGCGAGTTTCAAAGCATAGATTAAAGAGCGTTTTTGTCCTTCGCTGGAGAAATTCTTGGCTTGTTTACTAGATAGTAAAAAAAGAAGATCATCTCGGTGAGGTCCTAGAGAAGTTGCCTTTAACAGCATGTCTTTATGCCGGCTTTTTTCCCATTTGAGTAAAAGAGAGGGCTCTTTTTTTGTAAGAGAAGATTGGTAATGGATATCTAAAAGGTCTTTTTTGCTAGAGAGTAAAGATAACCACTCTGTAGCTGGATCTAATAAATAAGAACTCAGCTCTGTTCTTTTATCTATAAGATATAAGGCCGATGGGAACATAATTTGCTCCCATGCTGATAGGGTTTGCACCTCTTGCATGCGCAAGGCATGGTTGCGTTGTTTCATGGCTTTGTAATATCTACTCAAGTGATGTAGGTATAAAGGATCTGCTTGTGAGAGGTAAATATCTAGAAAGCGTCTTCTTTCATTAGGGGTTCCCATGATTAAAGCAAGATCATTAGGGTGGGATAAAACAGAGGGAAGGAGCCCTATAATATTTGTCAGTTTTGGGTAATTTGTGTGATTGTATTGAATGCGTTTAGTGGTTTCATCGTAGTAAATTTGTAATTTTTGCGGAAGTTCATCTTTGATAAAATGAGCTTCGAGATAGAAGTAGCTCTGGCCTTCTCTGATAAGATCACTTAAATTATGGGTTCTAAAAGAACGACCGGTGCTTAAAAAGTAAATGGCTTCTAAAATACTTGTTTTTCCCTGGCCGTTGTTTCCATAAATGAGATTAACTAAAGCAGAAAAATGAAAATCTGTTTCCTTATGATTACGAAAATTACGCAGAATAAGGTGTTTAAGATACATTACACTTCTAAGCGCATAGGCATAATAACAAACTGAGCAGAGGTAGAGTCAGTAATTAGTCCTGGGTTATAGGGATCGCTAATGCTAAAATGCACAGATTCATCTTTACTATGTCGCAGCATATCTAGAAAATAGTTAGGATTAAAAGCTACTTCCAGCTTTTCTCCTCCATAATTGACGGGCATGTGTACTTTGCCTTCGCCTATAGATCCGCTCATAGCAGATAAGTGCAATTCTCCTGTTGTAAAAGTAAAACGTACAGAATTGCTATTTTCTGAAGTAAATAAAGAAACCTGCCTTAGTAAAGAAATCAATTCATCGCGATTTAAAGCGATAGGATTTGCAATTTGCTCAGGAATAACGCGACTCACATCTGGATACTGGCCTGAAAGCAATTTAGTAATAAGAGTAGTCGATTTAAACTCAACAGCAATCTTATCAGACATAAGAGTTAAGGTAACAGGATCGTCCTCTTTACTATCAAGCAGGCGAATCATTTCTTCAATAGCTTTTAAAGGGATAATATAAGAGCTCGAATCAGAGGAGGCCTTATCGATTTTTATATTGTTTTTTGCTAAGCGTTTTCCGTCTGTTCCAATAAAGATAATCGTATTTTCTATACTTTGCAAAAGGATTCCATTAAGGGCGTGTTTACTATCATCACGAGCTGCTGCAAAAGAAGTGCGTGACAATAAGTGACTTAATTGAAAAGAAGGTAGGGTTAGCTGCATTCCTTCCGATAGATTGGGGAATTTAGGAAATTCATCTTTATGCATTCCCTGGATTCTGAAATGAGAGCTACCAGCATTTAATAAAGCTACTTCCGAGGAAAGAGCGTGGATTTCTACTTGGACAGCGGTTAATTCACGAATTAATTGAAAAAATCTCTTAGCAGGAAGTGTAATGGCCCCCTCTTCTAGAACTTTTGCTTCTACATAGGCTCGTACGCTTACAGTAAGATCTGTTACACTTAAGATAAGCTGGTCATCGATAGCTTCTATCAAGATATTGGATAAAATAGAAATGGTTGGTTTTACAGGGACTATGTTTTGAATCTTACCAACTAGATTGACAAGCTCTATTCGAGTAATGATGACTTTCATGATATACTTCTCCTTAACTTAAGATATAAGCATAATCAAAAAGGGAAAATCAGTCTATGCGATTGCGCATTGCTTGCTGAATTGTTTTTTTATGTTCTTTTTCTTTTAACGCTTGTCTCTTATCATAATTCTTTTTTCCTCTTGCACAAGCACCTTCAACTTTAATAAATCCATTTTTTAGGTACATAGAAAGAGGGATTAAGGCAAATCCTTTTTCTTGAGATAGGTTTTTTAGCCTTATGATTTCTTTTTTATGTAAAAGCAAAAATCGGTCTCGTTTGTCTTCGTGATTAAAGATGTTTCCAAAGCGATAAGGAGCAATGGAGGCGTTTTTTAAAAGGACTTTTCCTTGTTGAGATATTAAGATATAAGCTTCTTGAAGGCTGCCTTCATGATTGCGCAAAGATTTTACTTCTGTACCGGACAAAATAATGCCGGCTTCAAATGTTTCTATGATTTCATAGTCGTAAAATGCGCGCCTATTAGAAACAAGCTTTGATTCTTTATGTTTTGACATGTTTTTTATCCAAGGAAAACTTTTCCATATTCTGTTACACGAAAACAACGATGATCTTGGTAGCTACCTAATTCTATAATTCCTAATTCAGATAACCATTCTAAAATAATTGCTTCAATCAAAATAAGTTCTCTAGAATTATAAAAAGGAAGTGTATATTTCCAGTTTCTGCCTTGTTTTTTTAAGATAACACTAGACTCTTCACTCAAAGTAGTAGTCATGCCTTTAAGAAAATCTTCAAATAAAACCCATTCGGAATGAGCTACTTTTAAAACACTTTTTTCTATATCTCTTAAAACTCTCTCGTTAAATGAACCGATCATTTCTGGCGCATAAGAATGACGATACAACAATAGGGATTTTTGAGGATTAGTTAAGGTGAACCACTCATGAGCTTTATCCAATAAAGAAAGGCTTTTATCCTTAATAGAAGCTAAGTTCAATAACTCTATTTTTTCTAGTAAACGCTTAATATACTTTATGTGATTTTTGTTTGTTGTGCTTAATTGTAAACAATTTGCTAGCTCAAGTGCATCTTTATAGAAAAAAGGTTGTTTTTTTGCCAAAGATACAAGAAAAGTAATATCTTCAAGAAAAGAGAAATCTCGCGTGCTTTCCCTTTTAACGGAATCTGCATAAAGCGTGGGAGGCTGAGTTTTGCGTAAAAAGAGTAAATAATCCTTCCACTCTTGAAAAAACGTAATCACTTCTACCCATTTACAATCTATTTTTTTATAGGTTAAACAACATACGAAATGAAATTCTAGCAATAGTGCAATTGTTTGAAATTGTTCCTGAGAAAGGGAGTATTTATCCATCAGATCGCTTGCATAAAGTATGTATTCAGGAGATTCTAGAAGATCTTTTATGATTTCTTCCATAACAGGATCTGGAAACTGTAGTGCTGATAAATGACGTTGAAATATCTGAGGGGTTAATAAATACTTTTCCACAATAGAATCAAAAATGCGATCAGAGGTTCGAGAGATGTTATACCAAACAGGCAAAGTATGAATAGGGACTTTTTTTAATAGTCCTTGTAGGAATTCCATACCAGGTTTAAAATCGGGATCAAATGCTGTTACTCTAGCCGCAAAATACTTGCGCTTTTCCTTATCAACGGTAATCACAGAGCCATTTAAAGAGAGCAGTCCGCTTTTAACAAACTTCTTGATGCTAGGAATTAATTCCTTTTCTTCACAGCTTAAAGCTTCGCTTAAATCTTGAAGAGCTATTTTTAAAGAGCTATATAGAATTTCCTGTAAAAGTTCTAGATCACGAGCAGATAGTTGAGAGATCAATAATCTGTTTTCAATATCTTGCTTGTAGTTGTAATCCTCCAAGCAAATTTTGTTTTTTTTAATCAAACTAATTTCTAGCATGCTTTTAGAACCTATTGTATAAGTCTTGAAAAGACAACAAAGATAGTACTAGATTGTTTGATTTGTAGCAAGGAAGGATATTAATATTTAATAAACTTAAAATAAACAACTTATGTATAAAAGCCCAAAGACTGGACAAAAGATAAGGGTTCGCGTTAAGCTTGTGTGTTAAATTATTGGGCAAAACTATGACAAAGAAAAACTACAATCATGAAGCAATTGAAGAGAAATGGCAAAAAATTTGGGAAGAAAAACAGTTATTTCAGGTCGAAATAGATACTAGCAAGCCTAAGTATTATATTTTAGATATGTTTCCCTATCCTTCAGGTTCGGGTCTACATGTAGGTCATGTAACAGGATATACAGCAACAGATACAATTGCGCGTTATAAAAGGCAAAAAGGATTTAATGTACTACATCCTATGGGCTGGGACAGTTTTGGTCTGCCAGCAGAACAATATGCCATTCGTACAGGAACTCATCCAGCAAGCACTACGCAAAATAATATCAATACCTACAGGAGGCAGCTTAAAAAACTGGGATTTAGCTATGATTGGAATAGAGAAATTACCACAAGTGATCCTAAATACTATAAATGGACGCAATGGCTTTTTACACAGCTATACAATAGAGGGTTAGCTTATGAAGCAGAGGTTCTGGTTAATTTCTGTCCCGCTTTAGGAACAGTTTTAGCCAATGAAGAAGTAGAAAATGGTAAAGCCAAAGAAGGGGGATATCCGATTGAAAGGCGCCCTTTGCGACAGTGGATGCTTAAAATTACCTCTTATGCAGATCGCTTGCTTAAAGATTTAGAATTAGTAGATTGGCCAGATCATTTAAAAAAGTTACAGATTAATTGGATTGGGCGTAGCGAAGGCGCAAAAATTCACTTTGAAGAAACACAAACAAAGCAAACAATCACTGTATTTACTACTCGTCCTGATACGTTATTTGGTGTTACCTACTTGGTACTATCTCCAGAGCATCCCCTTGTTTCCTTAGTTACAACAGAGCCCTGCCGTAAACAAGTTCAAAAGTATTGTAAAGATATCGCTGGAAAAAGCGATTTGGAAAGGACAGAGCTTAGCAAAGAGAAAACAGGTATATGGACAGGTGCATATGCTAGACATCCTATCACAGGTCAAAATATTCCCATTTGGATCTCAGATTACGTGTTGATGGGATATGGAACAGGGGCTGTTATGGCAGTCCCTTCTCATGATGAAAGAGATTTTACTTTTGCTAAAACCTTTCATTTACCCATTACTGTTGTTATCGTTCCTAATGAAACCGATCAAGATGTGCAATCTGGCAAACTTTGTTGGACAGAAGAGGGGACATATATTAATAGCTCTTCAGGTTCTTTAAATTTACATGGTTTAGATTTAAAAGCAGCAAAGCAAGCAGTCATTCATTGGTTAGAGAGCCAAGGAAAAGGAGAGAAAACCATTAATTACAAATTGCGCGATTGGTTATTTTCTCGCCAGCGTTATTGGGGTGAGCCTTTTCCCATTCTTCATTTCCCCGATGGTACTAGGCGAGTTCTAGATTTAGATGAACTGCCTTTGTGCCCTCCTGAATTAAAAGATTTTAAGCCAGCTCCTACTGGAGAGAGTCCTCTTTCTAAAGTTAAAGAATGGGTGCACATTACAGACTCTAAAACACATCAAATAGCTCACAGAGAAACCAATACCATGCCACAGTGGGCAGGATCTTGTTGGTATTATTTACGTTTTTGCGATCCTCATAATCCAGATAAACCATGGAGTGAAGAAGCAGAAAAATATTGGATGCCAGTGGATTTGTATGTGGGGGGGATAGAGCATGCAGTGCTTCATCTTTTGTATGCACGTTTTTGGCATAAAGTGTTTTATGATTGTGGCCTTGTCAGTACGCTTGAGCCTTTTCAAACTTTGCGTAATCAAGGTCTTGTTTCAGCTAAGTCTTATCAACTAAACCAAGGGGGTTATGTAGCACCAGAGGATGTATGCGAAGAAAATGGTAGCTTTTTTAAACGAGGTACCAAAGAACTGCTACATACTCAAGTAGAAAAGATGTCCAAATCAAAACTTAATGGAGTAACCCCAGATCACATCATTTGTGAATATGGAGCTGATTCTCTTCGTCTTTATGAGATGTTTATGGGCCCGTTTGATAAAGAAAAACTTTGGAACAGCGATGCTGTGAATGGGTGTTATCGCTTTTTAAATCGCTTTTATGACTTGGTTACTTCAGATAAAGTTTGTGAAAAAGATACAGTTGAAGGACTGAAGCTATCTCATCGCTTGGTTTATCAAGTGGAAAAAGAGATAGAAGCCATGCAGTTTAACACAGCTATTGCTAAAATGATGGAATTTATCAATGCTTTTTCACCACTTGCTTCTTATCCTAAACAAGCGTTAAAAATGGCGGTCCAAGTATTGTATCCCTTTGCCCCTCATATTGCAGAAGAGCTGTGGGAATATTTAGGTGAAACAAAAAGCTTAACCTATCAACCATTCCCTATTTTTGATCCAAACTATTTAATAGAAGAAACAGTATTATATGTAGTACAAATAAATGGTAAGGTAAGAGGAAAATGGTCTTTGCCTAAAGAACAAACCAAAGAAGAACTGCTGTCTTTTTTAGAAAAACAACCGCAAATCATAAAATATTTACATAAACCGATTACTAAAGTAATCTTTGTTCCTAATAAATTAATTAATCTTGTGTGCGATGTTTAGCTTTTTTTATAATACCTGTCTTATTCTACTAGGGCTATTTGCAATGCCTAAGTTCCTTCTTTCTTGGAGTAAATATAAGGGAACCATTTTATACAGGTTAGGGTTAAAAACCCCTAATCTACAACTCTCTTCTGCACCTGTAATTTGGATTCATGCTGTATCAGCAGGGGAGACAAAAGCAGCTATCCCTTTAATAGCTCAGTTGCAACAAACCTTTCCCTCTGCACAAATTGTGATCTCCAACACCACTCGTACAGGGCATATGGAGGCTAAAAAAAGCTTACCCCAAGCAAAAGCTCACTTTTTTCTTCCCTTGGATTTTTCATGGGTTATGCGCCGCTTAGTAAAGCAAATATCTCCTAGTGCGCTCTTTTTAGTAGAAAGTGATTTTTGGTTTCATCTAGTTAGCCAAGTAAAAAAAATAGGCGGAAAAGTTGTATTGGTGAATGGAAAAATATCAGAGCGCTCTTATAAAAGGTTTCAGCTTTTTTCCTATTTCACACGAAGGCTTTTTTCTTTATTTGATCTTTTTTTGGTACAAAACAACACCTATTTTAAGAGATTTTCTCATCTTATTGACTCTTCTAAAATTCATGTAACAGGTAATCTTAAATGGGATGTTAAGCCAGATCTTTTGTCTTTCTCTCAAAAAAAAGACTTAAAAGAACAGCTTAAATTAGCTAACAAGACCATCATCTTGGCTTCAACACATGATCCAGAAGAGAAGTGGTTACTTGAAAAACTAGATATACTTTGGCAACTATTTCCCACCTTAAAGGTGCTCATAGCCCCCCGGCATCCAGAGCGCTTTCAAAACGTGGGTTCTTTATTACAGAAAAAGAACTACTCCTATGCTCTTTCATCTGATCCTTCCCAAATCACAGGAGAAGAACAGGTGATTTTAATTGATCAAATGGGGCAGCTTACCAAGTTATATCAAATTGTCGATCTTGCTATTGTAGGCGGAAGTTTTGTTACCCATATTGGAGGGCATAATATTTTTGAACCCGTATCGGTTGGAACACCCGTGCTTTTTGGACCGAATATGCATACTC
Organism: Candidatus Rhabdochlamydia sp.; assembly: GCA_035949155.1. GTDB lineage: Bacteria > Chlamydiota > Chlamydiia > Chlamydiales > Rhabdochlamydiaceae > Rhabdochlamydia. The sequence goes on along the minus strand of DASZIJ010000102.1, from coordinate 2,880 downwards.
AAAAGGATTTACAACAACAAATCCTACAATCTCAATCAGGATTGGAGATTACCTTAGATAGCCTAGTTGAGATAATTTCTAAATTACTCTCTTTCCCTTTATCTATTTCTTTGCAAAATAGCTCTCCCATGCAAGGAGCAGCTAAAAAAACTATCGACCTTTTGCAAAATGTTGTTGAGCTAAAAGCCCAAGCGCGTTAAACTCATGCTTTCTTTATCGCGGGGTGGAGCAGTGGTTAGCTCGTTGGGCTCATAACCCAAAGGCCGGAGGTTCGAATCCTTCCCCCGCTATTTTTCTCGGCGGCATAGCTCAGCTGGTTAGAGCGGCGGAATCATAATCCGTAGGTCGTTGGTTCGAGCCCGACTGCCGCTATCCCATATTTTCTTGTGTTTTTAAACATTGATCAATTTATTTTTTATAAAGCTCATTCCTAGAGGAATAGGAAATGATTTATTTACCTTAAGTTTATAAACAAGGTATAATCGACACATCAAAACAAGGAAAATATAATGAAAGTTGAAACAACTGTGCCTTTACCGTGGCAATCTTTAAAAAGTTTTACAGCCTCGACAACCTTATCCGAGAAGGTTTGGCGCGTAGCTAATAACCTGCTCTTTGCAGCTGCAGGACTTAGTCTTTATGCTATCGGTAGTCGAACAATCCGTCAAACTTCACCTGCGTTATCCTATGCAAGCTATGTTGTCCTGGCTTTGACCGTCAGAAAAATTGTTTCCACTATAATCGGTTTTGCCGTTTATCCTGCAACTTTCTTCTCCAAAGATAAACTTGCTGAAAAAGAAAACTGTGCAACCCAGGATTTGAGTAGTCAAGGATTCGTTACCCAGAAAATTACACTGTATAAATCAGGGGTTGCCTATGACGCTACCATTATTGGGCACAAAAACACTATTGCTAATGGTAAATGGTTTATTCATGCCTTTGGTAATGCTATGGCTATGGAAGAGTTTATGGATAAGGTTCCTGCTGAAAACCATTCCAATGGAGCTAATACCTTATTGATCAATGGCCCCTCTGTTGGACGTAGTAAAGGCTTTCCTACACGCTACCAAAAGAGTGCTGGATTTGAAGCTGGACTCCAGTTTTTAGAAAAAGAAGTCAAAGCCACTCACATCGCATTCAAAGGACTATCTTTAGGAGGCGGGATGATGTCGGAAGCAGTGCTTACCCACAAGTTTGACTGTAACAAGGTAAAATACTTAGGAATCTCAGATCGTACATTCAGTCATCTATCAGATGTTGCTGCTGCGCTAGTAGGATTTATTGTTATTCCATTTTTTTACCTAAGCGGTGCACAATTAGATAGCGTCTCTGGTGCGGAAAAATTGGAAAAGTTACAGATAGAACATATTATCATTCAGCATATCAGCGAGCAGAACCGAGGGAGCGATGGGGTAATTCCAGACCATGTCTCATTAGCATCCAAGTTAGAGGCTGCTTCAACAAGAATTTTTTTACGATCGCACCAGATTTCTCATAATGGGAATCTTCCCGGAGATATTCAAGATCAATTAAATGAAAAAACTAAGGCTTTCTTTGCACAAGCCTAAAAATTTGATTCTCAAATTATGAAACAATAAATAATTTATTTTTAGCTTATTGATGCTAATGTGATCGTAATTAATAAATATATACGAGAGGATATATGATGGGGAAAGTTACAGATAATTCACAACATCCTTCTATAAAACAGATAACTGTTTTTGGGGACTCACTAAGTGATAATGGAAACTTTTTTCCTATTCTTAGTAAATCATCTTGGCTATTTAAAGGAATTCATATGACATCTCCTCCGTCTGCTTATAATGGGATGGCCTTTTCTAATGGTGCATTATTAATAGAGAAAATTTTTGAGGCCTATAAGCTAGAGTGTAAACCAGCTTGGAAAGCTTTAGATGGAAATAATTATGCTGTTTCTAATGCCACGATTGCAATAAAATATAAAACATATAGTTTATTTCAAAGACTCTTTCAATACATTTTCCCAGCCTTAGACTTTAATAAATATTCATTGGAAGGTCAAATATCTAGATATCTTAAAGATGTCGATGGTAAAGAGGCAGAAGAAGGAAATCTATTCATGTTTATAGCTGGTGGCAATGATCTTATGCTCACTTTAGTAGACAAAGAACTGACAAAAGAACAAAAAAAAGAAAATATGCACACTCTTGTGCCAAACAACCTGGTATCTTATGTGCAGCGATTGAAAGATAAGTATCCTAAAGATTACTTTGTGATTATTGGCCCCCCGGATATTGGTAGTATTCCTGCGTTTTATGGCTCAGAGTGCCAACGCGATGCTAGTGAGTTGTCTCTAGAGCTTGAAATTTCTTTACAAGAAGCTATTAATAAGAATTTTCCGGGTAAAACAGTACTTTATATACCTATTCAGCAGGAAATGAAAAATATTTTAAACTCTAAATGGGAAGGTTTGCTTCCTAAGGAAAGGCACATGGCTTCAGTAAGTGACTTTGCTAATGGGTATTTTGACTGGAGTATCTCTGGCATTTTGGCATATATAAAGAGTGGTGAGCTGCGAACCCAATTTATAAATGATACAACACAAAAGGATCTAGATGAGGGTAAAAGACCATTTTTTGACTTTTTCCATTCCTCTGCGGCTTTGAATGAAGCAATGTCGGTTCCTGTTATAAAAGAAATTAATGCATTTCTTATCAGTTCGGATGCCAGTCTTGTTGAATCTACTGTACCATGTTGATGCTATACTCGATAGGTTTTAAATTACGGATTTATAATATGGAAATTTTTAACAAGAAGGCTCTTTAGCTCTTCTTCATATTTAGGAATATTTTTTAAAAAAGTAAAAATGGCTTCTTTAAATTCCAAGAATTTTTCATAATA
>DASZIJ010000101.1:0-10089 GCA_035949155.1 Candidatus Rhabdochlamydia sp. | reverse complement strand
TTGCTTGAGCGTTTTGACTAATGAGATAGTCTGTGTATATGTCAAGAAGCTCTTTAGACATGATTTTTTCTCCTCATTATGGAGAAAATTATATTTGACTATTTGCTTTTTTTCAAATCCTTCTCTTGCGTAAGGTGAGTACCTAAGCTTTCTTTCTTCAATTGTTTTAAAAAATCCAGGGGAATCCACAAACTCTTTTGTTAATTTAGGAGATAAAAGATGTAAAAAAATCTGGGTTACTCTATTTGCAAGTGGCAAATACAGTAGAGGAATTCTTAATGCTAAGAAACAAGCTTTGGTTAAATTAATAAATTTATCTTTGTTACTTACAGACTTGGTAAAAATATCTTCTACATAGTTAGAAGCTAATGAGAAATTACTCTTTGCCATATGATGACAAAGAATATTAAATTTCTTTTCATTATCTATTATAGTACTTACATTTTCTATGAAATTCATATTTCTCATTCCATCTAAATAATTTAATCTCCAATAAATTCTAGATAATTGTTTTTGAACTATCTAATTTTTAATAACTGCTTGGGGATTTCAAGTAAAAAATGAGAAGGGTTAGTAGTAAGATCTTTTCCCATTTTTCTGAATTGTAAATATTTCTTGTTTTTTTAAAAACTTTCCAACATGAACTAAATATAAAGTAAGGTCAATATGAATATAAGGGAAATGAAAAATCTTGAACAAATTCAGGGTATTTGTTATTTGGTTGCTAAAGGAGATTATTCCCATTTAAAAGAATTAAAACAGATGGCAACACAACGAGGGTATTCCAAGGCCATTAAAAAGTTAGCCATAAGTGTTTATGAGATGATTCTCAAACTGCATCTTCATGAGCACAAATTAGAATTAATTGTTAAGCGTCTAGAAGCGATGCGTAAAGAATTAAAAACGGCTCGCAATCTTCTTAAAGAAAAAAATGTTTTATTACAAAAAAAAGTGCATGTCCTTGAAATTAATATCGACCAAATCAAGAAAAATGCGGAATTAGATCGAATTGTTCAATCAGAGTTTTTTAATAAAATTAAAAATAAAGCATTGCACAGAAGAAAAACAGGCTAAGATTTAAATGGGTAAAATCGTATCGATTCATTCGTTTCGAGGTGGAACAGGGAAATCAAATATCACAGCCAACTTAGCTTATCTACTTGCTCGGAAAGGAAAAAGAGTAGGAATTATCGACTGTGACATTCAATCTCCTGGGATTCATATCTTATTCCAATTGAATCAAGACCAGTTAAAACACACTCTTAATGATTATCTTTGGAACCGATGTTCCATTAAAGAATGCGCTATTGATGTGACTGATCGATTAGAGACATCATCATTAGGAAAACTTTTCATTATTCCATCAAGTCTCTCGGCTTCAGAAATCACAAAGATCTTACGTGAGGGATATAACATAGAATACTTGATCGAAGGGTACTACCAAATCATAAAGGAGCTTAATTTAGATTTTCTTTTGATCGATAGTCATCCTGGGATTAATCAAGAAACTCTGCTTGCAATCTCGATTTCTGATATTCTTTTAGTCATTCTTAGACCCGATAAGCAAGATTTTCAGGGAACAGCTATTACGATCGAATTAGCTAAAAAACTAGAGGTTCCCACGCTATTTTTAATCGTTAACAAGACTCTCCCCTCTATGAATTTACCTGCAATAGAAGTAGAGATTAATAAAGCTTTTAACACACCCATTGCAGGTATTATTCCTTTTAGCGAAGAAGTTATTTTACTTGGCAGCTCAGGGCTATTTGCACAACTTTACCAAGATCATCCGATCACAAACATTTTGCAGCAAATTTTAGGAAAAATCGAATTGTAGAAATCATTTCACTGAGAGAATGCTACCGCCCCTGATAGATTGTTTTTAATAGATAAAGATCGAACCCAGACAGTATTCACAAATATCCATCCATTCCCTAAACATTCCCACTGAGCCATACTGTCTTGTAATCCCAATCCTAGCGCTTTCAAACAGGCTTCTTTCCGATTCCAGACCCTCCAGAAACGGGTCAAAGTGTCTTTTTCTTTTACATAGGCTTGTTCTTTAGGCGAAAAATAATCACTAATCAATTGATCCATTCCTTCCACTGGACGAATGGTCTCAATATCGATTCCAATAGGCACTTGCCAACTAAAAGCAATAGCAATCCAATTTTCTGCATCAGAGAGATTAAAATAAAGAGAGGAGTTAAAAAAGTAGGGTTTTCCCGAAGGGAGGGCTTTTATATCCAAATTTTGCCCAATTAACTGGCTAATTAACCGATCATGAGGAAGATCGGACTTGCCTATCCAAATATGGATGACCTCTTTATCTTTTGGAAGTTGTTTTGTGAAAAAGCGAATTTCCTTTTGCATTTTTTTGCGCCTAAAATCAACATACAGAACGGTTTTTTTCTTAAATTGACCTAATAAGGAGGTAAAAATCCAATGCTCACATAATAGTCAATGTACTTTAAAAATAATTTTTCATCAACTTTTGGACATTGCACGGAGGAATCTTTTAAAGCTTGGGTTGTATTTTTGCAGGAAAAAGAAATATTCTCTCCTTTTTGAGATAGATCAATCTCAGAAACAAGCGCCATTAGAGCAGTTAGTTCTTTTTCCCCTGTTTTAATCGCCTCTTTGACGAGAGTTTCACGCCAGGTTAAAAAATCTGTCATGATCATAGGATAGTTGATTTTTATGAGAAGCTTGAAAATATCTTTATATCTATAAAATTCTGGATTTAGAACGTTATATTGGTGATTCATATTTTCTTTTTTTGCAGAAATTATTCGAATTGTCTCGGCAATATAATCAACAGGAGTGACTTCTTCTTTGTAATCGATCTCAGGAGCCATCTTCAAACGAATTGAGGCTTGTACAACCCTCCAAAGAAAATCTCCTGTAGGCCCAGCACCGGTTCGAGAGTCTCCACTTACGCGCGATAGGCGATAAATATTTGCAGGTAGCCCTCTAGAACGAGCAGTTAATACAAGTTTTTCTCCAACCCATTTGCTTTGGGCATAGCCATTAAATAGATTTTTTGCATCGCGAATATCGACATCTTCCTCAATCCATTTACCCCCTATTGGCCCTATGACTGCCATAGTAGAAATAAAATGGAGCGGCTTAGTTTTCTTTTTACAGGCAAGTCGGATCACTTCCTGTACTCCTAAAACATTAGCTGCTTTTAGTCTTTGGTAAGGCAAAGCGTGATTTACATAAGCTCCAATATGGAAAATAGAATCTATTTCATCTGCTAGAAAGTCAAAAGCTGTCATTCCGAGATTTTTCTTTTCTAGATCCCCAGGTACAGGAATGAGATGAGAAGTGTACTGGGGTTTCCAAAGGAGATATTTTTCCATCACTTCCTTAATTCTGGCCATTGCTTCTGTTTCCGTTTTAGCTCGTGCATGGCAATAAATCTTTGCTTTTGTCTTTTCAAGGAGTTCTCGGAGAACAAATGCCCCTACGAAACCGGTAGCTCCTGTAAGGAAGATGTTTTTTGAAGTTGTAAATTGCGAGGATTTAGAAGAGGTCCCTTCAGGAGTAATGGAAGGATCTAAGATCGACTCTCGATTACGCCAAACCCAAAATAACTCAGAACTGGAAATGGAAGTTTTTTGATCTCCTTGAGAAAGAAATTCGTCGACTTTTTGTGCGTATCTTTCTAAGATGGATTCCTCAAAAATAAGATTAACTGGAATAGAGCATGCAAATGTTTTATTCACAATTGAAGAGAGTTGAGCTGCAGAAATGGAATGGCCGCCGAGTCGAAAAAAATGATCTTTCCGACCAATTTCTTTTATATTTAAAACTTGGCTCCAAATATCTGCGAGGAGCTTTTCTCTGCTAGTAACTGGAGCTTCGAATTCTCTTTTTTCCAGAATGTCTGTTGGGGAAGGAAGGGCTTTACGATTTATTTTCCCCGTTGGACCCACAGGAAATTTTTCCAAAACCAGAAAAAAGCTAGGAAGCATATATTTGGGAAGTTTCTCAGCAGCATAGGCAGCTATTTCTTGATCCTCGATCGTATTTCCTTCTTTTGGTTCAATATAAGCAACTAGTAATTTTTCTCCGGGAATATCTTCTCTAGCTAAAACCACACAATCGCTCACTTTGTTATAATGGCGTAGAACATCTTCAATTTCTCCAAACTCAATCCTAAAGCCCCGGATCTTTACTTGTTGATCTATTCGGCCAAGAAACGCAATATTTCCATCTGGAAGAAATTTTACCAGATCACCAGTTTTATAAAGTCTGCCTGTCCCAAAAGGGTTAGGGATAAATTTCTCCTCTGTCAGATCTTTTTGATTTAAATATCCTCTGGCTAAACCATCCCCCCCTGTACAAAGCTCTCCGTGTACACCGATCGGTACGGGTTTATTGTTTTGGTCAAGAATAAAAACCGTACTATTTGATATAGGCGTACCAATAGGCACTCCATTTTTAATAGCATCCAAATCATAAATCGGGTAGGCAGTAGTCAGTGTCGTGTTTTCTGTTGGTCCATAAATATTAATGATAGCCCCAGGGACAAGCGCTTCAGCGGCTATCTTAGCGTGATAAGGCGACAAAACATCTCCTCCAGGAGTAATTTTTTTAAGACCTTTTAAACAATCCAACCGTTCATCGACCATGAGAGTAAAAAGCCGAGAGGTCATACAGAGATGGGTAATTTTTTCCAGAATGAGAAACTTCCCTAGCTCGTCTGGGCTTAAATCCTTAAAAGGATAAATACAAAGAGTAGCTCCATTAAGAAGTGCGCCCCATATTTCAAAGGTAACCGCATCAAAGGAAATATTCGAGATTTGAGAAATTCGATCTTCCGGGTGAATTTCCATCCAATTGGTATTTTTCACAAGGCGGACAACTCCCCGGTGACAAACTTCAACACCTTTTGGCTTTCCTGTCGATCCGGAAGTATAATTGATATAGGCCAGATCCATTGGATCAATTTCCATCTTTAGATTTTCAAAATGGTCTGTAAATTCTTTTTCTGTATCAAGAAGCAGGAAATTAAGATTTTTTTGAGGGAACTTTTCAAATAGAGATTCTTGAGTCAATAAGACCTGAAGTTTCGTATCTTCGATCATAAACAGTTTTCGTTCCATCGGATAACTTGCATCAAGGGGAACGTAAACTGCTCCTGTCTTTAAGATGGCGAGAATTCCCATGATCAAATCGATTGATTGATCCAAATAGATCCCAACAAACTCTTGTTTTTTGACCCCGATTTTTTTTAGATGATGAGCGAGTTGATTGGATTTTTTATTTAGCTCTTTATAGGTCATTGTCTGATTCTGAAATCGAACCGCTATACGGTCTGGATATTGATTGGCTACCTCTTCAAACAGGGAAACAATGGATTGATTTTTTGGATAGGAAGTTGATGTCTCGTTCCATTCCACGGTAACCTGATGAAACTCCTGCAGTGTTAAGATTGGAAGATAACCGATTTGTTCTTCTGGGTTTTCTGTAAGACTTTTTAAAAGCACCAGGAAATGATTCAACATTCTGTCGATTGTTTCTCTTTCAAACAAATCACAGCAGTACTCAATGCAACAAATAAGATCCTTTCCCTCCATTCGAATCGTCATGTTAAGATCGAACTTAGCTGTTTTGCCTTCCAATGAGATAAGTTCTCCTATAGGGTAGGAGATATTTTCTAAAGCAAACCCTACTTGAAAAAGCGGATTATAGCTTGGATTCCGATTAGGATTAAGCTCGGAGACAATTTTTTCAAAAGGCATATCTACATTTTTAAAAGCTTCTGAGACTGTTTGATGGACTTGTTGTAAAAAATTAAGAAAAGAAGGATTTCCAGATAGGTTTGAGCGAATCACACACATTTGAACAAAATAACCTATTAAATGCTGTAATTCAGACCTTTCTCTATTTGCAAAAGGAGTTCCAACAAGGATATCCTCTTTTCCTGTGTAGCGAAAGAGGAGAACTTGAAAGGCTGCTAGACCCAAGACAAATAAGGTCACCCCTTGATTTTTCGCAAGACGATTTAGGGAATTCGTTAAATCCCTGGAAAGTTGCAGCTGCGCTATCTCCCCCTTTCCACTAAATATAGGAGGTCTTGGCTTGTCCAAGGGTAATTCCAGAAAGTCCGGAGCATCTTGGAGTTGCTTTTTCCAGTATTGAAGATGTTGAAGTGCTTCCTCTGTTTTTAAATATTCCCGTTGCCACATAGAAAAATCACCATATTGAATGGGCAGCTCCAACTGGGATTCTGAAATGCCTATCCATTCCTTGAAAAAAGGAGAGATTGACTCTCCATCAAAAATAATATGATGGACTCGAAGAAGCCCGAAATGAAGATCTTTCTTGATTTTAACAATCAGGATTTGAAAAAGAGGTAATTGAGATAAATTCATGCCTAGGCATGCCTGTTCTTGCAGTAGAGCGAGCCCTTTTTCTTCCGCATTTTTTTCCTGACTTAAATCAACTTCAATAAATGACTCCCCGCCTAAATCTTCTATCCATTGTTGTTTCTCTATAAACCGAGTTCTTAAAATTTCATGCCGCTGAACCATAGATTTTAAAGACTTTTTTAACTTTTCTGGGTTAATTCGTCCTTTTAAACGAAAGGCTAAAACAATCATATAAAGAGGTGAAAGAGGATATAATTGATCGATAAACCATAAAGCTTCTTGATTAAGTGAAAGAGGTATTGGGCTGTGCTGTTGGCGTTTAGGAATCCGTTTGTTATGTCCTTCTTGACTATCCAATTGCGTGGCAAAATCCATTAGGACAGGGTATTGAAAGAGCATGCCAACAGACATCCTGACATCAAGAACTTTTCTTAATTGAGAAATAAATCTCATGGCATGAATGGAATCCCCACCAATTTTGAAAAAATGACTATTGGCTTGCACATTTTCAGTACTCAAGATACTAGACCACAAAGCTCCAATCGCTTTTTCATTCGGAGTTTGTAAAGAAACCCTCCTTTGTTTGCCCTTTTCAATTTCAGGCGGTGGGAGCGCTTTGCGGTCTACTTTTCCATTCGGTGTCACAGGGAATTTCTCAAGAATAACAAAAAAACTAGGTAGCATATAAGCGGGAATTTTCGAAGCGATATAATTTCTTATCTCTTCAGAATCTAGTTTTCTTCTCTTTTTGCTCTCGAGGTAAGCAACAAGACATTTATCACCGAGTGCGGTCTTATGCACTAAGACGACACAATCGGTCACATCTGCGTGATGCTTGATGGTTTCTTCGATTTCTCCCAATTCAATGCGGAAGCCTCTAATTTTTACTTGATTGTCGATCCGTCCCAAAAACTCGATATTGCCATTGGGAAGAAAACGGGCTAAATCCCCCGTACGATACATCCGTGATTTTAGATCACTACTGTAGGGATTCTGAACAAATTTCTCTGTAGTCAAATCGGATCTATGCCAATATCCGCGTGCTATGCCATCTCCAGCGCAAGCCAGCTCTCCCGTGACGCCAATGGGAACTAGCTGCATTTGTTTATCTAAAATAAAAATATCGGTATTTGCAATCGGCCGACCGATCGGGACAGTTGTACTTTTAAGATCTGCACTTCGAAGCAAATAATAAGTAGAAACGACCGTATTTTCAGTGGGCCCGTAAGCATTGACAATGCGACAGGTAGGCAATTTAAGAGAGAGTTTTCTTGCTGCATCCGCAGACATGACATCTCCTCCTGAAAGAATCTCTTTCATTCCTTGTAATTCTTTTAAATCTTCATCGGCAAGTAGAGTAAATAAACGAGCTGCAAAGAGAGCTGAAGTCACATGCTCTTTTTCAATAAATCCCTTTAATTCTTCAAGAGTCAATGATCCAGAAGGGTAGATACAAAGGCAGGCCCCATTAAGGAGGGATCCCCAAACTTCGTAGGTTATTGCATCGAAAGAAATGTTTGCCATGTTTAGAAATCTATCATTCGGAGAAACTGAGATCCAGTCCGTATTTTTGACAAGGCGTACTACTCCTCGATGGCAGATTTCCACTCCTTTTGGTTTGCCTGTAGAGCCAGATGTATAATTGAGACAGAGCAGATCCTCAGGTTCAATTTTTAAAAGAAGATTGCTCGTCTCATAGTTTGATAATTCAGATTCTATTGCATCAAGGCTAATGATCGATGCGATTTTTTCTTCGGAAAATTGTTCTCTAAATGATTTTTGAGTCAACAAGATCTTAAGTTCAGAATCTTCAATCATAAAGAGCTTTCGCTCCATTGGATAGCTCTCATCTATGGGGACATAGACTGCCCCTACTTTTAAAATACCTAACATTCCGATAATCAAATTAGGACAACGCTCTAAAGCTAATCCGACTAAATCTCCTTTTTTAATACCCTGTGTTTGCAAATATCGAGCTAACTGATTAGCTTTTCCATTGAGGGTATGATAATTTAACATGCCAACTGAACTGCTTAAAGCTGCGTGCGACCCTTGCTCTTTGACGATTTTTTCGAACAACTCTGGCACATTGCTTTCGCGTGGATAATCATTTCGAAGCCCTGTTCCCATCCTTAATACTTGAGTATATTCCGACTCAGTCAAAAGCCGTAGCGTTCCAACCAGGGCATCTGAATGAGAGAGAAGTTCATTTAAGAGCACCTGGAAGTTCTTTCCGAAGCGCTCAATGGAATCCTTTGAAAAAAGACTACTCGGAAATTCAAAATACAGCCTAATACCATCCTTCTCTTCAAAGATCATTAGAGAAAGATCAAATTTAGCAGTGCCCGTGTGAAGGAAAAGTTCTTCACAAGAGATGCCATTAAGATTCAAATCTTTAACGAAATAGTCTTCCCATGTAAAGCTGGTATTGAAAAGAGGTTGGCGAAGGTGGGAGAGCTCTTTTCCTGTGGCTTTCACGATTTGATCATAAGAGTATTCTTGATGGGTCTTAGCACTGCGGCGCGATGCAGCAGTCTGATGCAATAGACTGATGAATGAGGATTGAGAATTTATCTGAAAACGCATGGGAATATTATTCATGAAAATACCCAATCGATCATTCAGCTCCTCTGGCCTTAGATCAACAGGATATCCGATCACAAAATCTTCTTCTCTAGTATAGCGATAAAGGAGCGCGGCAAAAGCTGTTATCATAATACAAGAAGGAGAGGTCTTCTGCGCTTTTGTAAATGCATAAAGCTTTTTTCCTACTTTGGGATCAAGAAATTGAGTAATAAAATCGCCCTTACACGGATTTTCCTGGGGAGTTTCACTAGTTTTTGGTAATTCTAAAGAAAAAGTGGTTCCTGCAAGAGTTTTTTTCCAGAAATCAAGTGACTCCTTTGAGTGATCTATTAAACGAGACTTTGTTTGTGCTTCTTTCAAAAAAGAAAATTTTTTTATGGAAGGATAGTTGTTGTAGAGTTCCGATAACTGTTTTAGAAAGACGCTGATTGAATGTCCGTCGATGATTAAATCATGCCAATTCAATAGAAGAAGCCATTCTTCCTTGTCCAAATCAACCAAAGCGACTCGCATGAGAGGTGCCTCATCTAAAGAAATCGGCTTTCTGATAGACTTTTTCAGAAATTGGCTAGCAAGATGGAGACGATCTTTTCTTGGAAATTCTGTGAAGTCTTTTTTATAAATTTCGAATTTTACTTTTTTTTGAATCTGAAGAATAGGCTGTCCGTCTTTTTCTGGAAATGCAGAGCGGAGTTCTGGATGAGTATCCACAAGGCCTTGGAAAGCTGTTTCCAAGGCCTTGATATTTAGTTTGCCCTTAAGAATAAAAGTCATAGGCTGGTTATAAGTAGCCCAACCATCATCGAGCTTAGTCGCATACCAAAGTTTTTTTTGAATTTGCGATAATTGATTCGGATTTTGAGGCAACGAATCCTCCTGGCAAATTGATTTGATTGTATTTGAATACTAAACCGAATCTAGCAAACGGTAAAAACAATACAAAGAGAAAAATGGAAATTATCCCAATGTTTGGTTTAATTTTAACGCCAGTTTAACATAAGAAGCCTTTACACATATTCAGCAATAGTTGTTTGATCAATTTCTTTTCGATGAAAAAATAAACGTGGCTTGTCTGGATTGAGACAATAATTTGCTATTCCTGACATCAGATTGCTTAAAA
>DASZIJ010000100.1:0-19097 GCA_035949155.1 Candidatus Rhabdochlamydia sp. | reverse complement strand
TGGTTAGATGATGGTAGCCCTTGGGCATTTGCTCCTCCTTTGGTATTTTTTTGTCTTAAAAACACCATAGAAGTTGCAGCCATCTCTGACCACTTTAAATTTTAATCTATTTGTCGCACTTCTCTATTGAATGGGCCTGATCAAAGAATTGTCAAAAAATAAACAAGCGCTTACATTGCATTTAAGATACTCTTATCAAGGAATGCTATGAATTATCGTACAAAGCTCTATTTTGCCTTTGTAATCACTTCCATAGCTTGCTTAATTTTTGGCTTTGGTATTCTTTTGATAGAGCTTGAATACAGCTCATTTTCCAGGGAGCAAAATAAAGCACTAACGGTTGCAACAACCACTGCTGCATTATTAGACGTAAATCAAGTCAAAGCTCTTATTGCCAATCCTTCCTCAAATAACCCTATATATGATCATTTTCGTCTGCAATTAAGAAGGGTTCGAGATGCTAATCGAGGGAATATTGTTTATATTAAGTATCTCTATTTAATCACAGCCAATCCTAAATACCCTCATTCTGCTTTTTTTTTGGCTGATGCAGAGGAGGATCCTGCATTCCAAGCCATTATTAAACAACCTTTTCATACAGAACACAAAAACTCTTTATTTAGTTTCTCTAAACACCACGTAAAAAAAACGACCATCCGAGAAGATGAAGGAAGCTGGGTCACAGCTTTTGCTCCTATAGTTGATAAGGAAGGCAATTATATTGCATCTATAGGAGCAAATATTCCCACTCGCTTTCTTTTCAAAGACCTGATGCGTTTTGTCCCCTATATATGCATAAGCTTTATACTAGCTGTTATTCTAGCTCTTATCATAGCAACATTCTTTGCAAAGCGAGTCACTTCTGCTTTAGATAATCTTATTGGGTGTGTTAAACAAATTGAAAAAGGTAATCTTGCTTGCAAAGCATGTTTAGAAACACATGATGAGTTTGAAGAGCTTGGTGATGCTATCAATCAAATGACAAAAGGTCTACAAGAAAGAGAACGCCTGAAGCTAAATTTTTCTAGGTATGTCTCAGACCATGTTCTGCAAAGGATCTTATCTTCTACCAAGCCCACCAAATTGGAAGGAGAAAGAAGGAAAATTACTGTGCTTTTCTCTGATATCCGTCAATTCACCCATCTATCAGAAACTCTACCACCCGAGCAGGTTGTAGCTTTGCTCAATGAGTATTTTAAAGTTATGTTGGATATTATTTTTGAACATAAAGGCACTTTGGATAAATTTATTGGAGATGGCTTAATGGTGGAATTTGGGGCTCCTTTGAATGATGAAATCCAGGAGAAGAATGCTGTTGCAACAGCGGTTGCCATGCAAAAAGCACTCGAGAAACTCAATACAACATGGAAACAGCCAAATATTCAAGTAGGGATCGGCATCCATACAGGATTTGCTATTGTAGGTAATGTAGGCTCTGAAAAGCGGATGGATTATACAGCAATTGGGGATACCGTAAATATTGCTTCTAGACTAGAGCAAATGACAAAATCCATGAGCAGAAGTATTTTAGTCAGCGAAGATACCTATCAAGCTATAAAAGAAGAGTTTTCTGCTGAAAGCCTAGGCCCCATTACGTTGACTGGCAGACAAGAACCGATTAAAGTTTATGCAATAGAAACAAATTAGTTATTATGCGAAAAATATGCTATGGTATAGTTCTTGTTCTTAGTTTTTTTTTGCTTTTTCTACCCACTTTCTTATCTACCAAATTAGGAACTCAATTACTCATTTCCTCTTTTAAGGAAAAAATTCAGTTAACCAAGCTTCATTTAAGCTGGTTTGGCAGACAAAAAATCCTACAACTGGAAATAGCCAAACAGAATCAGCCTTGGTTTAGCAGCTCTGAAATTACCATAGATAGCTCACTTATTTCTGTTTTGTTATTCCATAAACTTAAAAAACTAGAATTTATAGAGCCCAAGTTGATTTGGAAGGAAAAACCGCATATTTCCCCTGCTTCTTTTCTAAGTCATAAAAAGCCAAAACGTTTTTCTTTTGGCATCTTTCACTCTGTTCAAACTTTGCAAGTAACAAATGGCTCTTTTACGGCTATTCCCTTAAACCACCCCGCTATGCAATTTGATCATATTGATCTTAAATGGATTAAACAGAAAGAATTAGGTAGTCTAATTCTGCAAGCTGATAGCCTACAAAATCAAAGTAAAGGCTCTATCAATCTACAAGGCAGTTTTCTTGTTTCTAAAAAAACGTATCCCTTACCTTTAACCCTTACAACAATTTGCACCAATCTATCCACTGAACTTTTAAGTCTTTTTACTCAAGATTCCTCCATAAGATCTTTAATAGGCGATGTATTTGATCTTAAGCTAGATATAAAAGAACAACTTTATACTTTTGACCTATCAAGCCCTTTAGTAAAAACACAAGGCTCTGCTCATTGGGATAAAAAGAAAGAACAATTGACAGCCACTTCTATTCCTTTATCTTTTACTCTTACACAAGACAATTATACTTCTATTAGATCTTTAACGAAACTACCCACATTAACTCTTGTTGAGCCGAGTGTATTTCATGGTATGATTCATCAATTATCTTTTAACACAAAAGTTAAGGGTTTTTTTCCTGCACTTAATAAATCTTCTCTAGTTTTTCATGCGGAACTGATGAGTGAAAAACTACTCTTAGCTTCCTCATCGGAAATTTCTCATATCACCTCCTTACAAATTCAAGCAAAGGTTTCAGAACAATTGATTTCCTCTCAAATACAAGCTGCTATTTCTGCTAAAAAACAAGGATCTTTTTTTTCAGATATATCTTGGATTAAACAAACAGATGCTCTACATGCAGAGATAAGAGCTTTAGAACTACCCACCTATTTACTCGAAGGTGTATTTCCTCAAATATCTCTGCAAAGACTATGTGGTCCTAGCATGAACCTTACTCTAAACACAAAGTTACTCTCTAGAAGCGGACCTATATCAGTGGAAATGCTCTCCCCTTATTCCTCTTTTTCTTTAGAAGGACAACTACAAAAAGAGACAATCACATTAAATAAACCGCTCTATTGTCAACTGAACAAAGACGCAGGAACTTATGCATTGCAAGAATTTTTTCCCAGTTTACAACCTAAAAACCCTATTTCTATCAAGATTGCAGCTGGAGAAACCCTCTCTTTTTCCTATCCGTTTCATTCTAAACAATGGGTCATTCCTACACTAGAAGTAGAAATGGGACAGGTGCTCTGTTATAAGCAAAATTTTGCTTCTGCTTTGTTTAACTTACTAAAAATACACCAATTTGATGCGGCTATTACGTTCAACCTTTGGATAGCGCCCATTATCATGCACATAGATAAACCTCTGATTACAGTGGAAAGAGTAGAACTGTTATTAGCAGATCTGTACGAAATAGCTATTTGGGGGAAGATAAAAGATGACCTGCTTAAAATGAGAGTTGGCCTACCCGCTTCTACCTTAAACAAAGCCTTTCAGATCCCCAATCTTTCTCCTAATTACGTCTTAGCTCTTAAATTAGAAGGTAGTTTAGAAAATCCAGAGATCGATCTTAAGAAAGCAGCTGCTAAAATTGCAGCGTTATTTATTTGCCAACAAAATAAAAAACCCTTGAATATGCTAATTCCCTCATGTAAATCGAAAACTCCGGTTCCTCCAGCCAAGCATCCCTTTCCTTGGGAACAGAGAACGGCATTTGTAAAACATAAAAATAGGTTTAAGCAAGATGATAAACCGTTGGAACAGCTATTAAAGGTGATGCGTTAAAGGATTAAACATCCCCTACTACAATTGCACTTATGCAGGCTGCAAATCCAAAGCTGGTTAAAAAAACTCCTGCAGAGCGATTAATCCAGCTCATTAGCTTCTGAGTAGCATTTTTTTTGTATCCAGCAAAGCACAAACAAATAATAGTCCAAGAAAAAATAGAACCAAGCAAGATTCCCAAAATTATTAAGAGCTGTTCAACAAGAGAGGTTACTCTATAGAGTCCTAGGCCTGTAAAAATGGCTAAGAAGGCTAGTACTACAGGTGGATTTATCAATGTCAAAAATACAATAGAGAAAAAATCGGAGATAAAGTTCTTTGTAGAAATAGCTTTATCTGAGGATGCAGAACCTTTAGAAAAAAAGATTTTTACTCCAAATCCAATCAACATTAAGCCGCCCATTAACCGAAACCAAAACTCATATTTGATGATAAAGCCTGAAACTAAACTCATGCCAAAAGTGATAATGATGCTAAAAATGAAAATGGCAAATAACTGGCTAAGGCCTAAAATAAAGCCAAACAAAGCTCCTAATTGAAGAATTTTACGCAAACACAAAATCCCAATAGGACCCACTGGCAAGGTGATTAAAAAGCCAAGAAGTATACTTTTTAAAATGAGTGGAATCATCTCCTAACCATGCAATGCTGAACCATGTATTAAATAAAAAACTAAAAAGACACCCACAAAAAAGACAAACAAAGCAAGCAGAGCATCAAGCCAAGTTGAGGACTGATAGATATCACTGTTAATTTGTCTCTCTGTCTTTTTAAACTTAAAAAATGCAAAGATGCAAAGTATAGCTCCAATGCCCACCAAAAATGCACCGAATAAGGAAGAATATCCTTGTAGGGTTAGACGTGGCGGTCTTGACTCCCCTAAAAAATCTGTTATTTGTTGCATGAAAAAGGAAAATCTTCCAATAACAAACCCAAAGGCCATTATTCCAAGATTGGTTCTAATCCAAGCCAAGAAGGTTCTTTCATTGGCCAAATGATCCGTGCGATTGAAACCTGATTTTTCAGTGAATTTTTCTGTCATATCCCTCTTTATAAAAGAACTGCCTTGTTTGCTGCAACAAAGAGAATCGAAAACATTTAGTCAGGGTTCTAAGATATTTGTAAAAAACAGATTTTGATAAACAAGGCCTGTATAGAATATAAGCCTTGTTATTTATGTACGCTATAGATTTGTTTTAAGCAATGGTAACTTCTTTACACAGATATACATCTTGAATTGCATGAAGAATTTGAACGCCTTCTTTAAGGGGTCTCTGAAAGGCTTTACGCCCAGAAATTAAGCCCATGCCACCGGCTCTTTTATTAATAACTGCGGTTTCTACAGCTTGACTTAAATCATTTGCTCCTTCTGAAGGCCCACCTGAATTGATTAAGCCTACTCTACCCATGTAACTGTTTGCTACTTGGTAACGACATAGATCGATCATGTGATCAGAACATAGCTCTGTATACATTTTCTCGGTTTGCTTACCAAATTTTAGCGCTTTAAAACCACCATTGTTTACAGGTAGTTTTTGTTTTACAATATCCGCTCCAATTGTAGCACCTAAATGATCTGCTTGACCGGTCAAATCGGCTGCTTCATGAAAGTCTTTATCAGCTGTTTTAAAAGCAGGATTACGCAAATAGCACCATAAGACAGTCGCCATCCCTAAATCATGTGCTAGGGCAAAAGCCTGGGACACTTCTTGTATTTGTGTGCGGCATTCTGGTGAACCAAAATAAATTGTTGCACCTACAGCAACACAGCCCATATCATAGGCTTGCTCTACATTTGCAAACATGGTTTGTTCAAACTTGTTAGGATAACTTAACAGCTCATTGTGATTGAGTTTCAGCATAAAGGGGATTTTATGCGCATAACGACGGGCAACCATGCCTAGCACCCCCAAAGTAGAAGCAACAGCATTACATCCCCCTTCAATAGCTAATTTTACAATATTTTCAGGATCAAAATAGTCAGGATTTGCGGCAAAAGAAGCTCCTGCTGTATGTTCTATTCCCTGATCTACTGGTAAAATCGAGAGATAGCCAGTTCCCCCTAGGCGTCCTGCTTGAAACATAGTATTTAAACTATTTAATACGCGATTATTGCGGTCAGACTGGGAGAAAATGCGATCGACAAAGTCAGAGCCTGGTAAATGCAAGCGCTCTTTAGGAATTTTACAAGTGTGGTCAAGCAAATCTTTAGCTTTTTTACCTAACAGCTTTTCAATATTAGCAAGCGACATAAAAGAACTCCTAGATTTAAAATTTATCTTAAAAAAGGACATTATATATAAAAAATAGCTTTTTTAAAGGATTTTTAAATCTAAAACAGAAAAAGCTCGAAATTTTCAACTCTTGTTGTTATAAAAAAACTTTATTTTTGCAGTAAGCTCTCAATTTCCTCTAGGCTTTTGCCTTTTGTCTCAGGCACATACTTAAGAACAAACCAAAAAGCTATCACACTAATTACGCCATAAAGAAGAAAAGACCCCCCAATTCCAATGGAAACCAATAAATTAGGAAACGTCAATGAAACAAAATAATTACAGAGCCAATTTACAAACGTAGCAAGAGTCATTGCTTTGCCGCGTACTTTTAATGGATAAATCTCCGAGAGTAGTACCCAGGTGATTGGACCTAAGCCAATAGCAAAAAAAGCAACATAGCACATTAAACTAATGACAGCCATTTCATCAATTAATGAAGAGCGTAAAAAGAAAGTAATGGCAAGAGAGAATAAGCTAACCACCATTCCTGCGATCCCTATCAGAAGCAATCTTCTCCTTCCTATGCGATCTAACAGCCAAACAGATACAAGTGTTGCTAATACATTAATAATACCAATAGATAAGGTAGCAAATGTAGCGCTAATAGCAGATGTATATCCCGCTCCTTGAAAAATACGAGGTGCATAGTAAATAACCGTATTAATCCCTGTAATTTGTTGAAAGGCACTAATAAAAAGCCCTACAAATAAAATGGTACGTAACTTAGAGGAGAATAAAAGCCTCCAAGCTCTTTTACCTTTTGAGCTGGCTGAGTGTTTCATTTCATCAATATGACTCTCCCAGTCTCGATCTAAACGCAATCTCTCTAAAACAATAATAGCAAGACGAGACTTCCCATTTTTAAAAAGCCAACCAGGAGATTCTGGTGTAAAAAAAAGAGCAAGGAGTTGAACAGCAGCAGGAAGACTGCCAATAATAAACATCTCTTGCCAATCTGCTTTTTTTGCATAAATGTAATTAATGAAATACGCTCCGAGAATCCCGAGTGTAATAGCTAATTGATAAGCAGAAACAATACCTCCTCTATGATTAGGAGGTGCAATTTCAGCAAGATATAAGGGAGCTGTTACAGAAATAACCCCAACAGCTATCCCACTGACCACGCGTCCAAATAGCAATATAAAATAAGAATGCGATTCTGCTGTAATCCAAGAACCTAAAATAAATAAAACAGCTGTCAGCATAATGGTCCATTTACGCCCTAAGCAATCGGCTAAATACCCTCCCATTAAAGCTCCTACAAGAGCTCCTAACAAAATGATGCTAACCAATACTCCTTGCTGCGCAATAGATAGATGAAAAATTGGAGATAAAAAAATTAAAGCTCCTGAAATAATAGCTGTATGATATCCAAATAATAAACCTCCTAAGCAAGCTATTGTCACAACAAAGATCATATACCTGCTTAAACGCTGCTTATGAGCCATACTCTGCCTCTTTTTTTTGTAGTGTCTTTTTCATAAGTTGATGTGGAACACCAATTTTTTCAATGGCAGGCCCTTCTGGTTGATAACCCATTTGCTGATAAAAGCCCTCTACTTCTTTATAGGCATAGAGATACACGTAATAGATGCCTTTTTTTTCCAATCCTTTTTCTAATGCACAAAGTAATTTGCGGCCAAATCCCCTTCCTCGATACTCTTCACTCATGACCATTTGATACAGGCGTCCCTTGGTTTCGCTCTCTGGAGAGAAGGAAACCGAACCCACGACTTTCTTGCTATCTAAAGCAACTAGATGCAAACTGCTTATCTCCTCTGGTATTTCCTCTATTTCTGGAGCTAAACCAAGTGGCTTATGCAACATTTCCCAACGTAGCATCTTCGCTGAACCATATTCTATATTGTCAATAGTAATCCATTTGAATTTCATAAGACACATACTCCTTTTATAGATAAAGAGCTTCTCTTATTGCAGCATACAATAAAGTAGTATTTTTATAAAAAGATCATGCTTGGTTTATTAACAAACTCTGAGAAAAAAACTCTTTAAATAATCCCCTTCTGGGTGAAATAAAGAGATAGGATGGTCCGGTGTTTGAATATGCTTGGAAAGAATAGATACGGATCTTTTTACAGCAGCAGCAGTTTGAAAAAGCAGCTGGCGAAATAAAGTCTCATTGATGAAGTGAGAGCAAGAACTGCTCAGCAATAAAGAGTCATAAGGCATTTTAGCCAAACTTAAGCGATTGATTTCTTTATACCCATAACAAGCGTTATTTATATCTTGTCTTCTCTTTGCAAAAGCAGGAGGATCTAAAATCACTAGGTCAAAAGGCAAATCCCTTTGTCGTAAATACTCGAATACATCTGCTTGGACAATAGTATGTGCTTCTATCGGAAATTGATTTAATAAAGTGTTTTTATGGGCTAACTCGCAGGCCTTTTTACTCACATCTATGCTAGTTACATGCTTAGCACCAGCTGCTAGAGCAAATAAAGAGAACCCCCCAGTATACGAAAAACAATTTAATACTCTTTTACCTTTAGCATGGCGAAAAATCAACTGGCGCATTTCTCTTTGGTCTAAAAATAAACCTGTTTTTTGTCCCTCTTCAGGGGTAACATACATAGACAAACCGTTTTCTTTTACAATCAGTTCTTGAGGAACTTCTCCAAATAAAACGGATTTCGTCTCTTCTAAACCCTCTTGCAAACGAGCTGAAGAAACGGATTTCTCTAAAACTCCTTTAAGAAAAGGTAGCTTTTTTAGTAATAAAGAGAGAATTTTTTCTTTTAAACGCTGCATGCCCCATGTATTGATTTGCATAACAGCTATGGCATCATAGATGTCAATGATAAGACCCGGAAGCTCATCTGCTTCAGCATTTACCAAGCGAAAACAATTGGTTATTTTTTTGCAAAATACACTTTTCCGGAGCGCAATAGCCCGATCTAAATGCTTATTAAGGATACTATCTTCTAAATCGCAATCAAAGGTTAATACCCTTGCTGCAAGAGAATTATCTTTATGAAAGTACGCTTGCGCTAAGTATTGCCCACAAGAGCTATAAACATCTAAAATCTCTCCTTGCTCAAATTCTGGCAAAGAAGCAATAGCTCCAGAAAAGATCCAAGGATGTCGATTTAAAAGGGATTTTTCTCGACCTGGTTTTAAGATAGCTCGCTTCTTCATAAAATCATATTAAGCGAGGTTTTTTTCTCTAAAGATCGAATAGCTTTTCCAATTAAATCATAATCAGCGACATCTGTTATTTCCACTTCATATAGCTCCGGTATGTTTTTTACCTTGCGAGCATCATTGATAATTACCATACCATCAATTTCCGGTGCTTGCCCATAAAACCTTCCACATAGAAGATAGGGAGAATCTGGATGGGGGCCTTCTATAATAACAGGTATTTTTTGTCCTATATATCTTTGATTTCTTTGGGCAATGAATTGCATTTGCGCCTTTGCTACTCTCTCAAAACGCAGCTGTTTTACTTCTTCTGATATATGATCTGGCAGCTTTGCAGAGGCCGATTGTTCTTCGCAGGAATACTTAAAAATTCCCACATGATCAATGGGATATTTTTGGATAAATTCAATAAGTTCATCTACTTCTTCTTCTGTTTCTGAAGGGAATCCAACCATTAAACTTGTGCGAATAACTACATTTGGGAGATTCTTACGCAACTTTTCTATTGTTTCAATAATCTGCTGCTTTGAGGTTTTTCGTTTCATAGCTTTTAAGATCCGATTACTAATATGCTGAATCGGCATATCTAAATAAGGACAGATCCTCTTGTCAGCTTTCATTAAAGCAATCAACCCATCTGTAATCTCATCAGGATAAAGATACAGCAATCGTAACCAAAAAGAACCCTTTTCAGATAAAAGAAGAGAGATCACATTCTCTAGTCCTTGTTTATCGACTAGATCTTTTCCATAATCCCCTAGATCCTGAGCGATTAAAATCACCTCCTTTACCCCCTGAGAAATCAGAGCACGGAATTCTTTAAGAATTTGAGGCATGGGTTTACTACGCAGGCGACCTTTAATCTTAGGGATAATGCAAAAAGCGCATTGTTTAGCACATCCTTCTGCTATTTTCAAATAAGCATAATGCTTTGTAGATAGCTGTCTTGGTATCTCGCCCCATTCTAAATAGCTACGAGCATTAGATATAGCCTCTCCGGGACTATCAGCTGTGATAGCTTCCAAGATTTTTTCCACATCTCCGGAACCTAAAAAGTAATGAATATGAGGAAATTGCTCTTTTAGCTGATCTTTATGTTTTTGCACCATGCAACCAGCTACAATGACCTTTGCTTCTGTTTTTTTCTCTTGGAAAAAGTTATTTACCGAATCGATAGACTCTTGTCTAGCAGAGGCCAAAAATCCACAAGTATTAACCACTAGAAAATCCGCTTGATCGAGCTGATCTGTGATCTGATAACCAGCTTTGAGCACCATCCCTAACATAACCTCGGTATCCACTAGGTTTCGGGCACATCCAAGACTGGTAAAATGGATTTTATTTTTTAATGTTTTTAGCTGAGAAGGGTATTTCATGATTTGCCTTAGGTAAACTTAAGAATTATCAATAAAGGCAGAATTTCCTACCAGTTCTTATTATTAAAAAAATATTTTACCAAATCAAATTATATTAAGATTAGATTAATATTAAACGTCAACTAATAAACTGATTAAATTAATTACAATTAATTACGTTTTAATTTATAATTAGTATCGATTGAATAATAAACAATACAAAAAGGGAATAATTATGGCAACTTTAACACAAACAAATAGGTTTAAACCCTCTGCTCCTTCTCTAGACTTGCCACCATCATATAATAAGGTAATATCAGAGAATAATAAAGCAACAAAATCACTGGAAGAAGCTCTTATAGAACTTGGGCAAACATCTGAGAATGAGAACATTAATAGAATTGCTCAAAATCATATAACGTCTAAACAACCTAACCTAACAGCAAATATCAGAAAAAAATTTACTGAGTTATGGACTGCAACTAAAGCATATCCTCAAGCAGGCGCCAATAAAGTAAAAAATATTTTTAATTCTATGTACCAACATCCAACCGTTCCTTACATCGGAGCTGGTCTATTAGGTGCAGCTACAGGCTTATTAATGGGCTTAAGCATTCCTGCAGGGTTTATGCTAGGTGTTGCTGTAAAATTGGGAAGCATAGGTTTAGATAAAGGATTAGGTGCTACCCATAGTGCTGTTAATCGAGTATTTAATTGGATTAAAGGTTCTAAGTCACAGACAGAAGATATCTCGCAATCCTCTTTTAACCAAACAGTTAGAATGGTTCCCATTGCTGTTTTTAGCTTCTCTTTGGGATTAAACTCTTATAATCTTGCTTTAGCTGCTAAAATTGCTGCGACGGTTGCAGTTGTTGGATTGGGCGCATTTGCGTTAGGAAGCACCCTGCAAGCACAGTAGAGCCTTAAGTTTAATTGAGATTTTTTTGAAAAATCGCTGTATTTAATCTTTGATTAATCTTACTATAAGCTGATCTTTTTTAAGAATATAGGTCGGCTTTTTTTTATTCGAAAAATTTTTTTAAATAGAGTAAAAAAGCTGTTAATCTTTAAAGAATCACTTTAATCAAGGAGAAATTATATGGCAGCACCAGCAAATTCATCATTTTTAAATCAGTCATTTCAAACATCTTTTAATAATCAGCCTACTGTAAAGGATTATCTAATCCGTCAAACCGCCTTTAGTACAGCCTTTGGATTTTTTGTCTGCCGCCTCCCCTTTTTTCAATCAGCAGCATTGGGCTTAGCAACTGAAGGTTGTCGGTATGTAACAGATCTAGCAATTGAGAAACTCTCTACTAAATCCTCTTTTATCAGAGACAATAAAACAGCTGTAAAAACAGCTTTAGTTGCTGGATCCTTTTTTCTAGCAAAAGGGGTGATTAACACAATTCTCCCAGGATCTTCAACTCTTCTTAGAGCTGGTCTCCTAATGAGTACTACTTATTTAGTAGGAGAGCCGATAATTAATAGGGTTTATGAAGCATATACTACAGATAAGACCGTTAAGCAGTCTCTTACAGATATTAAGAATGATATCCAGAAACAATATCCAGTCGCAGCACAAAAAATAGCTAATCTATGGAATCAATTCTTCGGATCTAACGGAAACCGCTTAGACGGTGATGATAATTAACAACTCTTAAGTTACTTGTCTCTTAAAAGCTCATCTTGTTATAATAAGGTGAGCTTTGTTTTTTCAATTAATTCTCAATATAAGCTCTTTTTATATTTATCTAGTTTGTTGTTTTTTATTATAATCCTAGATTAGGAGTTTTTATGCTGTCTTTTGACATGCCTGTGAAAACACCTGATAATCAAGAAAAATCTTTTAGAAGATATGTAACAGAGCAAGCGTTTGCCGGATTTATAATAGGAAGAGTCTTTTATTGTCTGTGCCCTTTATCAGGAGCTCTTTTAGGAGCTGCTACTGCTGGTTCTCATGTGATCAGAGACAATACGGTCTTAGAAAACCTCCCAGATCCCTTTAAAGAGCCTCTATCCAAAATCAATAATACCATACATAAAACAGCGCTATTAGCTGCTTCTTTTTTTATTTCTATATTATGCATAAGTTTACTAACAGCCCCTCCTCTTCCTTTTTTTAAAGCAGCAGTTGTAATGGTATATGTTCATAATATGGGAGAAAGGACTATGGATAAGATGTATGAGCTTGGAAAAGATGCATGGTCAAAAATAAAATTTACAGAAAAAACATAAGGAGCCTTTGCCAAAAAAACCTATTTGATTATTCTAGTCAGAATTAAACCTCTGCAAGAAGGATGTTAGCTTTCATTATTTATCCCTTATTAAAAAAAACATCTACTTTATTTAGCTCTCTTTTAGCTGTAATTACAGTGACGTTTTTTTTAATGCATTCTATTCCAGGTAGTCCTTTTGCTGATGATAAGTTAGATGCTGAAATTTCAAAAGCCCTTGCTGCTCATTATGGATTAGATCAACCTTTATGGTTGCAATATGTAAAGTATTTAAAAAATATCTGTGTATTTGACCTAGGTCCTTCTCTTCACTATCAAGGAAGAGCGGTGAAAGATGTTATTATTAATGGATTCCCTACATCTTTTGTACTCGGCTTAGAAGCCATGACACTCGCTATTTTAGCTGGTGTAGGATTAGGCATGATTTCTGCAGCAAACCATCTTAAATGGCAAGATTGTGTAAGTATGCTCTTTGCGACTTTCTGCATGTCTTTACCTAGTTTTATCCTGGCCACTCTTTTACAGTTCGTTTTTGCTATGAAACTTGATTTACTGCCAGTAGCTCGTTGGGGCAGCTTTGAGCAGAGTATTATGCCAGCTCTATCTCTTGCTGCTTTACCAACAGCTTTTATAGCAAGACTTACCAGAGTAAATTTAATTGAAGCCATGCAACAAGACTATATCTTAACCGCTCGAGCAAAGGGTTTAAGTCAAATGCAGATCATATATAAACATGCATTGCGCAATGCCATTTTCCCTGTTCTTTCTTATTTAGCACCTCTTTCAGCAAATATTTTTATCGGAAGCTTTGCCATTGAAAGGATTTTTGCTATTCCTGGCTTAGGACACTCTTTTGTACAAAGTATCATTAATCGCGACTACTCAATGATTATGGGTCTGACCATTTTTTATAGCTGTATTCTATTGTTAGCTGTTTGGATTGTTGATACAATCTATATATTCTTAGATCCTAGGCTGAAAGATAGATGAATACAGAAGAATTATTTACCCCTTTAACTTGCATAGAAAGAGCTCAGCTGCTTGATGAACAAGCGGAAATGCCGAGTATTTCGCCTTTACGCCTTGCTTGGAGTCAACTCGTTAAAAAAAAATCTGCTTTATTAGGTCTATCTCTTTTAATTTTACTCATGATCATGGCCATTATTGGCCCCTATCTTTCCCCTTACAAATACTACGAGATTAATCTTCCTTTTAGAAATCAACCCCCCTGCCGTAATTATTGGTTTGGAACAGATGATCTTGGAAGAGATCTATTCACTAGATGTTGGTGGGGAGCTAGGATTTCTTTCTTCGTAGGCATTTCTGCTTCTACCATCGATTTAATCATAGGTGTGCTCTATGGGGTATGCGCTGGGTTTTTAGGTAAAAAGATAGAGATGCGTATGATGCGCATGTTAGATATTTTTTATTCTATTCCCTACTTACTATTTATCATTTTGCTAATTACCGTCATTGGCTCAGGGGTATTTACCATTATTCTCTCTTTAGCCTTAATAGGCTGGGTAAATATGGCTCGCATTGTACGCAGCCAAATACTACAAGTTAAACAACAAGGATATGTTCAAGCAGCTTTTGCTTTAGGTGCTACCCGTTGGCATATTATGCGCAAACATTTAATCCCTAATGCAGTAGGCTCTATTATGGTGACTTTGACTCTCACCGTTCCTTGGGCTATTTTTGTGGAAGCTTTCCTAAGCTTTCTTGGATTAGGAGTGCAAGCTCCTACTGCCAGTTTAGGAATGATGATTCATGACAGTTTATACGCCATTCGTTATTACCCTTGGCGTTTAATTGTTCCAGCTGCTTGCATTAGCCTAAGTCTATTAAGCTTAAACTTATTAGCAGAAGGCTTAAGAGAAATTCTCAATCCAAGACACATGCAATGAAACAAAGAAAAGTTATATAAAAACATCTTTTAAGTTAGGCAAACTAGACTTTAGATCTTTTGGAAGAGTTTCAAGAAGCAAGGAATTTTTGCAGCAGCTTGCTGCAAAAAGGGTTACAAGGAGAAAATCTAGTCTACATTTAAGAGAGAATCTTTAAGCAAGTCATTAGTCATTAAAAAAATCCTATTCAGTTATTTTCTTAAAACCTCCAATTGTATACTGTAATTATCAGATTATGGCAATTATTTATTGAACTTTAAAATCTAGATATAAGGAGCAACGCTTCTTCTCAGTATGGAAAAGCTGGTTTTCGCGCTGTCAAATTTAAAATGAAACAATCTCTGCTTTCTGTTAAAAATCTAGACATTCAATTTTTCGACAAAAATAAGCGTATACATGCAGTTCGCGATGTCTCTTTTACATTGGCTACAAACCAAATCCTAGCGGTTGTAGGAGAATCAGGTTGTGGAAAAACAACATTAGCAAAAGCGATCATTGCTTTACTTCCTCCTGAAAAAATTGCTATTCAAGGACAAATTTACTACCAAGATCAACCTCTTCTTCCCTTTATAGAAAAAAAAATGCAGACGATTAGAGGTAGGCGTATTTCAATGATTTTTCAAGATCCTATGACTGCGTTAAACCCCACTATCCCTATCGGTAAACAGCTTAAGGAAGGCTATCTGCATCATTTTCCCCATGCCTCTATGCAAGAAGCCCAAGACCAATCTTTAAATCTATTAGAAGAAGTAGGCATTACTAATCCTGAGCAATGTCTGTCTAGTTATCCTCATATGTTAAGCGGAGGCATGCGTCAAAGAGTGATCATTGCTATTGCATTGATCTGTGCCCCTCAGCTTTTGATTGCTGATGAACCAACAACTGCTTTAGATCTAACCATTCAAGCGCAAATTCTTGAGCTGCTAAAAAAAATACAAATAAAGAGAGAGATGAGCATCCTTTGGATTACTCATGATTTATCTATAGTTTCTCAATTTTGTGATCATGTAATAGTCATGTATGCGGGTCAGGTTATAGAAAGCAGTAGCACAAAAAAACTCTTTTCTTCTCCCTTGCATCCCTACACGCAAAAACTACTACAAATACTACCCCAATCCCGTTTAACCCCTTTTGAGCCCATTGCTGGATTTCCCCCTGATTTAAGCACTGTATCTCCTGGATGCAGCTTTTGCGCAAGATGTGATCAATCCATGCGTATCTGTCTTTCTCAAACACCTGTCTTAAAAGAAATCAAGCAAGATCAATTATGCGCTTGTTTTCGATATGATCCGAGAAGAAAATTATGAACATACCTCTTATACAAGCTGAGGCTTTATCTAAACGATTTCTGCTCAAAAAAGGTTATACTCAAGCGTTTTTGAATCTTTCTTTCTCCATTCTATCTCAAGAAACCCTTGGATTAATTGGAGAGAGTGGGTCGGGTAAATCTGCCTTAGGAAAATGTTTATTGCGCTTAGAAGAGCCCTCTTCTGGAGGTGTGTATTTTGAAAATCAAGATCTACTAAAATTTTCCAAAAAACAACTCTTTGCGTTTAGGCGCAAAGCACAAATTATTTTGCAAGATCCTTATGCTTCTCTAAATCCAAAAATGACGGCAGCTGAAGCTATCATGGAGCCTTTGCAAATACACTGCAAATACACTAAAGAGGCTAATAGACAGCTAGCTTATGAAGCATTTATTCGTGTAGGATTACACGCTAGTTCTTTTAATCGCCTCCCTCATGAATTTTCAGGAGGCCAAAGACAAAGAATTGCTATTGCGCGAGCTCTGATATTAAACCCTGCTTTTATTGTATGTGATGAGCCTATTTCAGCTTTAGATATATCGACTCAAGCACAAATCATTACTCTTTTAAAAAAATTGCAGGAAGAATTACATATCAGTTATTTATTTATTGCTCATAATCTCAATATGGTAAGACATATCTCTCATCGAGTAGCTGTTATGTATCTAGGAAATTTTGTAGAACTCGCACTTACAGAAGATCTATATCAAAATCCTTTACACCCCTATACTCAGGCTTTATTTGCTACCATGCCAGGATCTTCTTTTCAAAAAGCTAAACCTACAGTTGGTCCTATTTCTTCTTTGGGCTGTCCTTTTGCAGCTAGATGCCCTTATGCTACAAAAATTTGCAACCAAGAAAAACCCATCTGGAAAGAGAAGAGCTCAGGACATTTCGTTGCGTGTCACTTACATTAATGAACCTGCCATACATACCCAAACGCGGCAAGGTGCTAGACGTAATACCTTTCCGATAACAGTTCCTAATCCCACTTCATCAAAAGGTTGCCCAGCACCAATCACAATTAAATCGTATTTTCCTTTTCTTGCTGCTTCTAAAATAGCTTCTGGGATAGATCTAGAAGAAACAACCATCAGTTCAATATCTATATTGCGCTCTCGTCCAATGGCTTCTGCTCTTTTTAATACAGCCTCAGCCATTGCCAAGCGTCTAGGAACCATCATATCTAAGGGAAGAGAAGAGGCGATTTCAATAACTTGTAGTGCTGTAATTTCTGCCTCGTGCAATTTAGCTAAATCACAGGCTATCTGAACGGTTTCTGTTTGGATTCCACCTCTTGTAGCTACTAAAATTTTCTTAATTTCTAAAGGTTTGTAAGAGGGAACAAAAACTTCTTCAATCACTAAGTGGCCAGCGGGTTTTAATTTACGTTTTTTACGGTAATAAAAGTACATTGCGATCCCTAATACCATCCAGATAGAGCCTAAATATCTTCCTTCAGGTTTTGTAAATACGATCAAACACCACACACCCAAAGTAGATAAAGCTCCTATAATAGACGGAATGGGAATCGAATAACCTTTAATGCGCAGATTAAAAGGAACTCGAAAAGAACGCTGTGCATCTGGTTTTTTGATTCTTAAAACAATTAAAGAAAGATGGGTGAAAAAAAAAGCAATCATGGCTCCAAAATTGTATAGATCAGCAAGAAAGTCCATTTTTCCTCTGCTAGAAAAAACAACAATACAGGCTAAAACACTGAAAAAGATCAGAGGAATGATCGGTGTACGTAATCGAGGATGGATGCGATTAAATAAACGAGGTAATTGATAATGCTGACTTAAATTGAAAGACAGGCGAGAAGCTCCCAGTAAATTAGCATTTGCAGCTCCTATTAAAACAGCCGCCGCAAGTCCCGCTATAATAGGAGCAAAAAACCAATGACCAAAAGGCAGAGCATTTACAATTGCAGCAAAGGGGTTAGAAAGATATGTTGTTCCTAATTCTCTAGGAGGAACAGCAGAAAAAGTAACTAATAAAATACCTGCATACATCACGATTAATACAACTGTAGCAAGTAAAATCGCACGAGGAACTGTTTTAGCCGGTCTTTCTGCTTCTGCAGCAAGCTGTGCAATAGATTCAATTCCTGTAAAAGCAACCATAGCCATAGCTGTTCCTTTCCAAAAATTAGGCCAAGAAGCAGACCAGTCTACAAAAGGAACGCCAATCTGTAATTGCTCAGTGAACCGAGTAAGATTTAAAATGGTATCCAAACCAACAGCAATAATAGCTAATTGCACAAGAATAGTGAGGCTAGATAAAACTAGACCGATTAAAGTTGATCCCTTTACTCCTAAGATATTGATGATACATAAAACAGTAATAAGACCTGCTGTAAATAAAATCTGAATGAAAACCTCAGAAAGGTCCACGAAAAAAAAACTCAGGTAAGGAGCTACGGCAAAAGCTGAAATCGCAATAGCTACAATATAATCTAGTAATAACCCCCAACCAGCAATGAAAGAGACCAAATCATTAAATGCATGTCTAGCATAACTAGCTGATCCTCCTGATTCATGAAAAACAGAAGTCATTTCCGCATAGCTAAGCGCTGTACATATAAAAACAATCCCTGCTAATCCAAGAGCTATAGGAGTTGCTCCCAAAGCAAATAAAGCAGTGACTCCTAGTGCGTAATAAATGGAAGAGCCTAAATCTCCATAACCTATAGCAAATAGCTCAAATACACCCAAGACTCTCTTAAATGTGTTTTTATGTAGTTGAGCAATTGTTTGTTTTAAACCGCCATCTTCGTTCATAATCCACCCTTATTTTTTTAAGGTATGGACTATCTGAGTTTTTAACAACTATTGTGTTGAGTTTATAAAGTAATGAGTCTCAAAAATAGGTCTTTATTGATAAATTCATTTTGAACCCTACAAGAAAAAAAATGATAGAAAGTTCGTTGACAATTCCCTATTTGAACCCTAAACTTGTGCAAACAATTTTACTGTTTAACCGACCATGTACAAAGCCTTTACCTGCTCAATACTTCTTGCCACTACACCCTTTTCTTTTGTGTATCCTCAAGATGCTCCACCGCAAATCATCCTGCAGAAACTCAACGA
>DASZIJ010000099.1:0-16673 GCA_035949155.1 Candidatus Rhabdochlamydia sp. | reverse complement strand
CTCTGGTTAGATGATGGTAGCCCTTGGGCATTTGCTCCTCCTTTGGTATTTTTTTGTCTTAAAAACACCATAGAAGTTGCAGCCATCTCTGACCACTTTAAATTTTAATCTATTTGTCGCACTTCTCTATTGAATGGGCCTATCAAAAAGATGTCTATTTTCAAAATTGTCAGAGGTTATAAGAACTTGAACAACTTCTGGGTTATCACCTCTTATGACTCCCTCCAAAATATTTTTTAAATTATCCCTATTTTTAAAATGATCAGAGGCTATAACAGCTACAACTTTAGCTACTTTATCCCTATTCAATGCAATCTCATTACAAAAAGATATTAAGCTTGGATAAATTTCATTTGAAGAACCGACTGTATTTAAGCTTGTCACATTTTTTGCCATTAATTAAAAAGAATCGATGCTACTCAATCACTGCAAATGAAATCAAATATATTTTACTATTTCAAGTATAACTCAAACTTTTTCTAGCAACTAACCCTTGCTGAATTTATTGTGGGAAACCATACTAGTAGAAACCTAAGGGATTTCAAGATGCTCTTGCCCATTTTTGATTTACATAATGATTTGCTCTCTTTTCTAATTGAGCAAGAAAACAGATCTTTCTTAGATCCTCTTTCTCGCTGTTCTTATTTGCAAATGAAGCAAGGGGGTGTAGAAACCCAGGTACTTGCCATTTTTACAAAGAGATCATCGAATAGCCTTGATTTGGCTCAGAAACAAATCGAAAAACTACAGTGGTTATACAAAGAGCATCCCTCCTATTTTTCCCCTATTTCTAAGCAGGCTCAGCCAACAGCTATATCTACAATCGCAGCTTTTGAAGGAGCCTCTGGATTTGCAGATGAAAATGAACCTCTTGCAATGAGTTTGCAAAGATTAGCCCATTATCAAAGTACAATTGGTCCTCTTTTTTATATTGGTATTACTTGGAATGAAGAAAATCGTTTTGGAGGAGGGTCGGATACTTCCATTGGCCTAAAACCCGATGGTTTTCATTTACTAGAGTGGTTAGATAACCGTAAAATTGCCATTGATTTAAGTCATGCTTCTGATGCTTTAGCTTATGATATTTTAACCAAAATTGATCAAAATAACTGGCGTATTCCCTTAATTGCCAGCCATTGTAATTTTCGCAAAGTCCATTTCTCTATCCGCAACCTTCCCGACGAATTAGTCCTTGAGGTCATTCATAGAAGGGGTCTTATCGGATTAAATTTCTTTGCTCCCTTTGTCCATAAAGAAGATCCCCATGGCTTAATCCAACATGTAGAATATGCGCTTACACTCAATGCAAAAGAAGCTCTTTGCTTTGGTGCTGATTTTTTCTGTGATAGAGACGCATTTAATCTACAAGCTAAATATCCAGGGCAATCTTTTTATCATGCACCCTATGATACAGCGGCATGCTATCCTATTTTACTAAAAAAGCTAGCTTTAAAATTAGAACTACCTGTTTTGCAATCCATTGCTTGCAAAAATGCTAGGACCTTCTTAAACACTCAGATTTTGGGAATGACTACTTCTGGAACTTGATTTTTAAGAATATCGAATTGACGGGCTAGTTGGAGCGTTTCTTCTTCAGAATGTCCAACTGATTGAATCTCTATCCTAATTTGTTCCCTTCTATGCATCCAGTCCCTTAATAGAATTTTACGCAGAACTTCTATAAAGCCTTCTTTTGTCTTATTTAAGTTGATCTTACGCTGCAGAAGCTCAGA
Organism: Candidatus Rhabdochlamydia sp.; assembly: GCA_035949155.1. GTDB lineage: Bacteria > Chlamydiota > Chlamydiia > Chlamydiales > Rhabdochlamydiaceae > Rhabdochlamydia. The sequence continues at coordinate 14,940 of DASZIJ010000099.1, read as the reverse complement.
TAGAAGCTTTTGCTCTTCAGGATCATTTAAGCTGCTACCAATTGCTAAAAGATCAAAGCAGCCTGATTGGTGCCCTGCTAGTAGGGATACATAGAGCCTCCAGGCGCTTAGTACTCGAAAATGATTTTGCTTTAGATTAGCCTTAGCAATATCCATGATCTCTGGATATTGAGAAGATCCCATTAATAACCAACGCAATAAATCAAGCTCTAAAATACGATCTCCATCTATCTCCTGTAAACGTATCGATTCTTGCTTAGAAATAAATAGATCGGGCATACAGATCTGATTCATTCCAATGCTAGCTTCTGGTACCTGGGCAATCTCAGCTAGTTTTCTTAAACTCTCATGTATTAATACCGGATGTTGCCAACTTTTAATTTTATCTACTATTTGATTAACTACTTGGTTTTTTTGCGAAGGAATCTGTAGATCATGATCTTTAGCTAAACAAAAAAATAAGAAATTTAAATAATCTGAACTAGTCTCTAAAAGATGAGCAAAATAGCTAGGTCCTTTTTCTCTAAGCAATAAATCGGGATCTTTTTCTTTTTCTAATGCAACTACTCGAGTATCAATCCCATTTTTTTGAAATAGATCCCCTATTTTCTGTGTCGCGGTTTGGCCTGCTTCATCGGCATCTAAAGCCAGATAGATTTTTTTAATACCAAGCAGAAGCAACTCTTTAACATGTTCTTCTCCAAAAGCTGTGCCTTGAGCTGCAACCACATAGTCAAAGCCTGCATCAATCAATCGCAAAGCATCAATTTGTCCTTCTACAAGAATTGCGGTTTGTTGTTTTGCAATTTTTACACGACAATAGCTCAACCCAAATAGCACACGAGATTTTTTAAATAGAATGGTTTCCGGGGAATTGATGTACTTACCCCCAAATGTACTTTGTTTATATTTACGAGCGGAAAAACCAATTACCGCACCTAAAGAGTCGAGAATAGGGAAAGTAATTCTCTCGCTAAAAAAATCTCGTTTTTTCCCTCCAGATTGTATTTTGATGAGACCAGCTTGCACCATGATATCTTCTGCAATACCACATGCATGTAAATACTGGATCAATAAACTATAATGCTTCGGTGCATATCCTATTTGAAAACGACGAATAAACTGCAGAGTAATCCCTCTTCTATATAAATAGTTAAGAGCTTCTATCCCTTCTTCTGTATGCAATAATAAATAATGATATAGCTCGCTTGCAGAAGCTAAAGCCACCTTTAATGCAATTTTATTAGGAGTTTTTGCTTTTTCTTTCTCTTCTTCCTTTTCTAAATGCACTTGAAAACGCTCTGCAAGGCTTTCCACTGCTTCGGTAAAGGACATTCTTATATGCGTCATTAAAAAAGAAATAGCATCTCCATGAGCTCCACATCCAAAACAATGGTAGTGAGCACTACCTTTTTGTATAATAAAAGAAGGAGTTCTCTCTTCATGAAAAGGACATAATGTTTTATAAGTAGATCCGCTTCTTTGAAAAGTGAGATGAGCCGACAACACTTCGAATAAATCAATTTTATGGCGGAGCATCTCCAGACTGTCTGAAGTAAATAAAGGCATAAGATTTGTAGATTACTGCTTCTTTGGTTTTTTTAAGTTTGCAGTAGTTGACTAAACTGCGTCAAGGTTTTCTCTATTTAATAGCAGTCTTGTATTTAAAAAGGTATAGGCTAAAATTTATTTAAGATAGGAGAACTTTACATATATATTTAAGATGATTTGAAAAATCACTTTATTTAAAAATCAAATATCCTTTAAAAATTTTGTTGAACAAACTTTTGTGAGGCAAAATGGATAAATTAGAAGAATTATTACTTAATTCTTTATCTAAAGAAGAAAAAGCTACTTATTTTTCTCAAATAGGAACAATGCAAGACTCCTCTTTAACCCAACTAAGAGAGCAGATTAAAAATGTTATGCTTCCTCTACTGCTAAAAGTATTTCAACTTAAAATTCATATAAATAAAGAGATCATGTTTGATGCACTACCCATTACAGAAACTGATGGGGAATCCATTGTTCATAAACTGAAACTGCTCGATAAAGATATCAAAACACTCATGATGTGGTGTCAAGCATGTATCAAACAAATTCAAGAAGCTCTTAATATAAACCCACAAAACACTAGACTTAAACAATTGCATTCTGATTCCCTAGATCCCTCTAATAAACACTGGTGGTATAAATTCTCTAAAAAATTAAATAAAATGGATGAAGTTTAGACTTATATTTCTCAATAAAACCTTGCATTCTCCTGCCTTAGCTTGGATAATAAAGAGCTTAAAAGCGAGGTATTAGAAAATGAAAGAAGAAAAACCCTCTTCCATGATGACTCAATGGCATCATTGTAAAAAACAAGCAGGAAATGCCTTGTTGTTATTTCGCTTAGGGGATTTCTACGAGGCCTTTGAAAACGATGCTGTGCTTTTATCAAAACAATTGGGTATAACGCTAACTAAAAGACAAGATATTCCTATGGCGGGAATTCCTTTTCATACAAGTGATGCTTATATTGACAAGCTTGTTGCAAAAGGATATCGCATTGCTATTGCTGAGCAACTAGAGGATCCACAATCAGCTAAAGGAATTTTAAAACGAGAAGTTGTCAAGATCATTACTCCAGGAACAATTGTTCACTCTAATCTATTATCTGCAAAGTCCAACAATTTTCTCGGCTGTTTCATACAAATTAATGAAGCTTTTGGTCTTGCTGTACTTGATGTTACCACTTCTGAGTTTCGTGCTATGGAATTTGAAGATAAAAAGCAGTTATTTGATGAACTAAGCCGCATCCAACCCAAAGAGCTTTTGCTTCCCCAAAAATGGATGACTCAACATCCTCATTTTCTTGAAGAAATAGACCGTCAATTTAAACCAGCTATTCATCTAAAAGAAGCGTGGCATTTTGAACATAAACATGCTTGTGATGTGCTTTTGAGGCATTTTCAGATTGGTAGCTTAGATGGTTTTGGATTAACAGGTATGGTTGCTGCCATTAACGCTGCTGGTGCTATTTTACATTATGTGCAAGATGAATTAAATCTTCCCATTCAACATATTAAGAGTATAAAAAAAGAGCACTCTTCTTGTTATATGCTGCTAGATCGAACCACTCAAAGACATCTAGAGCTTTTTCAATCGATCCAAGATATTGATTCTTCTCATACCTTGTTGCAAGTTATTGATTATACCCTAACTCCAATGGGTGGACGCCTGCTTAAGTACTGGCTTGCACATCCTTTATTGGACCTAGCTGAAATTCAACAAAGACAAGATGGTATTGAGGAATTTTTATCAAAATGGCACTTCAGTGAACAAGTCCTAGAGCATTTAAAAGAAATTCGCGATTTAGAACGTCTGATTATGCGCATTGAAACCGATTATGCAACCCCGCGTGATTTGGGAGTCTTCCGCCTTTCTTTAGAACAAATCGCACCTATTTTCCATATTTTTGAAAATCATTTCTCTAGCCGCTTGATTACTAAAAATAAAACAAATTTAAAAGATGTTTCCAATCTTGTGCAACTCTTGCAAAAAGCGCTTATAGATACACCCCCTTTAAAATTGAAAGAAGCCGAAATATTTCGCATAGGTTTTTCAGAAGAGCTTGATCATTTACAATCCATCAAACAAGACTCGCATAATTGGATAGCTCAATATCAAACACAATTAAGGCAAGAAACTCAAATTAAAAATCTCAAAGTAGGATATACAAAAGCTTTTGGCTTTTTTATTGAATTAAATCGTGGAAAAACAGAAAAAATTCCCTCTTCTTTTCAAAGAAGACAAACCTTAGTGAATGCAGAGCGCTTTACAACCTTAGAATTAAAAGAATATGAACATAAAATACTCCATATAGAAGAGCGTATTTGTGCCTTGGAATATGCATTATTTACGCAATTAAAAAAACAAATCGCAGAATATGCCTCTTTGATTTATCTCATTGCACGCGCCATTGCTGAAATCGATGTGATTTGTTCATTGGCACAGATAGCAAAACTCCAGAAATATATAAAGCCTACTGTCAATTCCAGCGATCTATTTCACATTGAAGAAGGTCGTCATCCAGTGATTGAAACGGTTATGAAGAAAGAGCTGTTTATACCCAATGATGTTCTTTTAAATGCCACAAGTCATCGATTACACTTAATTACAGGGCCCAATATGGCGGGTAAATCGACATTTATCCGTCAGGTAGCACTGATTGCAATTCTTGCACAAATGGGTAGTTTTGTCCCTGCTAAGAACGCCACCATCGGTATTATTGATAAGGTTTTTAGTCGGATTGGAGCAAGTGATGACTTAGCAAAAGGACTCTCGACTTTTATGGTGGAAATGACAGAAACCGCAAATATCCTCAACAATGTAACAGATCGTTCTTTAGTGATTTTAGATGAAATTGGCAGAGGGACTAGTACATATGATGGAATTTCAATTGCATGGTCTGTTGCTGAATACCTATTAACGCAATCTGGTAAACAAGCTAAAACTTTATTCGCTACTCATTTCTGGGAATTAACCGAATTAGAGCAAAAGATTCCTGGCGCTGTAAATTATAGCGTCTCTGCCCATGAATCTGAAAATAAAATTGTATTTTTACATAAAGTCATAAAAGGAGGTACGGACAAAAGTTATGGCATTCATGTAGCTCGCTTAGCAGGGTTGCCCTACTTCGTAATCAAACGCGCACAACAAATGCTAAAAGGCCTAGAACAAACATCTATGACTAAACCTAAAGCAGAAAAACAACTCTGCCTTTTTATCAATGCAGAGGCAGAAAATAAACCAGATATTTTAGGAGAACTTAAAGAAATAGACCCAAATAATCTAACTCCTCTAGCTGCTCTACAAAAACTCATTGATTGGAAAGAAAGAGTAAAATAATGGTTTTTGATCTTAAACAACTTGATGCATTTCCTATGCAACCTGGTGTCTATCTGATGAAAGATAAAGCAGGCAAGGTAATCTATATTGGGAAAGCTAAATTACTTAAAAATCGTTTAAAACAATATTTTTCTCTTAGCGATACCAGAGCCATGATTCCGCTTTTGATCGCACAAATTGCACAAATCGATACAATTGTAGTTTTTTCTGAAAAAGAAGCCCTGCTTTTAGAAAATACTTTGATCAAGCAACATAAGCCTAAATTTAATGTGCTGCTCAAAGATGATAAAACCTTTATCAGTCTATGTATCAATATAGATCATCCATGGCCTATGCTACGCCTTATGCGCTATAAAGGAGCTATAAAAGATAAAGGCCTTTATTTTGGACCTTACACAAGCGCTATTGCAGCAAGAGAAATTTACGAATTATTAAATAAATTATTCCGCTTGCGTCAATGTTCCGATACTGAGCTTAAGAAACGCACCAGGCCTTGCTTGCTCTATGAAATGAACCGCTGTCTTGCTCCTTGCGTTAGTTTATGCACTAAAGAGCAATATGATGAGCAAGTACAGAAAGTGATCTATTTTTTAAAAGGAAAAAATCAAGACATTCTTCCTGAGCTCTATGCACAAATGCAACAGGCTTCTGATCATCTGCAATTTGAAAAAGCCGCTTCTCTACTTAAAACCATTCGCCATCTCGAACATGTCTTGCAATCCTCTACAGCTAGCTATCATATAGAATCTACTGATGCTATAGGAATCTATCGTCAAGCAGATGAAGTAATCCTTTTTATCTTATTTTTGCGCCAAGGAAAATTAACCGGCTCTATGCATTATGCATTTTCTCATGTTATCGAAGATGATGACGAATTACTTACTTCTTTTATTCTACAGCACTATCAAAATAGTAAAAATCCTCCGCAAGAAATACTAACGCCTATTCAACCCTCTTTGGCTTTGATAGAGGTTCTTAAAAGCACCTGTAAAATCCAATTATTTTTTCCTAAAAGAGGAGAAAAATTGACCCTATTAAAATTAGCACAAGAAAATGCCAAAAGCACCTTTAAACAGGAAAAAGACGAAAAGCTCCTCAAGGAAAAAATGTTGCTTGATCTGCAAGATACCCTGCAGCTTAATCGCTATCCTAAAAGAATTGAGTGTTTTGATACCTCTCACTTGGCAGGCAGTGATTCTGTGGCCTCTGTGATCGCTTTCACAGATGGAGTTAAGGACACCAAATACACAAGACTCTATAAAATGAAAATCCAGCATACAGGAGATGACTACGCCTCCATGCAAGAAGCTCTTTTTCGTCACCTATCCCGCGCTAAAGCAGCGGATGATCTTCCTGATTTAATCATCCTTGATGGAGGGAAAGGGCACCTAACCATAGCGTTGGAAGTCTTTAAAAAACTCGATATAGCTTCTATAGATCTAATTGCACTAGCTAAAGAAGCCTCTCGTCATGATAAAGGAATGAGTCAAGAAAAAATCTATCTTCCTGATAATCACGACCCCATATTACTTAATCCTAGATCTTTTCTATTATTGCTCTTACAAAAAATCCGCGATGAGAGCCATCGTAAAACAATTGCTTTCCATCAAAAAAGACGTAAAAAAAGACTTATTTCTAGTGCATTAGACAACATACCTGGTATTGGCCCAGTCAAAAAAAAACGACTTCTTACTCATTTTGGTAGCATAGAAAGAATCAAAAAAGCCTCTGTCCAAGATCTTCTGCAAATCAAAGGCGTTACCAAATCCGATGTAGATGCCCTACAAAAAGGGTTAAATCCAAGCTAGCAAAATAAGTTATCTAATAAACATCCTTAAAATTTTCCTTGCACTAATTAAGTAAAAATATTTATAATGCATTCGGTATTTTTTGATTTTAGAGTTAAGGAAATGAGATAATGGTTGCTGCAAACGAATCCCGGTTTGTTCTAAGAGTTAATCAATTAGACCAGCCTCTTGGTCTAATTGAAAAATATGAAGCTCATCGCAAGGGAATCTTACATCGCGCCTTTTCTGTTTTTCTTTTCCGTCATTTTAATTCCTCTTTTCAATTACTTCTTCATCAGAGAGCTTTAAAAAAGTATCATTCGGGAGGGCTATGGACCAATACTTGTTGTAGCCATGCTGAAAAGGCCACTCCTCTTGAACAAACTGCTAAAAATAGACTAAAAATGGAGATGGGATTTTCTTGTAAGCTTAATCTAATCGGTTCATTTTATTATAAGGCTAATGTTGGTAATGAAATGATGGAACATGAAATTGATCATATCTTTGTTGGCTTACACAATCCACGCTTTATTCGACCCAATCCTCAGGAAGTTCAAAACTATAAATGGGTAGATGTGGAGATCCTCCATCGATTGCCTGAGAAAAGCCGAGAAGAGTTCACTGTCTGGTTTTTTCAAGCTTTTGAACTAGCTTCTAACTTCATCAAAATATTTCCTATGTAATAAAATAATGACATTTTCTGCCTTTGTCTTTTTTAATACAGTTATTTGGGCATCTTTAGAGCAGAAGCTATCCGCTCTTGCTATGAAAACCACTAAAATGTTCTACCAAACTTCTCTTCAAAAATCAATTCAAGGAAGCTCTTTATGACACCCATTTTGGCTACTTCAGCTAATGTATTTCCGGAGTTCAAACCTAAGACCCAAATTTCAACTATTTTTTTAGAACATGATAAACATCTTTTATTACTAAAACGGTGTCATAAAGAAGATCAGCCCAATATCTGGGGTACTCCAGGAGGGAAAATGGAAAGGGGAGAAAAACCTTTACAAGCAGTTTTACGTGAATTAAAAGAAGAAACTCAAATTGAGCTTACTCCTGGTGAAGTCGTTTATCAAGGTCATCGTTATGCAAGAGTTCCTGGATGTGATTATATCATGCACATATATTATGCTGAAATAAAAGAAAGACCAATAGTCCTGCTCAATCCTAAAGAACATTTAGCTTATGAATGGATTTCGCTTTACGCATTTAAACTAATGCCTCTTTTAAAAAGTCAAGATGAGGCTTTTGATATTTTATATAGCGATCGTATTTGGCAAAAAATTAATCCAGTAACATCTGGACAGCAAATTCAAGACTTAGCAGCTCTTATCTTATGCAAAGGGAATAGAACTTTAATCTTTAATAATGAGCAACGTTTTTCCCTTAATTTGATTGGAACTTCTGGATCTGGAAAAGGTACACAAGGAGAAATGTTATCTAAATTATTTGGCATTCCAACCATCTCTATAGGAGATTTATTTAGGGATGAATTCAGAGAAAAATCAAAGCTGGGCTGGATCATTCAAAATTACGATGAGCATTACTACCCTGATTATTTACCTGATGAAGTGCCAATTGGAATGATAGCTAAGCGATTAGCAGAAGAAGACTGTAACCAAGGATTCATTCTAGATGGATTTCCAAGAACCAAGAAGCAAGGAGATATAATGCGTAAGGTTCTTCTAAAAACAAATGACTTTCATGTGCCCCTTTTTATGAATGTCTCGGAAGCAGATATTTGGGAACGACTTCCAAGAAGATCCATTTGTTCTAACTGTGGTCATCAAGTACGACAATTTGATGAAAATCTCTGGCCTGGGTATTGCCCCATTGATGCAAGTAAAGGTAAGATGATAAAACTAGAACAACGTTCTGAAGATATGGATCGAAAGATTAAACGTCGTTTAAAAATGTTTAGAGAAAATAAAGATGAAATTATTTCTACAATGAATCTTCGAGACCCTGTGCAAACTTTTAACTTAAATAATACCATTTCTCCCAGAGAAGTTTTACATCAACTTTGCGATCATATTCAGATTCGCTTAGATCAATTAGATCAACAGAAAAAGTTCAAAATTACGTCATCTGAAGAAAATGTCCTTAATATTAAAATGTAAAATTACTAATCCATTCTGCAATGTTCTCCTAAGAATCAAAAAAGAGAAAAGTGTTTATGCATAATTTGAAAGAATTTACAATCTTTGAGCCTGTGCTAAATTTACAGACAGAATTTCGGGAGCAAGGATATCTCTTCATTCGATCATTTTTCCCAATAGATTTAATCAAACAAGTAAGGAATCGAGTTATACACATCCTACAATTAGAAGGATGGGGGAAATCGGAAAAAGAAAAATTCCTTGCAATAGAACCAGTGCGGCGAATTAACTCTCATTCTTTCTACCAATGTATGAGTCGACTAATGCAAGAAGAGCTTTTACATGAACTTTCAGAGCATCCCCCTTTAAACTGGCTTTTAAGCGCATTATTAGGGAATCCTGTCTTCTGTCATCCTCAAAAAATGGTGAGAATTACCTATCCCTATTCTCTCAATCCTAAAGATCTAGTACCCCCACACCAAGACTTATTTTATGTTAAAGGAGAACGCGATACTTTCACAGCATGGATTCCTCTAGGAGATTATCTTCCTGAACAAGGTGGCCTACAAGTAGCTTCACGAACACATAAACAAGGATTATTTCCTACCCACCAAAATGATGAAGGACGCTTTGGATGTAGTGCAATTAAAGAGCATTTAACTGGATTCTTGTGGCATAAGGCTCATTATCGATTAGGTGACCTCCTTATAATGCATTCTTTAACTCTTCATCGATCAAGTATAAATGAAGATGAACAATTTCGCCTTTCTCTTGATTGTCGTTTTTCTTCTGTTTTGGGAAGCATTAATGAAAACCAACTCTTACCTCCCTATCACCCTCATGTCCCTTGCTGGAAGGTATTATCTCACAATTGGAGCAATACCAATCGTTTTCTTCTTTCTTCAACTATTCAAGTTCACAAAAAAGAAAAGGAACTCAATGAAATTTTAATGACGCCTACTCGATTTGCGGAATGACAAAAAATCCTCTCTAATATAAGCATTAGAAAAACACGGTAAACATTACAGAGAATAAACAAGCAGTATAACCTATGGTTTTTTCTAATACTTTTTAGTAGAAAATAAGAATTAATCTCTCATCCATATTTTCTTTAAGCCATGATTTTACAACCTTTTCTTAAGCACAATTACGACATTCCTAAATATAAGGTCATAACAGTTAAAAAAATTATTTACCACAATCTTACTCAGTGTTATTTTACATAAATAATTATTTTAAGGTCTAAATATGTTTAGCTTAGAATCTACTTTTAACTGGAAGGTTGATCTTTTATCTAATGGATGCCGTATTGCCTCTAATATCAATCTTCCACCTTCAATTGTGTTAAAAAAAATTCACCTTTACGCTCATTCAAGTGAAAAATGCTCTCAACCTATTCCAGATGATTTAGTTCTTCCTAATCAAATCATTACTCGGGTTCGCTATCAATCAAATTCACCATTTATTCTTGAATCTAATTCCTTGGGTTATCAAATCCGCAATGAAGTAACTGGTGAAGCCATTCCCACAGATTTTGTCTTGCTTCCTAGTTTTGCTAACTCTGTTGTTTCTGGATTACCTATCTCTTCTATTTGCTCATTTCTTGGTTCTGATTTACTAGGTATTACCCCTAGTAATTATTGTTTCTATTTTCAGCAAGGAACTCAATGTCGCTTTTGCGAAATCCTTCCTACCTTTAAAAAAGAAGTAGAATACCCAAAAATCTTTAAAAACCTTGATGTTATTGAACATTCAATTTTAACTGCATTGAGAAACGAAGATCGTTTACGATTTATTGCTATTACAACCGGTAACATTCATAGCTATGATTTTACAGTTGATTATTTTGCCAAAATTGGAGAACGGCTTCAAAAAGATCCTATTTTCCAAAAAGCAGAACAAGTGCTCGCCACTTTAATGCCACCGGATGATTTATCCAAAATTTCACTTCTTCGAGAAAGAGGATTTACAAAAATTAATTTTCCATTAGAGGTTTTTGAACCAACTCATTTTCGTATTGTATGCCCTGGAAAAGCTAGCTATGGCTATGAAAAAATCATAAAAGCTCTAGAAAGAGCTGTTAATATATTTGGACCAGGTAATGTCTACACAAATTTTGTATATGGAATACAGTCTTTAAACTCTTCTTTAGACCCCTTAAGTTATAACCCTGAGCAAGAAAACATCCTTTCTATACAGGCTGTTAAAGAAATGTTATCAATCTCAGTCATGCCAGATTTTACTCTCTATCACTATGGAGGATACAATTCGATTGGTAAATTGCAACTTGATACAAATTTTACCTCTTCCTTTTTTCGTCATTGGGGTGAGCTTGTGCGAGATTCTGGGATCATCCCTAATGAACAACAAGCTGTGCTTTTTAGCCCTCTTTCTCTTTCCAATACGCTTTTTAACGACGGCTACCGCTTAGCCATTCAAAATAAAGAACTATGCACTTAAATCAAATTATACTCGCAACCTGTTCCTTCATCTTGGGAATAACCGCTAAGTACGCTGATCTGGTCAATGAACATGGTCTGAAAGAGCATTTTAAAGGCGCAGGCATTCTTTCTGGATATATTTGGGGATTAGCCGGAATAGGCATACTATTTTTATCCCCTCTTAGCGGTCTTACATATGTAGCACATGTTCTGTATTGGTTTTGGCGTGTCAAATTGGAATACCCAAATCACGCATTGGCAGGAGTTATTATGCTTTTGTCAGCCTTTTTTTTCCGAGGGCAATTTCTCCAAGAATATCGCTGGGATTTAGTAGCCATTTTTCTAGCCTATTTGATCAGCGGTTACATTCATACTTATTTTAAAGAAAAATATCCAGCTTCTGCCCCCTTTTGGCGTTTACGGTTTAGGATATATATAATTCCCAGTATATATGCAATATATGTAAAAAGTTGGGATCCGGTTATTGCTACAGGTTTTGGGATGGCCGGCTGCGAATGGGTCACATTGAGTTTCCGTAACTACCAGGAAGATCATCGAAAATCTTCCAAAAATTACAAATAAATTATGAAATTTCCTATTCGTAAAACCTCTTTCTATTTTCTGCGACATGCTCAAACAGATCACGGTGTTTATCAGTTTTATGATGATCCAGATAAAGTTCAGCTTAATGAAAAGGGCATTAAACAAGCATTAGAAATTCAATCTATTCTTGCTCATTTACCTATTACTACCGTTTGTTCTAGCCCTTTGCTTAGAGTTCAGCAGACCAAAGAAATTGTTTTAAAAAATAAAACGTTCAAAGATATAATCTTAGAAGATCTTCGAGAATGCCCAAGTGCACTTTGGCGCCTCTTTCATGCATCAGAATTCCGCTCTTTAACGATTAAAGAATGGGAATTGATCCAAGAATTCATTGATCAAGTAGAACGAGGTCTTAAACAAGCATTTCAACAGGAAGATCCCCTTCTTCTGATTGCTCACGGGGGTACCTATTGGGCTCTTTATCATCTTTTGCAATTGGAAGGCAGTCAAAAGGTTAATAATTGCATTTTAGTAGAATTTTTTTTAGATCAACAAAATACTTGGAAAAATAAATTTATCTCTTAACTCTGTGGAGCTTTTTATCTTAAAAACTCAAAGAATTTTACATAAGCAGAATTAGTTTGCCTTTTCATCTCACAATCTTTGAAGGCGTTCCTTAAGTTGCTTTTCCTCTTGCAAAGGATCATGCAACTTCTTACTCATTTTGGTAGCATAGAAAGAATCAAAAAAGCATCTACCCAAGACCTTCTGCAAATCAAAGGCATTACCCAATCCGATGTAGATGCTCTACAAAAAGGATTAAATTCTTATGAAAAAACATACTAAAAATTGACTACTGAAGGCCCTTCTATGATGTATTTTCTTAAAGCTTCTATTTGTTCTTTAGGTAAATCAGTAGCCTGAACGATTAGGTCAATTCCACAGCCTGTCTGTAATAGACGTTTTGCTGTTTGTATTTTTTCTTTTTCAATACCTTTTTCAATACCTATAGCTTCCCCTTTCTTCAGACCTTTTTTCATACCCTTCTTAACACCTTTCTTTACTCCTCTAGCTTCACCTACATCCATTTTATGTTCCAAAATAGCCGTGTTATCCATAATAACACGATTCATATCTTCGTAATCTCTGAGTTCATTCTCGTTCCAATAAAATTGGTTCAGAGCGGTGTATGCTCTTTTAATAATGCTGTCATTTCCTACAATCTTCTTTAAATCTGCTTTTGTGGTTTCATGGGCATGTTTAAAAAAGTAACACCATTTTTCTTCTATGGAAGTGAGCTCTTCTTTGCTTTTTTTAAATTTAGGTAGCTCGATAAAGGTAAAGTAGAAATCTTTAAGATCATGTTCATAGGTTGTTTTATCTAATATGATGTGATCTGATTTGTAATGAGACTTTTTAGGGAAAATGACATAGTCAGCAATGGCTATAAAAATGACTTCCTTAAGATTTTGATATTTTGATCCTACTTTTGCTTGTTCACTATAAATCCTAGCAGCATAGTGCTGCGCTCTCTTTTGGAATTCTTTAGAGTAGTCTACTTGCATTTCAATGATGTATTTAGCTCCTTCCTTATCTTTGCATAAAACATCTACAATGCTGAGTTTTTGTCTTTCAATCTCGGGGTTTAAAATGGTGGGTAAAAACTCTACATCTACGATATGATTTTTTTTAAAGGAGCGGAGAATATCATTTAAAAAATGGATGAGAATGTCTTTGTTTTTTTCTGAGCCAAAGATCTTCTTAAAAGCGATATCGTTTTTTGGATCTAAATATCTGGAAAATGCCATACTTTATCCTTGATCTTAGTTTCTTGATTTAAAACCTGGTTAGAAATTGACTGCTGAAGGCCCTTCTATGATGTATTTTCTTAAAGCTTCTATTTGTTCTCTAGGTAAATCAGTAGCCTGAACGATTAGGTCCATTCCACAGCCTGTCTGTAATAGACGTTTTGCTGTTTGTATTTTTTCTTTTTCAATGCCTATAGCTTCACCCTCAATTCTACCTTCAGCTTTACCTATAGCTTTCCCTTCATCTGTTTTATGGTCTAGAATAGCCATGTTGTCCATGATAACACGGTTCATATCTTCGTAATCTCTGAGTTCATTCTCGTTCCAATAAAATTGGTTAAGAGCGGTGTATGCTTTTTTAATAATGCTGTCATTTCCGATAATCTTCTTTAAATCTGCTTTTGTGGTTTCATGGGCATGTTTAAAAAAGTAGCACCATTTTTCTTCTATGGAGGTGAGCTCCTCTTTGCTTTTTTTAAATTTAGGCAATTCGATAAAGGTAAAGTACAGATCTTTAAGATCGTGTTCATAGGTTGCTTTATCTAATATGATGTGATCTGATTTGTAATGAGATTTTTTAGGGAAAATGACATAGTCAGCAATGGCTATAAAAATGACTTGCTTAAGGTTGTGATATTTCGATCCTGCTTTTGCTTGCTCACTATAAATCCTAGCAGCATAGTGTTGTGCCCTTTTTTCGAATTCTTTATAGTAGTCCACTTGCATTTCAATAATGTATTTTGCTCCATTTTCATCTTTGCATAAAGCATCTACAATGCTGAGTTTTTGTTTAGCAGTTTCAGGGTTTAAAATGGTGGGTAAAAACTCTACATCTACGATATGGTTTTTTTTAAAGGAACTTAGGATGTCATTTAAAAAATGGATGAGAATATCTTTATTCTTTTCTGAACCAAAGATCTTCTTAAAAGCGATATCGTTTTTTGGGTCTAAATATCTGGAAAATGCCATGTTTTATCCTTGATCTTAGTTTCTTGATTTAAAACCTGGTTAGAAATTGACTGCTGAAGGTCCTTCTATGATGTATTTTCTTAAAGCTTCTATTTGTTCTTTAGGTAAATCAGTAGCCTGAACGATTAGGTCAATTCCACAGCCTGTCTGTAATAGACGTTTTGCTGTTTGTATTTTTTCTTTTTCAATACCTTTTTCAATGCCTATAGCTTCACCTATAGCTTTTCCTTCATCGATTTTGTATTCTAGAATGGCCTTTTGATCCATCCTCTCGCGTTTCATTGCTTCATAAGCTCTAAGTTCATTTTCAGTCCAATAATGCTGATTAAGAGCGGTATATGCTTTATGAATAATTTTATCTCTTCCTATAATTTTGAGTAGCTCTGCTTCGGTAGTT
>DASZIJ010000098.1:0-5830 GCA_035949155.1 Candidatus Rhabdochlamydia sp. | reverse complement strand
CTCTGGTTAGATGATGGTAGCCCTTGGGCATTTGCTCCTCCTTTGGTATTTTTTTGTCTTAAAAACACCATAGAAGTTGCAGCCATCTCTGACCACTTTAAATTTTAATCTATTTGTCGCACTTCTCTATTGAATGGGCCTCTTATTAATACATTGGCTAATACGGTTAATCTAGACTTGTTCCAATCAAAATGTTTTGCTAAAATATTTTTCAGTTCGCAAATATGTTTCATAATACCTCTTAGAGTGATTTCCGGAAGTATTATGCCAGATCTCTGGTCATATTTGCGGGCTATTCTTTTTAGCTCTCCCCTAAAAAATTGTCCTGTACAGAGATTTTAACCTGTGTCTTGGGTTTTTCTCTTTGATTTTAAAATAGATAGGTATTCATCGTGCCGTCTTAAGTTATGAATTTTGCAATAGTTTGAACAAATGAGAAAAATCTAGGTGGAAAGATATTAGGTTCTAAATGAGTTAGAACTAGACAAATCATTTGTTATCAGTATTTTAGATTGTGATTCTTATTGGATAAAAACCCAAAACTCAGGTTAAAGGTAAATTAATATTACGCAATATAAAAATGCATATTAACTTTTTACATATTTATTGTTAATAAATTCAAACCTCCTTTAGTTAACTTAAAAACTATTTTATATTGTTTTTTAAAATAAATTCATGTAAAATATCCTTTTTAAGTTCTTTAAAAGGAGAGAAACTTATGAGCAGTATTTTAAATAGAGCTGCAGGCACAGCAAGTTCTTTTGTTCAAGCTGGAGGATTTTTACGAGGCCAAGTAGCTTTTGAGCGTTGGTATTTTCACTATCATAATAAATTGAGCCCTCAACAAATAGCAAAAGATCCTTCTATTCAGATCTTTTCTAGATTATGGGCTGTTGCATCTGCCATTGAAAGTTTTGCTAAAGCATTTATTGTATTTGTATCTGTTCTTTATTACAGGTATATGGAAAACCACGCAGAGGTAGAAAAACGAGTAGATGTTCTATATGAACAAGATAATAGCTTATATTACAGTCTTTTTGCCGTATATTCTCCAGAAGAAGCAGCAAGAGGCTTCTCTGTATATAATAAAAAAGATCCTACTCACTCTGCAACTCGAACGGAATGGTTTGGTTATTCTTTAGGAAAGGAATCTTGGGGAACCACATATACTGGTAAGACAACATTAGAAATGCTTATTAATACACATTAAACATTTTTTTTAGTATTGCACTTAAATTCTGCATTTTGCCATAGCTTAAACTAAATAGACAAAGCTATGGCAAAATGATCGAATATTTCTTTAAAACAACAAAAGACGAAACTTTTATTCGGATTTCCTCTATTAAAGATGGATGCTGGATTCATTTAGAAGAAGCGTTAGCTGCTGATTTAGATCAGATAGGTCAGTTAATTGGACTGGAATATAGCGATCTTCAAGATAGCCTTGATCGTTATGAAATCCCTCGTATCGATCATATCAAAAATAATGTACTGATCTTTTCTCGTTGTCCTATTGAGCTAGACAATGCTGTTGGTTTATACACAGAAACTCTAACCATGATTGTCACCCCTTGCTATTTTATTACCATTAGTCCTCAAAAAAATGGTATATTACGAGGCTTTTTGAATAAACCAAATACGTTTGCTACAACACAACGCTCTAAATTAGTCATTCATCTATGTATGCGTGTGATTCAAGAATTCACTATGCAAATCAGAAAGGTGCGTTATTACGTCTTAATGCAGGAAAAGGAAATCATCAGTGTAGATAGCGATGATATCACTATATTAACTCGTCAGGAAGAGATTCTGAATCAATATCTCTCTAGCCTAGAGCCGATGGAATTGGTATTAAAAGAACTTCCATCTGGAAAATACATTCCTCTACAAGATAAAGACCAAGCTCTTTTAGAAGATGTATTCCATTCTTTAAAACAATCAGAAACCATTTGCGAAATTGCTTTAAAAAGCATTAGAAGTTTAAGAGATTCTTATCAGATCATTTTCACAAATAATTTACACAAAACAATTAAGCTATTAACCGCACTAACTATTATCTTCAATATCCCCACTATTGTAAGTAGTGTTTACGGGATGAACATAGCGCTGCCTTTTGCAGATAACATGCATGCTTTTGCCATTATCTTATCTTTAATCTTTGGATTTAGTTTACTTTTTCTATGGTTTTTTAAGCGTAAAATGTGGCTATAGAAGAAGCCTAGATGGCGCTTCTAAATACTTTTGTAGTGTTTTTAAAAACTTAGCTGCATCCACTCCATCTAATACTCGATGGTCCGCGGATAGGTTCAGTTTTAATGTCTTACCTATTACTATTTTTTTATCTACTACAATAGGTTTTTCCTCAACCGCTCCTACAGCTAGAATAGCCGCTTGAGGTGGATTAATAATGGCTACAAATTCTGAAATGCCATACATCCCTAAATTAGAAATGGTAAATGAGCCGCCTTCATATTCTTCCCTTTTTAGTTTATTTGTCTGCGCTTTTGCAGCTA
Source organism: Candidatus Rhabdochlamydia sp. (assembly GCA_035949155.1). Taxonomy (GTDB): domain Bacteria; phylum Chlamydiota; class Chlamydiia; order Chlamydiales; family Rhabdochlamydiaceae; genus Rhabdochlamydia. The sequence goes on along the minus strand of DASZIJ010000098.1, from coordinate 3,317 downwards.
GCTCTTTTACTTCTTTAGAAAGCTCTTGTAGATTTTTATAATCGGCTAAGCGAACAATTGGCGTAATTAGCCCATCAGGTATACTCACAGCTATTGCTATATCAATGGTCTTAAAACGCATAATTGTACGAGATTCGGGATTAAACCCAGAATTTACATGAGGGTGCTCTCTTAAGGCTAAAGCGGTAGCGCGCAAGATGAAATCGTTAAAAGAGAGTTTAATGCCTAAAGAAATTAACTCTTCTCTTAAAGAGACAATTTTATCCATTTGCACTTCTTGTGCGCAATAAAAGTGAGGAATAAAACTTTTTGCATCTTGCAGACGTTGAGCAATCACTTTGCGCATGGGAGATAAAGTCTCTTCTTCAAACTCTCCAGCAGCTCTTTTAGGAAGTTCTTGCTGCTTCATAGTAGCACCCGATGATGCAAAGACAAGATCTCGACTCATAATTCTACCTTTTGGTCCTGAACCCTTAACAAGATTTAAATTCAATCCTTGTTTTTTTGCAACCTTGCGAGCTAAAGGAGATGCTTTTATTCTAGTTGTAGATTCTAAAGTCTCTTCTGTATTTGAAATTAATTGTTTTTTGGGTTCTTGAGGAGCTGATTCTTGGACAGGAGAAATTCCTTCTGGTTGATATCCTTCTATGCTTTCATTTTCTTGTTCGGTGAAAATGGCAATCGCCTGATTTACCTGTGCCGACTGGCCTTCTTGAACCAAAATCTTACGCAACCATCCTTCATCTAAAGCAGCGTGCTCTACTGTAGATTTATCTGTTGCTATTTCGATGAAAGCATCACCTGCCTTGACATATGTGCCTTCTTTCTTAAGCCACTTTACAATATTTCCCTCTTCCATTGTAGGAGATAATTTTGGCATGGTCACAGTAAATGGCATAGATACTCCTTTAAGCTAAAACTTTTTGCACCGCTTCGATAATCTGCTCTTTAGTGGGCATAGTCTGCTTTTCCAATACCTTAGAATAAGGCATAGGGGTTTCTTTTTGCGCAATCCTTATAAGAGGGGCATCGAGATCATCAAAACAATGCTCTATAACCTGAAAACCCACTTCTGCCGAAATTCCTCCAAATATATGCCCCTCTTCTACAAGAACACAGAAATGGGTTTTACGTACAGAAATTGCAATAGTATCGATATCAAGAGGCTTAATGGTTCTTAAATCGATGAGTTCTACTTGAATCCCTTGGGTTTGCAATTCTTTTGCAGCTTCCTCACAAAGCAAAACCATCCGGCTATGCGATATTAATGTGACATGACTCCCTTCTCTAACAATTCGTGCTTTTCCAATTGGCACTAGGTACTCTTCTGCGGGGATTTCCATTTTATCCCCATAGGAAAGCTCGTTTTCTAAGAAGAGTACGGGGTTGTTCTGGCGAATGGCTGATTTTAAAAGACCTTTTGCATCATAAGGATTACTAGGAGCAATGACAATCAATCCAGGGAAATTAGCATAGAGAGCTTCTACACAATGCGAATGCTGTGAAGAAACCTGTGCTGCTGCACCATTAGGGCCACGGAAAACAATGGGCACGGAAAACCTACTGCCTGACATATAATACATTTTGATGGCATTAGATATGATTTGATCAAAAGCTACAAAAGAGAAGTTAAAGCTCATAAACTCAACCACAGGTTTTAACCCGGTCATTGCAGCTCCAATAGCAAGTCCAGAGAAGCCAAGCTCTGAAATAGGAGTATCTATTACTCGATTAGGACCCCATTTTTCTAACATCCCTTTAGTAACTTTATAAGCTCCGTTATATTCTGCGACTTCCTCCCCCATGATAAAAACACGTGGATCTTTCTGCATCTCTTCATCAAGGGCTTGCCGCAGTGCTTCTCTCATTTCTGTTAGTTGCATGCTCATGTTTTACTCTCTTCTGATGGAGCAAATACATCTTGCTCTAGCGTCGCTGGATCAGGCCAAGGACTTTGATCCGCATATTTTAAAGCCTCTATTGCAATTTCTTTCTGTTTTTGATTAAGAGCTTGATATTCACTCTCTGTGATCATGTTTGCTTTTTGCATAGCTTGCATTAACAAAAGAATAGGATCTTTTTGCATACGATTTTTTAATTCATCTTTACTGCGATACAAGGCAGGATCTGAAATGGAATGCCCTTTAAATCTTTCCGTAATCACCTCGATTAAAACAGGACGAGATGTTTTTTTGACCTCTTCAAATGCTGCAGAAAAACCTGCATAGCAGTTAAAAAAATCCATACCATCTAAAGTATACCCCTTCATGTTAAAACTCGGCGCCTTTGTCTCTGCAATCGGTTCTAAACAAAGAGCTCTTGCTACATGGGTCCCCATACCCCAATGATTATTTTCAATCACATATATACAAGGAAGATCCCACAAAGATGCTAAGTTCAATGATTCATGAAAAGAGCCTTGAGCTACTGCCCCCTCTCCAAAAAAGCATACAGAAACCTGTTGGGAATCTGGGGATTTCCAAGCATTTTTTTGTTTATATTTAATGCTAAAAGCAGCGCCTGTTGAAATAGGAATTTGTCCCCCTACAATTCCAAACCCTCCTAAAAGCTGCTCTGTAAAAAAATGCATCGAACCACCACGCCCCTTTGCATTACCATTACTGCGGCCTAGTAACTCTGCCATTAATTTATTAGGAGTAGCTCCTAATAGTAGAGCCAAGGCATGACAACGATAAGAAGTGGCCCACCACTGATCTTTCCCCATTGCAAAAACAGCAGCTGTTTGAACTGCTTCTTGGCCAATGTAAGAATGAAAGAAACCACCAATTTTACCTTGCAGGTAAGCTCCTTCAGCTCGTGTTTCAAAATTGCGTATCAAAAGCATTTGCTCAAGCACAAAAAGAAGCTTGTCCTTACCGAGTAAGGCAAGCTCTTTTTCTAAATTACTTGGAAAAAAATTGTATGTAACTACAGTTTGCTTTTTCATAGATTTTTTTTCATTAAAACTTAAACTAGCGCAACTAAAATAAATAAATCAATCACATTGAAGGAAAGGGAGGGAATCCACTTTTATTTGGTACAATATTGGGATTATTTGTTACTGGTATTGTGCGCAAATCCTCATCACCACGCATTTGGTAACAACCAGAAAGGCAAATAATTCCAAAAATTACACTTAATAACCGCATGAATATAAACTCCTAATTTGTTGACAATCAGGATACTATATATGGGAAAAATTGAAAAGCTAAGAATCTAGCCATTCTTATTTTTAGGATAAAATGATAGATCAATTTAATTTTGTAATCTATAATCCATTAAAAACAGAGGGTTTATGAAAAAACTACGGCCTATTT
>DASZIJ010000097.1:0-24900 GCA_035949155.1 Candidatus Rhabdochlamydia sp. | reverse complement strand
CTTCTCCCGCATTAAACTTTGCTGTCCAAGACTTTAAAAACGCCTTTTATTTCGCAAGCGAAATATCGGTTCGGAGAGCTTATGAAAGGATAAGAAGAAAGAAAATTTATATTCCCCTTGTGTGCAATTAGAGAACTCAATAGGTTACGGATTTATAACATGAATTTTTTTAATAAGAAGACCCTTTAGTTCCTCTTCATATTTAGGTTGGCAACCTTATAATTCTTCTAAAGAGGCGGCATCTGCCACTAAAGATAGAGCTTTTGGCAAATAACCTAAAAGGTCCGCTGCTATAACACCATATGAAGTCAAATCTTTAGCTGCTTTTTCTCCTGCTATTGCATGAATAAAGCAACCTAAAGCGGCAGCATAGCGAGGAGTTAATCGATGGCAGAGAAGAGCTGCAATTACACCTGTTAATACATCTCCGCTTCCAGCTGTTGCAAGAGCTGGATCTCCTTGAGTGATGATCAAAGGCAAGTGGCTTGAAGCAAAGATAAAAGTGGGAGCCCCTTTTAGAACAAGTGTCGTTTGTTTTTCATCTACATAATTTTGACATAAAGACAACCAGTCTATTTCTTGTTTTGTATCTAATCCGAGCAACCTTTTCATTTCCTGCTTATGAGGGGTTAAAATGCAAGAAGAAGGGATTTTCCAAGAAGGATGTTTGGCTAAAGAATATAAAGCATCTGCATCGATGACTAGTGGTTTACTAACTTTAAGTAGATGCTGAACGATTATATCTGTTTTTATACGGCCAAGACCTGGGCCCACTAACACAGCTTTAGCTCGAGTAATTTCTTGGTCTAATGTATCGAAATTCTTATCATCTAAAGTCTGATGAATAATCTCATAAGGAACTGTAACCTTATCCGAAGAAAATAAACGCACAATCCCAGCACCTGACCTTAAAGCTGCATAGCTTGCTAAAATAGCAGCTCCTGGCATCTCTTCAGAACCTGCAACAGCTACAACATACCCTTTTTGATATTTATGCCAAGACCGTTGGATAACAGGTAATTTAAGAGAAGATACATTCAGTAAACAAGCAGAAGCTTTTATTTTATCCTCTTGGAGGCCAAAGCCACCTCGAACAATTTCTCCTACATGCTCCCACCCATCTCGTAGAAAAAATCCTGTTTTAGCTAATTCTAAATAGATGGTTTTAGTCGCACGAATAGCTATTGATCCAACCTCACCTGTAGTGCCATTTAAGCCTGAGGGAATATCAATGGAAAGAATAGGAAGGTTTGAGCAATTAGCTATTTCAATGGCTGCAGCTAGCTCATTGTCTGCTCTCTTTTTCATTCCCGTTCCTACAAGAGCATCTAGAATAAGGCCTGAGTTGTTCATCCTCTGTTGTATTTTTTCCAGAGAGAACTCTATTTTTCCTCCTTGAGCACAGAAATTCTCATACATATTCCGACATAAAGCACTAAATCGCTCTAGTGGATAAATGGGATAAGCTATAACAGAATATCCTTTTGCTACTAGGATTGCGCCTGCAGCAAAACCATCTCCTGCATTATTTCCTCTACCTGCAAAAAGCAATACCTCTTTAGGTAATTTTCTTTCCTGGGTAAATTTGTCTACTTCCATTGCAACAGAAATTCCTGCCTGTTGCATAAATTCTAATTCTGAACAGCCCTTTTGGAAGGCTCTACTTTCCACATCCTTCATCTCTTGGGTCGTAACAACTTTTATCCCATCTAATTCCATTATAAGTGCTCTTCCTTAATAGCTCTTTGCAAAAGAGATTTTACTGCATCTCGTGGATCTAATTGTTCATAGAGTATAGAACAAACAGCCGCTGTAATAGGGACAGGAATATTTTCTTTTGCTGCTAATTGCAACGCGGAAATACATGTATAAGCTCCTTCAACCACCATATTGATTTTTTCTTGAGCTTGCTCTCTTGTTAATCCGTCTGCAATCAATCTTCCAAACATATAATTGCGACTAAGCTTGGATAAACAGGTAACACAGAGATCTCCTAACCCAGATAAACCATTTAAAGTTTCTGGATTACATTTCTTAGTAACAGAGAGCTTTCGAATCTCATGCAAGCCTCGTGTCATTAAAGCAGATTTGGTGTTATCTCCAAATCCCAACCCATCTGAAATACCACAAGCAATAGCAATGATGTTTTTCATAGCCCCACCAAAAGCTACTCCGTTTATATCTGCGTTAGGATAGATTCGAAAATAAGAGGTCATAAACAAATCAACAACCTGATGCATCAAAGGAACATGATAAGCTGCGCATACAATCGAAGTAGGCAATTTTTGAATGACTTCTTCTGCATGACTCGGACCACTTAAACAAGAAATCTTATCTCGCATCTTTTCCCCTAAAACCTCTAGCACAACTTCGTGCAATAACAAACCGGTATTTTGCTCAATCCCCTTAGAGGTAACAATAATAGGGCAATGTACTTTTCCTCTTTCCAACACTTGTTCAAAAACAGGGCGTATTCCTTTTGAAGTAACCGATTCAACAATATATTCAGCACCTTCGATAGCTTCTGATAAATCAGAAGTAAACTTAAGATTATCGCTTGCTTTAAAACGAAGCAGTTTAGGATGCTCTCTTTTTTCTGATAGCAACTTGGCAAATTCTGGTTTTGCCGTCCATAAAATGACTTTATGGCCTTTTGATGCAAGCAAAGCTGCTAAACAAAAACCCCATGTTCCTGCGCCTAAATAACCAATTTTCATTCAGATCCCTTTTTCTTTTTTTGAATAATCCTGTATTATCTATTTATTTTAATGAGAAAATAAAGTATATATATTATATAACTTATTCTAAATCATTTCTCTCATAAGCAATCAACGTTTTCTTGACATTTTCTAAATCACTTAATTCTTTTAGCGGTGCATATGTAAGGCGACGTGGATAGAGAAGGGTAGCGCTGCGAGGTAAGTGCTCTAATACATCAAAGAGAAATTTTTCATATTTCCAAATAAAGCAAGAGGTTTGTTTTGTTTGATTAAAGGAAAGCAAATTCGTTTTTTTTTTAGCTAGGTGCAAAGGCAATCTTACATGACGATAAAGGTTTTGTAAATCAGACAAACAAAAGCAAAATATATTTACATTGCAAAAGAGAAACTCTTTATATTTCTCTGGAGAAATTTCTGAATATTCTATAATTGAAATACCTTCTTTTTTCTGTGCTACAACTCCCATATTCTCTTGAGAAGATTCTCTTTCCACAACTTTTAAAGCTACACTTAAACCAGACTCTACTGTATAGCCTGTCAGCTCTGGATCTAAGGGATCTGCTAGCGGGTTGTCTATAGGGATCACATGAACATATTCTATCTGCAAATTTCTCCATAAATCTGCAATTTTGCTTGTAAAAAAACAATCTAATACGTCGCCATTACCATTGGGGCCTTCTGCTATTTTACCAGGTGCTTCTAAACACCAATTGCCTTTTTCATCTAAAAAGGGAAGATTTGTTTGTAAAAAAAATTGTACCTGAGAACTCTTCAATCCAAAAAAATGATTTTTCTTAAAAAAATTTTCCGTTTCCGTGTGGTTAGATAAAGAAGTCATAATCGCGATTTGCAGATATCGCTCTAGAGACTGCTTTTTTTGAATTTTTTCACAAAGTCTTTGAAATAAACTTTTTTCATAGATAGGAAATGTGCCTTTGGGACCTTTCCAGTTCAAACGAGACCCATCCCCTCCGGCTAATATAATACAGCCTACCTTTCCTTGGTTGATGAGTTCACAACCTAATCGTTTGTAGTTTTTTGATCCTAATAAGCCAGGAGTTTTTAAAGGCGTGGATAAAATAGGTTTTTTATCAATGTTAAGCAATTTTCTCTGCAGTATTAAAAGAGAAGGCTCTAAGCGTTGTGCTTGTTGCCAAAATACCTCTATCTGATCACTGCCTAGTGTTTCTAAACCATATAAGAGATGAGCTTGCTCTAAGGAATGAAAATGTTGGGATAAAAGCTGTTTTAGCATACTTATTTCTGAAGTTCATCAAGGGTTTTTATGACTTGTTTAACTGAAATATTACAAATATCTTTGTGTTTTGCAATGAGTGGAATATGCTGCAGTAATGGATTTGGAGACTGTACTTGTTGTTTCAATACTCCTTGCTTAGGATCTGCCCACAAAGATACCACATTCAATTTAAAGGGACTATTTAAATAATACGTCATAGAAAGTACTCCTGAGTCAGGAGTAAGTAGATAGCAACAATGATTCTTAATAACGGAGAGCATCTCTAATAAAGTGGTCTCTCCTCTTAAATCAATAACTCCTTCTTGTAAAAACGGCATTTTTTTAGAGAACCCAAATAAGATAGGGATTAATTTTAATTCAGAAAATAGCTGATATAGGCACTCTTTCCAATAAATAACAGGCCAATTTTTCTCATACTTGTATTTTGTTTCTGTCTGAATGTGAATCGCTATGTATTTTTGTGTGGGATTCAATCTAAATCGCTCACATAAGGCATCGTATTTTTCTAACCAATTCAACTTTGGAGTGATTCTTCCCAATTGCCATTTTAACCAACGTGTAGGATCTGGATGTTCTATAATTACGTCAAATGACTTCTCACTTTTTTGCAGGCGAGCTAAAGAGCTTTTAAGATCAAAAGAACTCCCTCTTTTCCAAGAAGGATCTACAAGCACTTCTACTTGACTTAATAAATTAAACCCCAAAAGAAGATCAGAGCGTGTAAGAAAAGTAATTTTAACATCGGGTATGAACTCACGAATTCGGTATATCAAAGCATAAAGGCCCAGAGGGATGTCTCCCAATCCTCGATTCCAACAAATCAAAAAATGTTTACTTTTTTTCTTTACTGCCTTTTTTAATAAACGATCAAAATAGGAGATTTTAAATGTATATAGTAATGTATCAAGCATTCTTTAAAATTTTTAAGAGGGTTGGCTAAATAACGCCTGCATAACTTGTTGATAAACTTCTTCTACTTCAATGGCTTTCATACAGCGAAAATCAATAGGACAAGTACGCTTATAACAAGGAGAACATGCGACGTTTTTATGGATTACTCTAGCTTTAGAAAAAGGACCGGTGACTATCTCATTAGTAGAGCCGAACAATGCAACAACAGGCACCCCTAATGCATCAGCGATGTGCATAGGTCCACTATCATTAGAAAGAAAAACTCTACATAGAGAAATTAAGCTAGCTAACTCTCTTAAAGAGGTTAAACCTGCCAAATTTATAGCTCTTGCTGGCAGGGTCCGGCAAATGTTTTTAACAAGAGGCGCACTTTCCTGGTCTCCAAAAAATACAAGATGAATCTTTTCATTTTGTAATAGCTTATGAGCCACCTCTGTAAATCTCTCGGGCAGCCAGCATTTAGCTGAGCCGTATGCAGCAGCTGGGTTTATACCGATCAAGATATCTCTCTCTTGCATTCCTTGCTGCTTGAGTAACTGTTTTGCTGCTTGTATTTCCCGATCAGCAAGATATAATCGGGGTGCTGTTTTTGAAATAGGGATTCCCAATACAGACAATAGCATCTTATATGTCTTGACGAGATGTTGTTTTCTTAACTGTAATGGAAGATTAACAGGATGAGTTAATAAAAAACTTCTAAAATTGCCCCTATATCCTATCCGATAGGATACATGTCCTCGGTAAAACCACCAGGAAGAAGAAAATGAATTGGTTAATAAAATGCCCAAATCATATTTTCCCTGACGTATTTTTTCTATAAGATCTCGATGTCTATCTCGACGGTTAAATCCACTAGATTTGCTAAAACAAAATATCTCATTGATGTCGGGATCCATTTCTAATAACTGACAAACCCCTATACGACACATTGCTGTAATCGAAGCTTTTGGGAAAGCTCTACGCACATCGGAAAGAATAGGAGTTGCCATGACAAAATCCCCTATCCAATTAGGCATACGTATGATGATATTTTTAGGTTCTATGTGTTTCATTGATTTCATGCACTCATCATAATAATAATCAGCAAAAACTCACAAAACAATTCGTTTTAATAATTGTTTAAATAGCAGCGCAATCACGACGTCGCCTAAATGAGCTTGAGTTTACTTAAGAGAATTTTTCCGAGGGGCTATAATGGGTTTTTGTTTTAAGCAAAATACAGCTATTCATATTGATTTAGCATAGAGAAAAAAGGGATTTTACTCCTATAGTTAAAGATATGTATAAGAAATCCTCTTTAATCATTTTAGGGATTGATCCAGGAACTAAGAAATCTGGTTATGGTATCATTAAAGTAGAGCATCCTCGTCTAGAACCTTTAGATTTTGGGGTGATTACTCCTCCGTTCCATAAGGATAGCAATCACTGCTATTTAGTTTTATTCAATAGCTTTGAAAAGTTATTGAAATCCTACAAGCCAGATGCGGTTTCTATTGAGACGCAATTTGTAGATAAGAATGTAAAAAGTGCGTTCAAAGTTGCTATGGCACGCAGTATGGCTATCATTACAGCTGCTCGCCAAAATATCCCTGTATTTGAATACGCACCAAAAAAAGCAAAGCTATCTGTTGTCGGGAATGGATCTGCGAGCAAAGCGCAAGTGCAAAAAATGGTACAACTCATTCTACAGCTAGCCTCCATTCCTGAACCAGAAGACGCCTCAGATGCTTTAGCACTTGCTATCTGTCATGCAAATACCTTACACTTCAACTCAAAAACCACATCTCATGTTTGATTATTTGAAAGCAACCCTCATAGAATCGAGCCCTTTAAAAGTCACTGTGGAAGTACATGGCATAGGATATCGGATTTTTGTCCCTATTCACATACAACTGCCTCAAAAAGGCTGTTTAATTACTCTCTATGTCTCTCCTATTATTCGAGAAGATTCTCATCAGTTATTTGGATTTTTAACACGCTTAGAAAGAGATTTTTTTGAGCTTCTCATCACTATTTCCGGAGTAGGACCTAAAATAGCTCTTTGTTTAATGGGGCATCTTGATTTACCAGATCTTCATGCCGCTATATTACAAGGCAACGTTCAGGTTCTTTCCAAAACACCAGGCATTGGTAAGAAAACAGCGGAAAGATTAATCATCGAACTACGCGATAAAGTGAAAACCTTAAATCCACCTATTTCCTCCACAAGCAACAATCAAATGCAAAATGATGCTCTAAGCGCACTGATCCACTTAGGATATCCTTCTATCCAAGCTCAAAAAGCCATCAAAACAGTACTTGATCAACTCAAAGAAGAGCCCGATCTTGGGCGATTAATTACAGCTGCTCTCAAACAAATTTAATTTACCTAGTGAGATTTTTTTGATTTGTTCTATAACGAAGCACCCTACGATACGGATCAAAACACATCAGCTCCCTTTGAGAGAAATAATCTAACTTAGCTTGATATATAGGTGGATTTACCATAGGCAGAAGATCAGAGAGTTCTGCTTGATCTACAGCAAATTGAAAGGTATCTTCTATTGCCTCGATTGTTCCATCTTTGTAATAGATCGTAAATGGTCCTCCTCCATAACTCCCTCCTGGATAATAAATAGCCCACTTCTCTTCGCTTGTATCTACAAAAAGCGTTCCTGGTATAAAAGGTGCGCCATTGATGAGATCATTGATTTGATTTTGGCTACGAATAGCTGTGTAAATACGCAGCTCTTCACTAGCGGATAAAGTGGAATTAATACTAAAAAAACCGGGCCCAATTAAAGGAGATGTAGGAAAAAGATTATCGGTTACAAGGGTAACATTGCCCCCCTTATTGATAATGTTGGCAGATCCTGCATTGGATTGCATAATGATATCTTTACCTGCAATGGCAATAAGCTGCCCTGTTGTGGTAAAGGGGAAAGGAATTGCGGTTCCATGACCAATTTGTGCATAACTAGATGCACTTGAACTACCACCAATCACAGAAATTGAGCCATCAACGAGTAATGAGATATTTCCATTTAAAATATTTGAACTAACTCCACCAAACATATGACCAATTTGTGCAACTCCAGTTACTCCTAATCCACTATTTGCTCCTTGTAAAACCAGATCACCGCCAACATGGTTAAATAGAATATCCCCTGTTACATTAGAGGGAGTAATTAGGCTTCCATACCCAACCAAGGAATAGCTTTGTGAATTAGCTGCAGTAAGAGAAACATTCCTCCCTACAGTAAATTGTAGAGAGCCTCCTGTAAGATTGGCGTTTCCAGTGCCTATAATAGCATTAGCTACTGTAGATGAACCTGAGATAAGTGTTAAATCACGCCCAATGGTAAAATTAGCTACACCATTGGCAACCAACATTTCAGTTACCCTTGTATTGGCTAATAAAGATAAGTCCGCTTGAGAATTTACTGTCAACACTCCAGGTCCCCCACAAAAAATAACTGCATCATTTAGCTCTATTGATCCTAAGCTAGAATTAAGAGTAACCGAATTATTTACAGCATTAATCAATGCTGTATTACTAAGAGAGATTCCCATTCCACTGCTATTTGCTGCTTGTGCATTTACAATGATTGCTCCAGTGTTAGCTGTCAAAGCAGAAGAGTTTATCAGTTGGATCCCTGCACCACTTGCGTTTGCTATACCCGTTGCGTTTATTCCAGCAGCTGTTATTATAGAGTTTGTAAGAATAATCCCACCTTGATTTCCTGTTCCATTCAAGACGACATCTCCTGCAATGATGGTAGAATCTCTTAAGTTAATTCCAGCAGCATTACCAAGATTATTATTGGGATTTATAGTTAATTCAAGAGAACCAGTCCCTGTATTAAAACTACTACCACTACTAAGAAAGATCCCTCCTTCAAAGAAATTAGCTAAATTTCCCTGTTGGATAATGATATCGCCCCCATTTGTATTAATCGTCAGATCTCTACCTATAAAAGATGCACTATTAAGTAGTGGTGGTATGGGACCACTACTATTAAACGTAGCATTAAAACTGCCCCCATTTAGGGAAATGGTAAATGGACCCACACCAGAAGTTGTAATACTACCTCCTGCTTGCAAAGTTAATCCATTTCCAGCAGTTGTAGCAGTAATATCATCTTCAATGATAATATTTTGGTTAGCTTGTAGAATAAGATTTGCGGTATTAATAGCCGTTCCTATGTTGGCTCCACTAATATCTACATCTCCTGGAGTATTAAAAGTTTGTCCTGTTGCAGGATCTGTTCCTGTAGATATGATCGTAATGTTATCTGGGTCAATTAATAGATTCCCCGTCTTGCCCTTTGCAGCTGTTAGGTCTACTAAACCTTCAAAGGTTAATCCTTTTCTGCCAGATACTTCTACAAATCCTCCATCTCCTGATAGAGCTCCTCCTTTAGCTGAAAGGGAGCCTAAGAATTCTGTATTTGCCTCTGACCAAATAATAATCTTTCCTCCATCACCTGTTTGTCTAGCATCAGCATGGATCTGTGCTTGGCTATCGATAAGCACATGTTCGGCTAGAGGATGGTCTTGGCCTTTATAACTTCCTCCTATGAATACTTTTCCTCCTTGGGTATCAGAAGAGGCATCTATGATTGCTTGCTCTTTAAGAAGTACTTCTTTGCCCAGTAACTGAATATCGGAGGCTTCTACATTACCTGTGATTTCTGTTGTGCCTTTTTGGGCAAATAGATAGACTCTTCCTTCTTGTGTACCTAGGGTATTGGCTGTAATTCTACCGCTGTGTTTTATAGCGTGAGCATAGGGGTTCTTCTGAAGAGAGGTGTGTAAGGTTTTTAGATTTTCAGGAGTATCTAGTTCTTGGTTGGTTTGTATGAATACTCTTTGGTTATCGATTTGCAAGGTGGCTTTTGTGCAAGCTACTGCTTGCAGAGATCCGTTTATCTCTCCTTGATTTTCAATATTGCGCGCTAATAGGGTGATCTGACCTATGGGGCAAGAGATCTTGCCTAGATTTAGGATCGTTCCCGGATTTTCACTAAAGAATTCCAGTGTGTTTTTTGTGAAAAAATCTGAGGTGAGAACATCTAATGTCGATGCTAGAAATCCAGCTGTCTCTATCACTCCACTAGGACCGATCAGTATGCCGTTTTGGTTAATGAGATAGACCATCCCATTGGATTGTAACTTGCCTAAAATCTCACTGGGATCCGAGCCTACTATGCGGTTGAGAATAGAGGATGTCTCTTGTGCTTGATCAAAAATCAGAACTTCTTGGGGATTTAAAGAAAAACTGTTCCAATGCACAATGGAGTCTTGTGTGCTTTGGATATATATCTGCCCTTGACTGTCTATTCGAGGAGGAGTTGCTTGACCAGAAATTAACTCAAACCCTTCAGGTGCTGCATACGCCGTAATCGAATAGAGAAAAAGACTAAGGACTATTTTTTTCATGTTCCCTCTTACACATTAAATGTGTTTAATAACTAGCTATTACCCCAAAATGCACTCTTTGGTGATTTGATCCAAAAAATTTTTTATGATAAAGCTGAATGCCGTAATCTAAACGAACAGCGAGATAGGTTGAAAAAGCATATCTTAAACCAGGTCCAACAGACATTAAGTGATTACTCTTACCTTCGGGGGGAATAGGGGTGTGGTTATTTGCATAGCCATAATCGAAAAATGCCAGTAGTTCTAATTTATCATAGCATCTAGCAAAAAAGCGAAAAGCTGGGGTATATAATTCAGTACGAACAAAAAGCCCCGTATCGGTATTGAGCTCTCTTTCATCATAACCACGAACCGTATCATAACCTCCAATGTAAAATTGTTCGCTAGGAAGCAGGTTTTGATTGGATAACTGCCCGCTAAATCCCACAGAAAAGTAAAAATCTTTGGGCAGCTTTTGAGAAACAGTGCAATTTAAACGTCCATAAATCCAATGATTTTTAGCATTTGGGCGTAGCTGAGAATATAAAGCATCAGTCTGGTCTGCAAGCCATTTTCCAGGTGAACAAAATCCTTGGATTTGATAGTCAATCCGATTGCGATTACTAGAATATGCTCCCTTGTATTCAAGCATAACCTGGGTTAGGTTGACATTATTTGCAATTGTTGGTGAATTATCAGAGAACTCTACTGTGTTATTCGTTCGCTTAAAGTCCCCTCCTAAACTCATTTCATGAGTCAAATGCGAGTAAGTTTTAAAAGGAATGACATAACGCAAACTCGCCTGCATGCCCCAGCCTTTATTGCGAGTAACAGGCAAAGGCAAATTAGGACGCACTCTTGCATAACCTCCATAAATATTTAGCACATTGCGCCAGGCGCAAGGAAGTGTGTATTGCAAAGTATGCGCTTGAAAACGCCTTGTATTAAAAGAGGAAGTGTATTGATAGGTGAGCATCTGTTGATAGTTAGTTAGATTAAAACCAGCAAAAAAACGCTCTCTTTGAATGGTTTTGACACCAGTGTTGTCTACTCCGCCATATAATCTAAACCGCCGTCTAGCATTTGCTCGTAATAAAATATCCGTTGTACCTTCCTCACAACCTGGTTGATACACAATGTCTATCTGGCGAAAGGGATTGCGATTGAGCCAAGCCACATCGTTGAATAAGATAGCTTCATTAATTCTCTCTCCTGGACATAAACGTATATAGTCCATAATTTTATTTACTGCATAACCTTCATTGGGCTCTATACATATCTCCCCGAGTGTGCTTTCGCAAATCACAACATGCAATATCCCATTGGTGATGTCTTGCTTAGGAAATTCAATTAAGACAAAGGGGTAATGGATACCATAATAATAAGAGAAAATGGTCTGTTCAATCTCACAAAGAATTTCTTCGTCAAGAGGCTGACCTAGATAAACAGATAAAGAATCTATAAGACCATCTAAGCATTCAGAAGAATTGAGCTTAATTTGCACTCCTTCAATATCAGGCTTAAGCAAACGAGCAGATCTATGTATTTGATCTTTATGAGGAACAAGAACAATAGCTTGAATGCAGACTTGTTTTTTCTCTAATACTTCTTGATTAGAGGTCTGTTCAAATCGAAGTAACTCTTCTTCTGAGCTCTCTTTGACTAGATTAAAATCAGGCTCTTCTGCCAGCTGGGATAAAGAATCAAGGGCTACTGACTCTGAAGTTGCCTTGTCTGCAAAAAGTAAAAAAGGATAACTCAACAAAAAAATAGAAAATAGATAAATCATATTTTAGATTATTCAACGAATAAGTCTTTTTTTCAAAATATAATTTACAAAAAAATTGCTTTTTACAGGAGCTAGCCTTAAAAAATTTATACCTTGTAATTTCTAAGAAGATGTTCTATTATTTTTGTTTTTATTCCGTTAATTAAGAGAAAAACACCCAAAAAAATTAAATGAATTAGTTCCATAGAAATAAACATAACTACTACTAGAAAATAACACATGCTTCCCCTATCAGTTTTAGAAAGAACAGCCACCAGTATTTTGTATGAGATCCCTCCTGGTAAACCAGATCCTAAACAAAAGCGCACTATTGGTGAAGACACTAGAAACCGAATCCCCCAGTTAGCTTATAAAGGTAATACATGTTGGTATTACACTCTCAAATTTATTAGACAACAAATTGGTAAAAACCCCTGTAAAGAACTAACTCAAGCACGAAAAGTAGAACGGCTGTGCTCTTTACGTAGAAAATCTTATACAAAACATGAAAATTCCCTGCCTGCCATTGCAGATCAATTATTCACTGAAAAAGGATCAGATGTTCTTTGCTCTATTGACTTAGCAAAAGCTAAAAACTATGTAAAAAATAAACAAACCACTCAGCCGATGATGGAAACTCCTGAATTTTTAGAAGGACGTCCAAGCTTATTTCCTTTCCTAGAAGAGTTTATAAAAGAAGGTAAAAAAAGCAATATGCATGAATTTCTCCTACATAAAAAATTTAGTGGAAGAAATAGAATTAATCTGGAGTTCCTAACCAATCTTGGCATCAGTTTAAAAGAAGTTTTTGATTCTGAAATAACAACTGCTAATGGCTATGAAAAAAAACCTTGTAAAACACTTAAGGATCTAGAGAAATCTTCATTGCTGGGTTTTTTTGCCTGTAAGATCTCAGCTAAAGTTTATGACTTACAAAAATCTTCGTGGACACCTTTTCAAAAAATCGATTGTTTAATTGAAGAATTAGAGACAAAAGGTCCTTTATATGTAGGAGGAAATCTTGGTAGACCAACTTATGTTGATGAGCCTTTTAAAATGAGTCAAAAAATTTCTGAAAGAGATATTTATGCATGGCGTCCTGGTGCTAATCGGAATCCAGGTCTAGGCCATACGGTATTACTTGTTGGAGCAAAAAAAGTTCAAGGCAAAGCATTTGTCTACTTTATCGATTCTGCAGATCCAAGCGATCCTAACGATCGTTCCAAGCAGAAAATATACATGATATCCTATACCAATTTAACCTCAAATGTTTGTGATCTGCATGGACGAGGGCAACAAAATTCCCCTGTTGGATATGCTTATCACGGAACTTTTAAGGTGCATTAAAAAAAATTCTTGTTGTTTTAAGATTCCTGCTATGCCTTGTGGTTTATAAGAAAATGATCTACTATTTTTGTTTTTATTATGTATACGCAACACCAAATTGATCAAACCATTGCTGCCATTGCCACTGCCCCAGGAGAGGGAGGGGTTGCGGTTATCCGTGTAGCTGGCAAGCAATCGATGGAAATTGTAGCTAAGGTTTTCTCAGGCCCTATTCACTCTTATCCCTCACATACCGTTCATTTAGGTAAGATTGTAAATGCAGATCAAGTGATTATTGATGAAGTTCTAGTCCTCGTCATGCGCGCTCCTAAGTCCTATACAGGAGAAGATGTGGTGGAGATTCACTGTCATGGGGGATCTTTAATTTCGCGCAGAGTATTAGAAACTATTTTAGAATCAGGCGCTAGAGCAGCAGGTCCTGGTGAATTCACTTTCCGCGCTTTTATGCACGGGAAAATAGATCTTGTACAGGCAGAGGCTGTACAAAATCTCATCGCAGCTAAAAATGACCTTGCTCTGCATGCAGCTGAACAACAACTGCAAGGACAGCTCTCTTCGCGTATTCTTTACTTTCAAAAACAGCTAGTCGATATTGCAGCTATGTTAGAAGCCTGGGTTGACTTTCCCGAAGAGGATTTGGAATTTGCAAGTATAGAAAATGTAATAGATCGATTAGAAACTTTAAGAAAACAAATTTGTTATTTGGCAGCCACCTTTCAAGAAGGGAAACTGCTTCAATTTGGGCCCACTCTATGTTTAATAGGACCACCTAATGCAGGTAAATCCTCTTTGATGAATGTTTTATTAGGTAAAGAGCGTGCCATTGTTACCTCTATCGCTGGAACTACGCGTGATACTTTAGAAGAAGAGCTTCTCATAGGGAACTTGCATTTTCGTTTAATCGATACAGCAGGAATTCGAGAAACAACAGAAATCATTGAACAGGAAGGGATTCGCAGATCAAAAGAAGCTATGCAAAAAGCTGATCTTGTTTTGTTGATCTTAGATGCTTCTTTACCTGTTTGTCCTTATGCAAATCAGCTACTCTCTATTGTGGATACAAAAAAAACTCTTCTTGTATGGAATAAAAGTGATATTGCATCTGTTATACCTGATAGGGAAGATAGTTTGCTTGTCTCTGCTAAAAATCAAACAGGCATTGAAGAGCTCAAGCAAAAAATATCTCAAATGATCTGGCAAAAATCCCTTCCTTCTAAGGAAGAAGTGCTTATCACCAATATTCGTCATGAAAGGAGTTTGCTAAATGCTGCTATTTCGCTTAAAAAAGTAATCGATGGCCTTCATGCGAATGTATCCCCTGAGTTTCTCTCTTTTGATCTAAAAATCTGCTTGCAAGAGCTAGGGGAAATTATCGGTCATGATATCACAGAAGACATCCTAACTGCTATTTTCTCCAAGTTTTGTGTGGGGAAATGAACAAAAAAAAACGCGCACAACGCATTCAAGATATTTTACATCATTTATTTCCCAGTCCTGAAATCCCCTTGCAGCATCAAGATCCTTATACCTTATTAATTGCAGTTGTCTTATCCGCGCAAAACACAGATAGAAAAGTAAACCAAGTAACCCCTACTTTATTTGCAAAAGCCTCTACCCCTCAACAAATGCTAACTTTGAGCATAGAAGAAATTGCAAGCATTATTAAATCATGTGGCCTAAGCAATACAAAAGCAAAATCCATCTGGAATCTCTCTAGAATCCTTATTGAGCAATACAAAGGCAGTGTTCCAAACTCTTTATCTGCTTTAGAAAAACTCCCTGGCGTAGGACACAAAACCGCATCGGTTGTTATCTCGCAAGGGTTTGGCAAACCCGCTTTCCCTGTAGACACACATATCCATCGCTGTGCAAAAAGATGGTTTTTAAGTCGGGGAAAAAACGTAGAAGAAACAGAGAAAGATCTCAAACGCCTTTTCCCTAAAAAAAGCTGGAATAAACTTCACCTGCAAATAATCTATTTTGCAAGAGAGTATTGTCCTGCTCGTGGCCATAAAAAAGAGCTGTGCCCTATCTGTCAATGGATTGATCCCAGAGATTGACCCATTAATCCACGCACCTCTTGATTTTGCGCGCTACTCTCTAATAAATCCTGATCAAAACGAATCCGATTAGGTTCAAATAATAAAATCAGACAAGATCCTCCAAAAGAAAAATATCCTTTTTCATCCCCTTTTTCATACATCTTATTAGCTTGAAATGTTTGATGAATACTTCCCACATGAGTTGCCCCTATTTCTATGTATAATAGATCCCCAAAATGCGAAGTGGCAAGCGTAGTAATCACTCTCTTGTTTTCACTTAAAATCTTTATGTTGCGTTTAAGAGCTACTGGATTCACAGAAAAAAGAGCACCGTTAATTAATCGAGGTTGTCCAGGAGTAGCTCTGCAGGGAAAATGAAATCTATGGTAGTCAATAGGACAAAGGCGTGCAATAACCATCGATCCGTCTTGATACTTGTTTGCTAATTCTTCATTTTTAAGTAGCTCTTTTAAAGAGAACTTTTTTCCTTTAACAAAAAAATGGGGAACCTCTCTTACATTTGAAAAGACCAGATACCGAGCATCGGTTGGTAGAATAGCTCTATTTTCTTCTTGAGCAATAGGCCTAGCTCCTGGCTTTAGCCGACGAATAAAAAAATCATTAAAGCAGTAAAAACTGCTAACAGGCTCCAAAAACTCAGAAGTATCGACATCAAATTTTTTGATAAAGGGAATAATCTTATGACGACTTGTAGAACTTTTTTGAAAAAAACCATACAATTTAGAAAAAAAAGAAAACCTAGCGGTTAATGGTAAGACAAAAAAAGAGATCACACGCGATAAAAAAGTATCTTTATATAAAAGATTGATAAAAAATTTACCATATACCTTTTCTTCTCTTTTTTCCTGAGTCAAACGATCCAAATAAACGATTTTAGACATATTAAAGCTTGTAAAAAGGTTTCTCGATTTTTTATCGTATAAGAATTTTATCCCTTAAAATATGGTATATAAATTAACTAAAAAAAATAATTTAATAAAGAACATTAGCTTAGAGTCTTGCAAGAAAACCTCCAATATCCTAGCCTCAATAGGTAATTTAAGACTAGGAAAACTAAGATGCTGAGCGTTTTAAAAAAATTTTTTGGTACATCTCAAAGCCGTCTATTAAAGAGATATCTAAAAACAGTTGCAGAGGTTAATCGATTAGAAAAGAGCTTTCAACAACTCTCTCATGAAGAAGTGCGTCAAAAAACAGCTGAGTTTAAAGAGCGCTATTTAAAAGGAGAAACGTTAGAAGATCTTCTTCCAGAAGCTTATGCAGTTGTCAAAAACGCCTGCCGTCGTTTATGCGGAACAGATATTCATGTATCCGGTTACGATCAAAAATGGGATATGATCCCCTATGATGTACAAATCCTAGCTGGAATTGCTATGCATCATGGAGCTATTGCAGAAATGCAAACCGGGGAAGGGAAAACACTAACAGCATCTATGCCCCTATATTTAAATGCTTGCACAGGTAAACCAGTACATTTGGTGACCGTGAATGATTATTTAGCAGAAAGAGATTGTCAATGGATTGGCACAATTTTTAGATGGTTAGGACTAAATGTAACTGCATTAACAGGCAACACCCCTCATCACATTCGCAACCAAATATACGCTGCAGATATTGTTTATGGGACAGCTTCTGAATTTGGTTTTGACTATTTGCGTGATAACTCGATGGCACAATCAAAAGAAGATCAAGCACAAAGAGGATACTTCTTTGCTATTGTTGATGAAATCGATTCCATTTTAATTGATGAAGCCAGGACTCCTCTTATTATTTCAGGTCCTACCAGTCATTCACGCCAAATGTACGACGATTTAAAAGACGACGTGCATGCATTGGTAAAGCGCCAAAGAGATTCCTGCAATCATTTAGCTCTAGAAGCTCGTAAAATTTTAGAAAAATTACATCTTATTGAAGAGGAAACAGAAAAACTCAAACTATCAAAAACCCAAGAAGCAGAATATGAGAAAGCTTTTCGAAATCTCTGGCTTGTTAGCAAAGGAATGCCTCAGAATAAAATCCTTAAAAAACTTCGTGAAAATCCAAAATTAAGAGCCGAAATTGAAAAATGGGATACTTATTTTTACGCTGAGCCCAATAAAGAAGAGCGTCATGATGCTCTAGCAGAGCTTTTAATTATTGTTGATGAGCGCGCTAATGAGTTTGAATTAACCGATAAAGGAATTCAGCAATGGGTTGAAGGTTCGAAAGATCAGATCTCCTCAGATGACTTTGTCATGTTAGACTTAGGCCATGAATATGCTAATATCGATCAACATCTTTCATGGGATGAACAAGAAAAGCGCAATCAAAAAATTCTCTTAAGAGAAGAAGATGCCCGCCGTAAAGAACGCGCTCATAACTTAAGACAGCTTCTACGAGCTCACCTACTGATGGAAAATGATGTCGATTACATCATCGAAAATCAAAAAATTGTGATCATTGATGAAAATACAGGACGTCCTCAACCAGGTAGACGGTTTGCAGACGGTCTTCATCAAGCAATCGAAGCCAAAGAGGGTGTTGCTATTCAAGGAGAAACACAAACCTACGCAACGGTTACTCTGCAAAATTATTTTAGGCTATATACGAAACTCGCCGGTATGACTGGTACTGCAATGACAGAGGCCAATGAATTCAAGGAAATTTATAAGTTAGACGTATTAGCAATTCCAACTCACCATCCTTGCATCCGCAAAGATTACGACGATGAAATTTATATGACCGAGCGAGAAAAATATCATGCGCTTGTAAAAGATATCCAGTCGGTTCATTTGCAATCTCGTCCCATTTTAATTGGAACAGAATCTGTAGACGCTTCGGAAAAATTATCTCGTATTTTGAAGCAACATCAATTAGAGCACACAATCCTCAATGCAAAAAACCATGCTAGAGAAGCAGAAATTATTGCAGAAGCGGGCTCAAAAGGAGCTATTACGGTTGCAACAAATATGGCTGGTAGGGGAACAGACATTAAACTAAAAGAAGGTGTAGCAGATAGTGGCGGATTATATGTCGTTGCAACTACACGCCATCAGTCTAGACGGATTGATAGACAGCTAAGAGGTAGAGGAGCGCGCCAAGGTGATCCTGGCAGTTCTAAATTCTATGTTTCTTTTGAAGATTCTTTGATGCGGTTATTCACTTCTCCTAGAATTACTACCTTCTTACAAAGATTCCGTCCTCCAGAAGGGGAAGCAATTACTGCAAAAGTGTTAAACAAATCCATTGAGACAGCGCAAAAACGTGTGGAACAACGCAATTATACCATGCGTAAGCATACTCTAGAATACGATGATGTGATGAATAAGCAACGAGAAGAAATCTACTCTTTCCGTAATGAAGTATTGCATATCGATAATTCGCTTTCTCTTGCACATGAAATTTTAGAAAGCATTTGCATACAAATGTGCCACCAATTTTTCTCTTCTCGTAATACAGAAGGCAGTTGGAATCCGGAAGGATACACGCAATGGTTACATACCCACTTCCCCTTAACTTTTGATCCCAAAGAGTTCGATAACGATTATTTGCAGTTAGAAGATATTGAACAATTAGCTACAAAAAAAATACTTGCGGCATTTGAACAAAAAATTGAGCATGAATCTCAAAAAATTCAGCAAACACAATCTTTATTTGCTTCTGCTGATTTAGATTCTGCTGAAAAAGTTTTATGCCAAGTTGTGCGTGGGTTGCTGATTCGTATCATTGATCGTCTCTGGCAAGAACATTTGTTACACATAGATCACTTGCGCTCTGAAGTGCATTTACGTGCAGTTGGTCAGAAAGATCCTTTGATGGAATTTAAACATGAAGCTTTTGCTTTATTTGATCGTTTAAGTTTAGAAATCAAGCAAGAAATCGCACATGCTTTGTTTAAATTTACCATGGTTATGCCAGAGAATTTTGTAGAACCTAGATCTTCTTTAATCGATTTATCTCAAATAACCCCTTCGAAGAGAGTAAAACCTATTTAAAGTGGTGTACTTTTTTATATCCTAAAAAGAATAGAGGAAGAGAAGCTAGACAATAAAAAAACCAATAATGACTATTCCATTCTAACCGTAAATAGCCTTCATCGGAAAAAAGCAGTTGGAGTATTCCAACGATAAACAAATTAGCAGCAATGGACAATAATAGAATCGGCCAAAAACTATTCTTGTCCTCTTGATATTCCTTCTCTGTTTTTTCCTCTATTTTAGGAAAAACACTAGTGCTAGATGCAGAAACAAATTTTTTTTCCAAGACAGGCTCCTTAGGGGCTTTAAGCAAAACCGTAGCGCTTTTTTGTTCGTCTAGTTTTTGTTCTTCCTGCTTACTAGGATGGTTTTTTTTTAGTGAATAAGGAGGAGGATAAAAAGAGAGCAGGCTATCTTGAAGAGCTTTTTGTTGCAAATAATTTTTTTCAAAAGCATTGCTGCTTTGTTCTGTTGCACAATAGGGACAATGTAGAGCTTCGATAGGAATACGCCCATCACAGCTACTACACATTTTTTGTCGCTCTTTATCCATCATAAAACAATCAAGCTTAATATAAAATATTCTAACTTCATTTTCACATACATAAGACAAAATTTCTAGCTTTTTTCTCTTTCTAATCAGATATACCTAATTATCAATCAATTTGGTTCAAATTAATTTTGAATAAAAAGAATTAAGATCAACATTTTTAGATTTGCCATTGCATCATATTTTTTAGCGTTCTAACATATTAGCAATCACAACGAGAGTTTTCATGGATCAAAAAAAATATGATATTGCAGTAATCGGCGCAGGACCTGGAGGATATGTAGCTGCTATTAAACTCGCACAAGAGGGTAAGAAAGTATGCCTTATAGAAAAACAATTTTTAGGAGGGACTTGCCTCAATGTAGGTTGCATTCCTACAAAAACCCTACTATCCCATGCAGATCTTTTACATAGAATGACTCATGCTGCTGAATTTGGTATAGAAATAGGTTCGATTCATCTTAACTATGCAAAAATGAAACAACGTAAAGATAGCGTTGTGGAAAAAATGCGTAAAGGATTACAGGGGCTATTACAATCTAATCATATTACAATCCTATACGGACAAGCAGAGTTTATATCTCTTAAAGAACTTACAATCACAGGTAAAGACGCTTGCAAGATTGAAGCAGAACAAATCATTATTGCAACCGGCTCTGAACCTTTGGATATCCCCTCCTTACCATGCGATCATCAATTAGTTTGTAACTCTACTTCTATTTTAGAACTAACAGAGCTGCCTAAAACCTTAGTTATTGTAGGAGGAGGGTATATCGGTTGTGAGTTTGCTTCTTTATTTGCCGATCTAAAAGTAAAAGTGATTATTCTAGAAGCTCTTGGCTCTATTGTAATCAATCAGGGGAAAAGTATTTCCGAAGCTTTAACACGCGCTTTTCAGAAAAAAGGCATTGAAATACAAACTAATGTGAAAGTAGTAGGGATTGATAAACAAGAATCTGGTTTACGTATTCGCTTAGAAGAAGGTAAAGAGCTGTTTTGTGATAAAGCACTCATTGCAATAGGACGCAAATTAGTATCTAATGGACTAGGGTTAGAAAAGATAGGAGTGGTTCTTGATAAAAAAGGAGCTATCGTTGTAAATGAAAAAATGCAAACCAATTTAGATGGAATTTATGCTATTGGTGATGTAACAGGTCAAAACCTTTTAGCTCATGTAGCCTCTCATCAAGGGATAATAGCTGCAGATACTATCCTAGGCAAAACCGTTGAAATGCATTACAATGCCATTCCGGCAGTGATTTTTACCAACCCAGAGATCGCTATGGTAGGTATGACATTTGAAGAAGCGGAAAAAGCAGGTTTCACTCCTACTATTGGTAAATTTCCTTTTCAAGTACTTGGCAAGGCGGTTGCCTCTGCAGAAACAGATGGATTTACACAAATTATCATAGATAAATCTACTGGGCAAATTTTGGGAGCTCAAGTTGTAGGAAGTGAAGCCTCTGCTTTAATTGCTGAAATGGGCTTAGCCATTGCACAAGAGTTAACCCTTGACTGTATTATTGATACTATTCACGCTCATCCGACTCTGCCAGAGGCTTGGCATGAAGCTGCTTTATTAGCAAATGAAACACCTCTTCACCTTCCGCCAAAGAAAAAATCATGAGTCAAAATAAGCCAAATAAGCTGCCCATTAATCCTGAGTCCTACTCTTCTTCACAACTGTTAGGGCGCTTTCCCTCTTGGTTGCATCGAAAATTACCAAGAGGTTCAAACTTATCTCACACACAAAAGATCTTGAGCCAGCATCGTTTAAATACAGTATGCGAAGAAGCAAAATGCCCCAATCGCTTTGAATGCTATTCCAATCACACAGCTACTTTTTTGGCACTAGGTAAACAATGCACCCGTAATTGTGGGTTTTGTGATATCGATTTTTCAAAAAGCCCTAAACAACCTGAAGTTGATGAACCAAATCGCATTGCTTTATGCACACAAGAATTAGGGCTAAAGCATGTGGTTATTACTATGGTTGCACGAGATGATCTTATCGATAAGGGCGCCTCTCACATGGCAGCCATTATCCGTCAGATACGCATAGAATGTAAAGAGGTGACCGTTGAAGTATTAACCTCTGATTTTTCAGAAGACTACACTGCGATTGACCTTCTTCTTAAAGAGCAACCAGACATTTTTAATCATAACTTAGAAACCGTTGAAGCATTAACACCTAGAGTTAGACATAAAGCAACCTATCTTCGTTCTCTAAACATCCTTTCTTATGTAAAACAATCCCATAAAACGCAATTTATCAAATCTGGCTTAATGGTGGGTTTAGGAGAAACACCTGAGCAAGTCAAAAAAGCCATTGATGACCTGAAAATAGCTGGCTGTGACATCATTACCATTGGACAATACTTGCAAGCAAATAGAAAAAAACTCCTTGTTAAAGAGTTCATTACACCTGAGCAATTTCAAAAATATGCAGATTACGGTCGAGAGATAGGCATTAAACAAATGTTCTGCGGCCCATTTGTCCGATCTAGTTACCATGCGCATGAGGTCAAAGACCTCATGATAAAAGGATAGAAAGATCAATCATCATTTATATATTTCCTTAAACAAATCTTCAAGAGTCGCTTGGCCTGTAATAAGTTCCTCTGAGTATATTGTTTTTTTTAAGCCATACGTAGTAACCATGGATAAAAAAAGCTGTTTTTTTGTTCTTGTTTGCTTTCTAAATACTTCCATTTTTCGCACAAGTTCTTGATAATACGATTTGTCAATTGCAAACTGATTATCAGAGCATTTGATTTCACAAAGCGTAATTACCCCGTCTTGCCGATCAAAAAGCAAATCAATTTGGGCTCCCTCTTGGCCATCTTTTGCTCTTGGAGAATAACGCCAAGTTCCTGCATGAGCACCTGGGTTGACATGTAAAGCACGGCGAATTTGATTAATATGCTTATAGCAGATAGATTCAAAGGCATAACCAGCCCATGTCTTCCAACTCGATTGACTAGATAAGGATAACCAAAATCCTTCATTTATTTCTTTTTTAGCAATGGTCTTCAAATTTGGCTCAATCCATCGCAGATAAAAAAGACTATACTCATCATCCATTACGCAGTATACCCCCTTATCCCTATGCCCATAGGGAACAAGGCTAGTGATAAACCCAGCTTCTTCTAATTGATGCAATCTATCAATTGTACCGCCGCCATTAGGAAGTTTAGCTAGCTTGATCAGTTCCGCTTGACCTATTCCATATCGATGTTTTGCAATAAAACGAATAAGCTCTGTATAAGGTTTTGGATCATCAAAAAGCGATTCAAATAAACGTTCAAATTCATTGACTAAAGGACCGTTGCGTTGAAAGCATAGTTCATCGATACATTGATGGGAAGAGAGGCCCTTCCGCACAAAGGACCAATAGAGAGGAACTCCTCCTAAAACTGTATAAAGGTCGAGAATTTGTCTATGCTTAAGGTGGATTTTATGTTCTTTTAGATAGCTCTCTGTTTCATGCAAAGAAAATGGTTGCAATTGAATTGTGCGCGTTACTCTATTATGTAGACCGCCTTTGTTATTGATAATGTTATTAATAATCCAGGAGGTAGCAGACCCACAGATAATTAGTTTGATGCGTTTATCAAAAACCCAATAACGGTTCCAATACAGCTCCAATGCTGTAAGAATTTTTGAACGCGGTGTCGCCATCCAGGGAAATTCATCAAAAAAAAGGATAACAGTTTGTTCTTTTGGGAGCTCATTGATGGCTTTGGTAAGGTCTTCAAAAGCATCATCCCAGCTTTTCTGAGGGATAATAGACGGACTTTGATAAAAGGTTTTACCTATTTGCTTAGCAAATTCTTTTAGTTGAGCTTTTACAGGACCTTTTTGTACTCCAGTTACATGAAAAAATACGTAGGGGAAAGACCCCATAAAGTTTTTGATGAGATAAGTTTTTCCTACTCTACGACGGCCGTAAACAGCGATGAACTCTGCTTTCTTAGATTTAACGAGATCTTGCAGTAATTCCTGCTCTTTTAAACGCCCTATGATTTTTTCTGAAATGTCCCCGGTTCCCGCTTTTTTCTTAGCCATATGTACCTAGTAAATATTTTTAACACATTTTTTATGTTTATTTTACAGACAAAAAAACATTTGAAAAACACTTGCGCTGTTGCGCGATTTTAATTTCCATAAAAACCGCGTAATAAACATAATTTAATGTTTCAAGCGCGGCTATTTTTTTTATAAACATCGCTTAATAAACATAAAAACATGCTTGTTGCGCGATTTTTATAATATTGAAACCCGCGCAATAAAGCAAGGAGGATCCTTTATTCTTTAGAAAAATAAACTAATCTATATAGTCTTTATGAGTGATAAGAAGGAATCTTTTAACGCTTGTTGCGCTAAATCTACTTGTGGAGCTGGTAGACTTGAAGTTTGGCTTCCCTCTCTCTTATACAGCTTTGAAGCTATCCAGCTAAAGAGCATATCACGGCTCCAACCGTGTTTTAATATTGTCATACCAAATGCGTTCTTCAATACATCCAGTTTTTCCATCAAAACAATGTTATGGCTCCAAGGAATTTGTGCCAAAATCCCTAGGTGTTCGAGTTCGTTAAATTGTGCCGCTGCGGGTGGCACTAATTTATATTCCAGATAAAATGCCCTCATTCTGAATACGTTGCGCCTTGAAAACCTCTTTAGTCCGGAAAACTCATTCTGTAAATCCTTATTCAGTTTTTTCTTTTGAGTATTGAAGCTTTCAATTTTAAAAAACTCTTATTTTTAGCCAACTACGTAACAATTTATTATAGTAATTTAACTTTAAACTTTCATGATAAAGAAGTATAATACTTACATATGGCATATTCCTATGATTTAAGAAAAAAAGCACTCGACTATATAGAGAAAGGCTATTCAAAAGAGGAAGCAAGTCAAATTTTTGGC
>DASZIJ010000096.1:0-7462 GCA_035949155.1 Candidatus Rhabdochlamydia sp. | reverse complement strand
ACCAATGAAACTGTACAGGAAATTGAAAACTTACTTAACAATAGACCTAGAAAAGTGCTACAATTTCGCACGCCCATAGAAGTTTTCCATGCATATAGAATGGAATCTATATCTGTCGCACTTTAAAATTGAAAAGGCGTCTCTATGGGTTATGAAGGAAAATTTGGAGAAGGGACAAAAGTCAATGAAGTAAATTTAGGTATGCGTTGGAGATTTTAGATCTTATTAAGAAAGTAAAAAACCTTATTTAATTGCGAGCTCAAGATTTCTAAAATTTACTACAATCTATTAAAGATTCAAATAACTTAATCATTTTTTTTAGAAAAGCAATCCTATTTCCACGTAAAACTGGATCATCTGCAAGAATGGTTACTGTTGTGAAAAATTTTTCTAAAGGCTTTTGTAATTCTGCTAGTAATTTGAATGCCTCTAGATATTGTTTTTGTTGTAGGAGTTTTGGCCAACATTTATAGATTAGGGTATACTCTTGAAAGATTTTTTTTTCAGCTGGTTCAATCATAAGCTTTTGTTGGAAGGTAGAGGAAGTATCTTGTATATGTCCTTTAATGCGTTTATAGGCTTTAATAAAGCAAGAAAAGCTTTTTTTAGACTTACGAAAACTACAAAATGCTTCTAATCGGCACAATTGATCAAAAGGATCATAAGGACTGATCCTTGCGATAGCATCAATCTCATCTTTTCTAAAACCTAATTCTTCAAATATCCATTTTTTACGAGTATTGATGAAGGCTATAATGGTTTGTGTAGCTTTTTTTTTATTTGTTATAGGGAAAAGCTGACAAGTTTTTAATAATAAACTTTGTAGGTTGCAACTCATTTTATTTTTTAGCAGGATTTGAATGATTCCCATTGCTTGTTTGCGTAATAAACAAAGATCTCTGGAAGTACTATAGTAATTAATAAGGTCATCTATTTTATCTGAGAGACTTAGAACAATACCAGTTGGAGTTGTAGGAACAGCATCGCATCTTGATCTGGGCATCCATTGTTCCTCAAGAGCTATTGCTACTTGATGTTGTTCGTTTTGCGCTAGAGCGTAGTATTTACCAATGACTCCTTGTAGATTAGGGGATTCATGAACAAGAGCAGAGCAAAGGTCTGATTTGCTTAATAGAGCAGCTCTTTGTACGTGTGTATATTCTGCAACTTTTAAGTGTTGATGAGTCATTGTTGTTATTAGGGTCAATCTTTGTACTTTATCCCAAAGATTTTTAAAATTTCTCTGATAGCTTATCTCTTGTAGTTTATAATAACTTAATTCAAGTGGGATATGAACTTCCTTTTCATAAAGAGCGGCCCTATTGGCTAAGCGGAAAAGAAGTTCTTTTTCATTGCCTAATTGAATTGTTTGATTAGGTTGATTATCAATTGTAATAATAAAAGCATTCATTAATTGATCATGACGATCAGTGATAGGAAAATATTTATGATATTTTGTTATTTGTGAAATAAGTATTTCTTTAGGAATTCTTAGGAGTTTAGTATCAAAGAAACCGAGTATTAAGGTGGGCCATTCTGTAAGATACAATACTTCCTGAAGTACTCTATTCTGCTCTATTGCATATCCTTTTATTTGTTGTTCCAATATTCTAATTTGTTTTTCAATGTGCCGTTTTCTTTCTTCTATATCTGCTAAAACATAATGATTTCTTAAATCAGAAAGATAGTGTTTTGGGTGCTTGATTTCAATAAGAGTAGGCTTAAGTTGAAAATGACCAAAAGAAAAGTTTCCAGATTGAACCTTGCCTAAATTAAAAGAGACTACTTGGTTTCCAAATAAAGCAAGAATCCATCGAATAGGACGAGCATATCTAATAGAAGGATCTTCCCAATACATTTTCTTAGGAAAGTCCATATTCATAATCAAAGAGGGTAACTTTCTTTGTAATAGTGCATGCGTAGACTGGCCTTTTACATAAACGATAGCAACCAGATACTGAACACCACCCATAGAAATCAAATACAAGCTTGGTATTTCTTCTCGCAATACTTCTGCTAGAGTACAAAGGGCAATATTACAAGCTCGTAAAAATCCTTTGCCCTGCCTTGTTAAATTGCCCCTCTTATCAAAAGCTATGGTTATTGAAGGACCTTTAATTTGTTCTTCTATGGCTTCTGTTCCTTCTACAAGACTTTTTACTAAAATACTTAAGCGTTGAGGTGTTCCAAATATCTGCAGCTCTTCAAATTCTAATTTAGAATCTTCTAATAAATTGCGTATGGCATTTTCTAAATATAAGCAGCCAATGGGGACAAAACTTGGCGGTAGTTGTTCTGAACCAATTTCAAGAAGAAAGTCCCGTGTGTTTTTGGGATTGAAGCAAAGGTTTTTCTGTATAATAAACTTTGTGCTTATAGAAGGGGTTATCAGAGAAACTTGTTTAGAAAGAGTAGCTTTAGCTACTAGATGGGTTAAATCGCGAATTCTTCTAATGTAGCTATTTCTCTGACTAAAACAAATAGCTCCTCTTGCATCTAATAGATTGAAAGCATGAGATGCTTTAATTACAAAATCATAAGCTGGAATAGGAAGGTTATTTTTTACTAGATTTTTTATTTCCTGTTCATAATCGCTAAAGTGGCGCAACCACATGGGAACCGAGGCTTCTGTAAGATGATAATGGCTCCATTCAACTTCATTTTGTAGAAATAGATCGCGAAGAGTAAAAAGATGATTGTATTGTATATCAAAAATTGCAGTCTTATTTTGAAGGAATAGAGCAAGTCTTTCTAAATCATAGGTGATTTCTACACTAATTGGTTGTAGCGCAATGTCTCCAACTGTTTGTAAATAGGTGAATTGGGTGATTTCCATTCCATTGCACCATATCTTCCATCCTAATCCCGAAATACCTAACGAAGAGATTTCCCAATCATTATGTACAAATCGAATATCATGATTTTTAATGTCCAAGTTTAATGCAAGAAGAGATTGGAGATATAGGGTACGTGCATCTATTGGAGGGGGTTTGATTAACACTTGATATTGGTGAGATGTCTGAAGGCAGTTGAAGCTTCCATAACGTGCATCTTTTGGCCTGCGACATGATTCTACAAAAGCTGCTCTATAAGGTTCTTTACCTAGGCAATGCAGAAATGTAGCTGGATTGAATATCCCCGCCCCTACCTCTAAATCATACCCTTGATGAATGATACAATTTTGTTTAACCCAAAAGGCGTTAAGACGATCAATAATTTGCTCAAAGGTTAGCATAAAAATTTAATTAAGATATTAAGGTGTAATTAAATTCATTGTATAATAAGAGGTTATTTTTTATGTGTTTTTATTATCTAATTACTTGTCTTTAAATTATGATCTACTTATTGTTAAGTGATTTAAAGATAAGAGTTTCACGCTATATATTTGCTAATTATTGATTTAGGTAAACCATAGATCATTTAAATTGATTTTAAAATATTTATTAAAATATGTTAAAGTTGCACTATAAAATGGAGGTCCTATGATGATTCATCCGGTGGCATCTTTGTCTTTACCCTTGCACAAGCAATCACAAAGCCTACCCTCAGAAACCCTAGGGATGGGAAAAAAGAAGAAAACAATGCATTTTCGAAAACATAATCAAGAAGCTGTAGAAGAGAACCTAGATCGAGATTTGACTATAAAAAGAAAAGGTTTGAAACGATTACGAGAGAAGGGATTAAAAGTTTAAATCTCTTGATTCTTAACATAACTCCTTCTTTGTTTTAGGTTTAGGATATAGAATTGATTTTAAAGATTTATTAAACTATAATAGTAGTTAATAGTTTATATAGGAGTTGTTATGCGTATCAACAATTTAATAGAGTTACCTTCTTTGTTTAGTATTATCTCTACCACGATTAGTTTAGGGAATATATCAGCTCTTTTTAATCGAGTGATTCATACAGCTTCAGAGAACAGTCGTAAAGATCTGCAAAAACATACAGCAGGAAATAGAAAAAATACACTTCGAGTGCAAAAAAAGAGAGAGCATGCTTTAATGAATCGCAATTCAATCCAAACCCAAGCTCTGAAAGATGTCTCTTTCTTCCGTTCATACATTGCCCCTAGAAAAACTACGTAATCATTTATCCTTGGAGGGGTATAAATCCTTCTATGCTTTTCAAATCTTTAATTGGATATATAAGTTAAGACAATCCAATTGGGATCAAATGACCAATTTGCCTTTGGATTTGCGCTCTTATCTAAAAGAAAATTTACTAATAACACAACTGATAAAAAAACGAGCTGTCTTTTCAGAGGACCAAGAGACCGTTAAATTCTTATGGCAACTCTCTGATAACATGCTAGTAGAATCGGTTCTTATTTGCTCTGGAGGAAGACGTACCGTATGTGTCTCTTCACAGGTAGGTTGCCCCGCTCGTTGTGCTTTCTGTGCTTCGGGAAAAGAAGGGTTAAAACGTAATTTAACCGCAGCGGAGATTTTCGAGCAGGTGTATCAAATGGACCTTTGGTTGCTTGAGAAAAAAGAGAAAGTATCTCATGTTGTTTTTATGGGTATGGGAGAGCCGTTTGAAAACTATGAAGCGGTTGTAGAAACCATTCGTCTGTTAATAGATCCTGATCGATTAGCTCTTTCTCAAAGGAGAATTACTGTTTCTACAGTAGGTGTAGTGGGAGGAATTAATCGTTTCTCTAACGAGGGTTTAAAAACCAATCTAGTACTTTCTTTGCATGCTCCCAATCAGCATATCCGACAAAAAATTATCCCCTATGCACGTAAGTATCCTTTGGAAGATATTTTAGCAGCTGTGGGGAGATTTGCTAAAATAACTAAACGCGATGTAACTTACGAATACACCTTAATTCGCAATATTAATGACAGTATAGAACAGGCTAAAGAATTAGCTGCTTTACTTAAAGGTCAACAATGCAGCGTAAATTTAATTCCTTATAATCCTATTGAGAGAGTGCGGCTGCAGCGTCCTGAAAAGGAAACTATCGAAGCTTTTCGAGAAGTTCTACTCTCATCTAATATTGTTACTACCTGGCGTTATACAAAAGGAAAAGACATTGCAGCAGCTTGTGGGCAATTAGCTTTACAAAGTTAAGTAGAGCATCTCTTTTCAAAAAAGACAGATATGAGGTAGCATTACTGTAAAAGGCATTAAACTTTAAGTCTAGATAAAGGGGGATAAATGAGCATAGCGCTCATACTCACGCTATTGCGTATTTTACTAGGCCCTATATTTGTTATTCTTTATCTGTATTATGATCAATGGGGATTTACGCTGCTTTCATTGCCTTATGTTTTATTATGCTTAACGGTGTTATCAGAGATTTCAGATGTCTTTGATGGATTATTAGCTCGTAGATATAATAAAGTTACAGATTTAGGAAAGCTACTGGATCCAATGGCCGATAGTATCTTTCGTCTTTCTGTTTTTTTAGCTTTTACTCAAGGAGTAATCCAGCTTCCTTTGTTACTTGTGTGTATCTTTTTTTATCGAGATATTGTGATTAGCACGCTTAGGGCTTTATGTGGGTTAAGAGGATTTGCTCTAGCAGCTCGTCTTTCAGGAAAAATTAAAGCGGTTGTGCAGGCAATCATTATTTTCTTTATTCTTGTAATGCTCATTCCTTATTCCCTTGGCTATTTAGAATTGGGTTTATTACGAAAGTTAAGTATTTATAGTGTAAGTATAGGGGTTATTTATACTCTTTATTCGGGATGTGAGTATATATTGGCTAATAGATCTTATATTCAAAAAGCATTAGGGCTTAAGGGATAAAAGTTCTTCGTAGACATATAAGTATTGTTTGGCACTTTTTTCCCAACTAGAATTGTAGGTAAGACCTGCTTTAATGATTTGTTGCCATTTCTTGCGATTCTTGTAACAAGTAATAGCTCTTTCCAGGGCCCAATTCACTCCCTGTCGATCAGGAAATTCAAAGGTAAAGCCATTACGCTCTTCAAAAGATTTATTAGAGGTATCAATGTCAAAGACGGTATCTACAAGCCCTCCTGTCATTCTAGCAATAGGAATTGTCCCATAGCGCATAGCTATCATTTGCGTAAGTCCACACGGCTCGAATAAAGAAGGGATAATCAATAAATCAGAAGCTGCAAAGATGAGATGGGCTAATTCTTCATCATTCATGAGTGAAATAGCCACTCTATGATCATTTCGATATTTTTCTTGTAGGGCAATAAATTGCTCTTCTATATCGCTATTTGATGGAGAAATAGAGCCAAGAAGAACAAACTGTCCTCCTAATTCTAGAGTGCGAATAATTCCATATTCAACTAAGTCAGGGCCTTTTTGAGGAACAAGTCTAGTAATACAAGAAACTAAAGGAACATTTTCTTGAGCAAGAGATAGATATTTTTGTAAAAAACATTTGTTTACCAGTTTAGCTTTTAAAACACCTTCTAACTCATTTATGGGATAATTCTTTTTAAGATAGGGATCTTTAACCGGGTTCCAATAATCTTGATCAATGCCATTTAAAATGCTTACTAACTTTTTTTGAGATTCTCGCAAAACTAGATCTAACCCACATCCTCCTTCAGGTGTTTGAATTTCTTGTTTGTAATTAGGAGAAACAATAACTACGCAGTCAGCATAGACAATCCCTGTTTCCAATACATTCAAAGAATCTGAAGAACAAAGATCTTTTAAAAGATCTTTGCCTAACTTAAAAAGAGTATTTGTAGAACAGACTCCTTGATGTGCTAAATTATGAACGGTTAAAACACTCTTTAATTTATAGTTGTTTTTTTGGCATAAAAGAGCCATTAAAGATGTGTGCCAATCATGTAAATGTAAAATATCGGGTTGTTTTCCTAATTGCAGCAAGAACTGCATAGCTACACAAGAGAAATAGATAAAGCGATCGATATCATCAGAACATCCATAAATAACACCGCGATCGTACAAATATTCTGGATGATCTGCTTCTATCAGAAAAATTTTTAACTCACCTAATCTAGCCGACCAAATCGT
Organism: Candidatus Rhabdochlamydia sp.; assembly: GCA_035949155.1. GTDB lineage: Bacteria > Chlamydiota > Chlamydiia > Chlamydiales > Rhabdochlamydiaceae > Rhabdochlamydia. Next base: position 493 of record DASZIJ010000096.1, on the reverse strand, counting down.
ATTATTGTAACGATTAGAGCCTGCAAGTACCCAGATGTCTTTCTGTTCTATCTTTAGATCCGTCAGTTGTCTGTAATCAATACAGTCATATTTTGGTAGAATAACCTCCGTTGTATGTCCGAGTTTCAAAGTTTCTCGACAAAGACCATATACAACATCGGCTAATCCCCCTACTTTAGCGATGGGAGCAAGTTCTGAGGCAATGTGAATGATATGCATAAGGGTATATGTACAGGATTTGCTTAATTTTTAGATAGTATGAAATCATCTTGAATTAAACATACATTCCCATTGGTGATATGCAATACAAAACTTCAAGTTAAAAAAGAACCGATCAATCTGCAAGGTTATATCTCGCCTTTTCAATTTTAAAGTGCGACAGATATAGATTCCATTCTATATGCATGGAAAACTTCTATGGGCGTGCGAAATTGTAGCACTTTTCTAGGTCTATTGTTAAGTAAGTTTTCAATTTCCTGTACAGTTTCATTGG
>DASZIJ010000095.1:0-9994 GCA_035949155.1 Candidatus Rhabdochlamydia sp. | reverse complement strand
ATCCTATCGAAAAATTTTGGGCACATTTTAAGAAAAGAGTAAAAGAAGCCTTAAACTTATATTCAAGCCTTGCAGAAGCTATTGATCAATCTTTTTTACAAGTGTGTAGTTAATGGAAATTTTAAATTCAAAATACTATATTATGGAACCAGATGCTTTCCTTATTGAGGAAGAGACTGATTAATCTAATAGTTCGTTCAACTGGTAAAAATTCTTCTTCTTAAAGTTTTAAAAAAATATTTGACACTTCTTGATAACTAAAGTAGTTTGAAAAAAAAGTGTTAATAGTCTTTAAGAAGAACATTTTATGAAAACAAAACCTCAAAAAATTTTACTTTTTGTAGCAGATGAGTATGAAGACCTCGAACTACAATATCCTAAATACCGCCTACGTGAGGCTGGGAAAAAAGTGGTGATAGCAGGAGAGAAAAAAGAGTCTTACAAAGGCAAACACGGCTATCCTTGCACAGCGGATGTTACATTCAAAGAGATCAGGGTGGATGATTTTGATGCTTTAGTGATCCCAGGCGGCTATGCACCAGATAAATTAAGAAAAATTCCTAAAGTATTAGAAATCACAAGTAAGTTTGCTAACCAAAAAAAATTGATCGCATTTATTTGCCACGCAGGATGGATTCCTATTTCTGCAAGAATACTTAAAGGAGTTCGATGCACCTCTTATATTTCTATCAAGGAGGACATCCTCAATGCAGGAGGAAAATGGGTGGATAAATCCGTAGTGATCGATCGGCATTTCATTTCAAGTCGTTTCCCTGAAGATTTACCAGATTTTTGCTCTGCTATTCTAAACCATCTGGCTCAAGGTTAATATGCGCTCTATCTGGAAGGGAGCTTTAAGCTTTGGTCTGGTGAATATCCCCGTATATATGTATACAGCGAGTCTAGAAAAAGAGATCTCCTTTGTTTTACTCCATAAAAAAGACTTTTCAAAAGTTCGTTATGTCAGGGTATGTGAATTAGAAAATAAAGAAATTCCTTGGCAAGAAATTGTCAAAGGTTATGAGTATAAGAAAGGGGATTTTGTCATTTTGCAAGATGTGGATTTTGAAAAAGCGAATTTAAAAAAAACAAAAACCATTGAGATTGTCCATTTTGTTAAAGAGGATGAAGTAGACAGCATCTATTACGCAAAGCCCTATTACTTAGAACCTGCTAAAAATGCAGAGAAGGCCTATGGTTTATTACGAGAAGCCTTAAAAAAATCTCAAAAAGTAGGTCTTGCTAAGTATGTGCTTAGGAATAGAGAGCATCTTGCAGTAGTTAAAGTGTATGAGAATATGATCATTCTTAATCAATTACGTTATCAAAATGAGATTTTACGTGCACAAGATTTAACGATTCCTTCTGCGGGAAAAATAAACCCTAAGGAAATGAATATCGCCATTGCCCTGATAGACCATCTTACTACCTCTTTCAAGCCTAAAGATTATAAGGACACTTTTACCGAAGAGATTAAGCAAATTATCAAACAAAAAACCAAAGGGCGTCCTATTCATCCCAAAACTCAAGAGCCTAAAGTTAGCAAAGTGCACGATATTATGACTCTTCTTCAAAATAGTTTGGAAAAAGAAAAAAGACCAAAGAAACGTAAACTCTCATGAGCCTTAAAGAATATAGAGCTAAAAGAAATCTCAAAAAAAGCTCAGAGCCTTCGTCAGGAAAAAAGCACACAGGCTTCTTGCGTTTTTGTGTGCAAAAACATGCTGCTCGACATTTGCATTATGACTTTCGTTTGGAATATCGAGGAGCTCTTTTAAGTTTTGCTGTTCCAAAAGGTCCTTCGATGAATCCTAAGATCAAACGCTTAGCCATAAAAGTAGAAGATCACCCTCTTGATTATCAATATTTTGAAGGGGTCATTCCGAAGGGAAATTATGGAGCTGGGACGGTCAAGATATGGGATCATGGTTTTTATACTAGTTCTGATGCTACTGAACCTAAGAAGGTAGAAAAAATCCTTAGCCAGGGATTAAAAAAAGGTCATTTTACCGTGATTGTAAAGGGAAAAAAAATCAAAGGGGAGTTTGTTTTTCAAAAGTTAAAAACAGATAAAGACAATACATGGCTTCTGATGAAAAAAGCGGATGAGTATGCCTCCTCGTAAAATGCCTAATTTTATTCCTCCTATGTTAGCAACCTTGATCAAGCAACCATTTGATGATGAAAATTGGATATTTGAAATCAAGTTTGATGGGTACCGCGCCCTTGCCTTTATCAATCACAAGTACGTTCAATTAAAATCTCGGAACAATCAGCTATGGAATGCAAAATTCCCTTCGATTGTAGCTAGCCTTGAAAAAATTGACTCACAGGTTATTTTTGATGGAGAGTTAGTTGTGTTAGATATGAAAGGAAAATCTCATTTTCAATGGATGCAAAATTATCAGAAAGAGCGCAAAGGTGCTTTATATTATTATATATTTGATTTGCTATACAAAGATGGAAAAGATTTAAGAGAGTTTCCTTTAATAGAGCGCAAAGCCCTTTTAAAAAAGTATTTAAAAAAATTATCCCTTCCTCAGTTGCGTTTTAGTCAACATTTACTTGGGAAAGGAAAAGCCTTTTTTAAACAAGCAGCAAAAGCACATTTAGAAGGGATCATAGGAAAAAGAGCTTTAAGTACCTATCAATCCAGGCGAAGTTTGGATTGGGTAAAAATGAAGAATGTTTTGAGACAAGAGGTTGTCATTGGTGGCTTTACACAACCAAAAGGTTCTCGCACAAAATTTGGAGCTTTGCTAGTAGGGGTTTATAATCACCAAAAAGAACTAGATTTTATTGGGCGTGTTGGCAGTGGGTTTGATGCGGCTCTTTTACAAGATGTATATCATAAGCTGAAACCATTGATTCAAAAGAAAAACCCTTTTAAAAATCACCCGAAAATCAGTGCGACTTGGGTTAAACCTCAATTGGTCTGCGAAGTGAGTTTTTCCGAGTGGACGCAAAACAACAATTTGCGACATCCCATTTTTCAAGGTTTAAGAGTCGATAAGAGGGCCAAAGATGTTAAAAAAGAAATCCCTAAAGAGCGATAAAGAAAAGCTCTCTTTAACGCATTTAGATAAAATCTATTGGCCTAAAGAAAAATACACAAAAGCAGATCTCTTAAATTATTATGAACAGGTAGCCCCTCTTATTCTCCCTTATTTAAAGGATCGGCCGATTGTATTGTATCGTTTTCCTAATGGAATTCAAGAGAGAGGATTTTATCAAAAAGATATCAATTTTTCCCATCCAAAATGGATTAAAACCTATCCTGTTCAACACGAGGGTAAAGTCGATCATTATCTTCTAATTAATGATTTGCGAAGTTTGCTCTTTGCTATAAACTTAGGAAGCATTGATTTGCACCCTTTTATGTCGCGTTGTAAACAGCTGGAAAAACCTGATTATTGCGTGATTGATCTAGATCCACATGGAGTTTCTTTTCAAAAGGTAGTTGAAGTGGCTTTAATAGCTCATGAAATTTTAGAAGAAACTGGCGTCAAACACTATTGCAAAACATCTGGTGGCAACGGTCTGCACATATTTATACCGCTTCATGCTAAATACAGCTATGAACAATCAAGGCAATTTGCAGAGCTTATCTCTCTTTGTATTCAAAAAAAGATCCCAGAGAGCACTTCTTTAGAAAGAAGTCCTAAAAAGCGTCAAAAAAAAGTATATTTAGATTGTTTGCAAAATCGTGCTGCACAAACAGTCGTTGCTCCTTATGTCGTGCGCCCGCGGCCAAAGGCGCTTATATCCACTCCGCTAACCTGGAAAGAGGTGAATAAAGAGTTAGATCCTAGCCTATTCACTATCAAGACCGTTTTACCTCGTTTTAAAAAAAAGGGAGATCTTTTTAAGGATGTGCTCACAGCTAGAATAAATATGAAAGCAGCACTAGCGCATTTGCATAAATTTAAATGAGGTTTATCTCTATGTAAGTTCAATAGAAAATGAAAATATATTTTACTATAAGTTTAGCTTCTGTTATGAAACAGTTTAAATAGGGGTTTAAAAACCTACACAAAGGCAACCTATTTCAAATCATTTTAAGGAGTTATATATGGATTTTGAAGGAAAATGGCATGAGTACAAGGGAAAACTCAAAGAAAAATGGGGAAAGCTTACAGATGATGATTTAGCGGAAATTCGTGGAAAGAAAGAAGCATTACTTGGAAAGATTCAATCTCGCTATGGATACACTAAAGAGAAAGCAGAAAAAGAACTATCTGAATTTTGCAGTAAGCACAAATCTTGTGGCTGCAAAGGACCTTGTAACTGTGGGTGTGGACACAAGCCTTGTGGTTGCAAAGGGCCTTGTAACTGCGGAGATAAGCCCCGTCATTAAAATCCGCTTTCCAAACCTTGTAAGTAATGGTAATCTTTAATCCATTATGAAGGGTAAGAGGATGGCAATACTTGGGGTTGATGGAAAAAAACGCTGTTTTGGGATTAGTGAACTTTATGCAGAATACCACGACAGAGAATGGGGAATTGCTGTACACAATGATCAACGCTTATTCGAGATGCTCATTCTCGAAGGTGCACAAGCTGGCTTGAACTGGGAAACTATCTTAAAAAGACGAAAGGGATATCAAAGAGCTTTTCATCATTTTAATCCTGCAAAGGTTGCCTTAATGAGTGATGCAGAGCTAGAGGCTTTGCGTCAAAATCCTGAAATTATTCGCAATCGGTTGAAAATTTATGCAGCACGTCAAAATGCGCAAGTCTTCTTAAAGATTCAAGAAGAATTTGGTTCTTTTGATTGCTATGTTTGGGATTTTGTCAACAAAATGCCTATCATCAACCATTGGCGGAGTTTAGAAGAGATTCCAGCTACCACTGCAAAGAGCGATGCTCTTGCTAAAGACCTAAAAAAACGCGGTATGACATTTGTTGGTTCTACGATTATTTATGCATTTATGCAGGCTGTAGGACTAGTTAATGACCATATTACAGAGTGCTGGTGTTATGGTCGGATAAGCTAATCAATAATAATTCCAAGATGTTCTAATAAGGATAAAACTTCCGGGTTAGAAAATCTTGCTTTCGATAACTTGTTTGTCAATGGATTGATAGAATAGTTAATCGCTCCTAGGAAAATTGCTTTACTAAGATTGGTATTGTGAAAAATGCTGCCTTTTAAATCGGAGCCTGTAAAGTTGGATCCAGTTAGATTTGCACTAGAAAAATAGGTGTCTCGAATAACACATTCCTGAAAAACAGCATTTTTTAAATCAAGATCTGAGAAATTTGAAGTATCGATTAAACAATTTTTGAATTTTATGGATAAAAACATTTTATCGCATTTGGAAAAATCCACACCGACGAGCTTGCAGTTTTGAAATTCAATATCTTGGAATCGACAGCCCTCTATTTTAATAAGGCTTAAGTTACACCCATTTAGCTTACAATCCAAGAACCGTGCATTTCTCAAGTCGCTTTGAGTGAAATTGCTAGTTTCAAAAATTACATGGGAAAAAATCTTATTTTTAAGATTAAAGGTTGCATAATTTTCTTCTTTTAAGATCTGATTTTCCATTTTTTGTTTTGATATAGACATTATGACTTACTTAAAATTATCTGATAGCTCATTAAATAAGGCTTTTACGTCTTCCACATCTTTTTTAGTAGTGTTCCAAGAAGTAATAAAACGTATTTGGCTCTTTTCTTCATCCCAGAGATAGCAAAGGATTTTTTCTTGGATAATGGGAATCCATGAAGCAGGTGCAGTAAAAAATATTTGATTGGTTTCTACTGGATAGCTCAATGAAAAGTGAGGGGTCATGTTTATAAGAGTTGCAATTTCTTGTGCTTTTTGATTCGCTTGTGCAGCTAAAGTGTGCCAGAGATCTTCTTTAAAAAAGGGGATATATTGTGCTGACAGATAGCGCATTTTTGATACTAGCCCTAGATTTTGTTTATGTAGGTGATCTGCCCCTTCTTGCAGATCTGGATTAAAGATAAGCAAGGATTCTGCACACAGTAAACCATTTTTGGTTCCACCTAAAGATAAAAGATCCAAAGATGCTGCTTGCACTATTTCATCTAAAGAAACTTTTAAACTTACTGCTGCATTATAAAGACGGCTTCCATCCATATGAAAAAGAAGACCTTCCTCTTTACAGAGCTTTGAGAGTGCTTTTAGATCCTGTAATGTATACACAGTTCCAATTTCTGTTGGTTGCGTAATAGAAAGAACTCTTGGGTAGGTTGAGTGTTTTCCAAATAGTCTCTCTTTTTTTAACCTATTTGAAATACTTTCTGGAATCATTTTCCCCTCTTGATGGGGTATACTTAAAAGTTTGCATCCTACAATAGATTCAATAGCTCCAGATTCTTGGTAGTTTATATGAGCAATATCAGTACAGACAATGGATTCATATCTTTTACAAGCAAGTTTAAAGGCTAATACATTAGCTGCTGTTCCCGTGGGCACAATAAGTACTTTAGGTTTATTTTTAAAAACATGATGGATTAATTCTTCAGCTTGAGCAGTCCATGAATCTAAACCATAGGGAGGAGCATCTTCTTTATTTGCTTCTAAGACCGCTTTCATAATAGCAGGACAAGCAGCGGTAAAATTATCGCTTGCAAGACAGATTTTTATCATAGTTTTTGCCTTAAGAGAGTAGAATCTCCCCATTACATTGTATTAATAGTTGTTTAACTCTTGGGATTCTTTATGCGAGGTTTATTTTATCCTCACAAATATTGTAAGCAAAAGAGAAGAATTTATCATCTTTTTCAATCCATCTTCGAGCAATTTATATCAAGAAACGTGCTATGATTAAAAAGTAAAATTCAAATATTTGTTATTATATTTTTTTATATAAAATTTTATTAAAAATAAATTATATTCATTATTTAATAATATTATCATATATTATAATATAATAAAAATTAGAGTTGGGAAATTAATATGGCAATCAATCTAGATTTTTTTATACCTGTTCGGTTCGAAGAGCCAAAAACTTTCAAGCAACATATTCAGGAGGGAATTGATGATTATTTTTACCTAGGCGGTAGATCTGCATTCGTTATCTCGAGGGAAATTTCAGATGATACTCTGGAAGTAATCATACAAGACCAATACCGAAGCAGAATTAAACAGGTTATTCTAGGCGCTATTAAAATTATTTCTTATATAACTGTGATCATTCCTTTGCTAATGCTTATAGCAAAGACCTCTTTTCGGTCTACCCATAAATTTCATGTTATATCGAAAGCTGAACCCATGTTCAATCAATCTTTTTTGATTATAGATAAAGCAAGCTTTTGGGATCATTATCTAATTTCTTATGCAAATGTTATCAATGACAATGAATGGGATAGCGTCCAGGGCCTATCCTTTTTGACTGCAGAATTTCAGGAAATCCAAGGATCTTTGCGTGGTTTATTAGATAAAATACAAAATGAGCATATAGGAGATCCCAAAAAAATCGAGTTAGAAGGATTTATTCATAGATTAATTGATAAAACAGCAAAGTCCTTAGAGATGCTTCAGAAGAAATTGGAAGACAAAGCTTCCCCTAAAGGCTTAGGAAATGTCGGAAATACCTGCTATATGAATTCTGCCCTTCAACCTCTTCTAGCTATAAGGCAGTTTAAACAATTAATTCCGGATAATGTAGCTTCTGAACCAGAGTTCAATTACGAAAAGCGCAAAAAGATTCTTGCCTCTTTTAAAGATTTTTTTACAGCCTGGGAAGATAAAGAAACTTCAGCAAATCTGGGTCATAAGGTTGGAGCTTTACGCAGAGAAATTTTCGAAGCAGGTCTATTAGAGGGTGGGTTCCTTGATAGAGATCAAGAAAGAAATTTTCAAGATGCAGGGCAGTTTTTTGAATTGATCCTGCATGTTTTAGGTAAGGGTTTCCAGTTAGAAATGACAAGAACGCCTGTAAAGGAGGATGGAACATCTATAGAGACTAGTAAAAAAATAGAAAAGACTCCCGAGGGAGTATTTTATTTAAAATTGTCTGGTAACTCACTTCAAGAAATCGTGAATGGCCATAAAGAAGCTCTTGATCAAGAGTTTGATTTGGGTGATGAATGGAAAGTAGAAGATCCTAATGCTCGAAAGGAGATATTAGTTTCTCGTTGTAAAGAAATGCAGAAAATTGTTGGTCCTGCACCTGAAATATTAGTTGTGAGAGTAAATAATTACGTTGTAAACGAGCAGGATCAGACTATTAATTTTACTCCTTTATTCAAAGAACCTTCAGAAAATTGTAATTACCAATTGGTTGGATTTTCACAAAATCACTATCAGGTTCATTGGACTTCTGTAGTTTGGAAAGAAAATCATTGGCACTACTGCAATGACAGTCAAGTACAACAAGTATCCTCAGAAAGTCCCCTTTTTAAACATCCCGCTAACTATATGATTTTTCAAAGAAAGAAGTAAGCAGGCGGTTTTTCTTCCTGCTTTTATCAGAAGCACAGCTTGATTGCTCCTTTTATGCCGGATATTCCAAATTACTCATGTAGGATCTCTCCCATTACATGAGATTGCATTAATAGCTCTTTAACCCTTGGGATTCTTTGTGCGAGATTTATTTTATCCTCACAAATATGGTAAGAAAAAGGGAAGAATTTATCATCTTTTTCAATCCATCCTACAAACCAGCCTATTTCTGAAATTTTCCCGTCTTCTCCAATCATAGAACCAGTCCAACCTGTTTTCCCAAATAGATTCCATCCTTCGGGCAATTGATCTATAAATAATAGCTTTTTTGTCATTTGTATTGCGTTATCTGAAATAGGAAGTTTTCCAAGGAGAGCTTTTTGCATAAGAGCAACTTGTTCTTCAGCAGAGATTTTTAAAGATGAAACCAGCCATGCTTTTGTTAAGCCCCCAGATATATCCTGATTGCCGTATTCTAATGAGGCTAGATATTTTTGCATGTTTTCTAGTCCCAATTGGGTGGCTAAGACACGAGAAAACCAAATGCAAGAGGTTTTCATCCAAGATTGCGGGGTTTGAGGATTTTTCCAGGATTCTAAGAAGCAATCATAACCTTCTTGAAACAACCAAGTTGGAGTCTTTTCGTCTTTTAAAACCTCTGCATCATATCCCATCAAGCTTAAAGCCATCTTAAATGTAGAGCAGGGAGTAATGCGCTCATTGATATGAGAGCCTAGCTCTACTATTTTTTCATCCGATATGCCATTAATGAGAAGAAAATTTTCCTCAACTGAAAAAGAATATACACAGGGAAAAATAAGCAATAGACAAGCCATGAATTTGGAAAATAGGGATTGATACATAAGAACCTCATAGATATGAACGCGTTTTGAGATAGTTTAGAGAAGTCCAGTTTAAAGTTCATCCTCTTTTGATCTAAAGTTTAGTCAGCAAAAAATCCTGATAAAACAACCAAGCTGTACACTCGATAAACTTTAAAAACTATCTTGCATTTATCATTGATTTCTTGATAAAACCGTTACCTAACCTTTAAACTTATGGAGTTTTAAGATATGGCAGTTATCTCAACTATAGCATTCATCGCTTGTCATGGAGGACCAGCGGACCACTTTGCAACATATGCTAAAGCATTAACTGAGCAAGGATATAATGTGGAAATTTGCGCAAGTGGACCCGCATTAAAGAAATTTGAGCAGTGCAATGCAAAAGTTAATTATCGCTTTGACTTAGATAATAAAACTCCTAAAGAGCAAGATGAGTTGGCTCAGAGAATTGCTGATAGTTGTTCTAGCGCTTCCATGGTCATTACCGATGTTGGGCATGGTTTTGATGTGAAAATTCATGAAGCATTAAAAGAAAAAAAGATCACTCATTTTGCCTATTATGATAATCCAGAAAACTTCGTGCCTGGAGGATATACATGCCATAATTGCATACCAAGAAGGGGGTTGCTCCTTAAACGGAGTAGTATAAACTCTCCAATATGAACGAGATTTTTTCAAATCTCAAAACTGCTCATTAAAGAGCAAAAAAATTAGGAGCAACCCATGAAGT
>DASZIJ010000094.1:0-22287 GCA_035949155.1 Candidatus Rhabdochlamydia sp. | reverse complement strand
TATGAAAAATTCTTGGAATTTAAAGAAGCCATTTTTACTTTTTTAAAAAATATTCCTAAATATGAAGAAGAGCTAAAGAGCCTTCTTGTTAAAAATTTCCATATTATAAATCCGTAATTTAAAACCTATCGAGTATATTCTCCTTTCTCCGAAGAGCTTTGAAAGCTGCAATAAACTTGGTAAAAAAATCGGAGTCAAAAAAGTTTATTTCACTAAGAAAACCGCCTTGTCTGGGTAGTGAGCAGAAAAATCGGAGGGACGCCTGCTGGTGAGAAAGATCTTTAATACAAAATCTGCCTTCACAGAGGAAAGCCCAAAATTCTTCTATAGATTCAGATCCAGGAAAACGACAAGCCAAACCAACAACAGCAATATCTTGTCTTTTATCTAGATCATTTCTTTGATTTCTAAAAGAGGATAATGTCTTAGTCAAGATTTAATTTCTTTTTCAAATTAATCCATTCACGTTCAAAATCTTCCTTAGATATAGAACGAGCCTTTGCCTGTTTAGCTCTTTTATATTCATAGCCAATAAAATAAATATCCTGTTGCTTCATACAATCGGCCATTTGCTCAATCAAAGGATAGCTATCATCTACAAAAATAATCTTCTTAGGTCGCCACTCCACTTTTCTGAAAAAAGCTTCTAAGACTTGATGTTTCTTGATTCCTTCACCGTTAGTAAGAATTACCCCTTCTTTAATTTCAGGATATCTACCTCGATAAGAAGGAAAATCTTTAAATTGATAGGTCTGGTCAAAGCCAAATCTAGATGTCTCAATACCTAATTTTCTGAGATTATTGATACGCCAATCCATAATATTAGGGATATCTTGCCACTGACCCGCAAGAATGCCTGAAATGACAAGAATTCGAACTCCTTTCTCTTTTACAGTCCTAATAATAGAAGGAGCTTCTTCTTCTAGCAACTGCCCTTCCCCTGAAGTTGCAATAAAGCTTGTGAATTCACTCTTTATAGACTCAGGAACAGATTTTACAAAATCTTTTACCATTTGAGGGTTCAGATAAAAATTAGCTTGTTGGAACGCCGGATTAGAAGGTTGAGTCAGTGTATAATCAACATCGAGGATAAGGAGGGTTTCTTTATCCGCTCTATTTATTTGTTCTCTGAGAGAATCGAATTTTTCTATAGTGTAGATCATATTAAATGCTTCATTTTTTTTAGGATCTTTATGCTCATACCTATTTATTTTTTGCAGGAAAAACATACTCATTCCCAACAGCACAACCAATAAACCAAAACCAAAAAACCCCTTGTGTAGTTTCTTCATAAGATATGGAAAACCTCGCATGCTTTGGATGCCTAAAGGGTTAGTAGTGCCTTGGATCTCTAACAAAAAAGTACTCAAAATAAACATTCGACGGCTTGAATGGCACCCAGAGGATAAATATGGCAAGTACATCAAAATACCTGGCAGTATGAATTGCCCTGCCGTTTATGGAGATCCCTCTCTACCTATCGGAATCATTTTAGAAAGTGAATTTGATGCTCTACTCATTCAACAAGAGGCTAGCCATCATCTCTTTTGCCTAGCAAATGGAGGTTCTTGTCAGCCGATGGATTTGCAGACAGATTGTTTCATTAGCAAAAAAAACCTTTTATTCTGTCCTGATGTTGATTTAGGAGGAGCTAAATTCCTCAATAAGCTCCAAGAAACCTGTAAGAACGGTATTTTATGGCCAGCTCCTATAGGAAAAAGCCCAGGTGATGCTTTTACTCTTGGAGTCAATTTACAGGAATGGATTTTGCAAGGAATAAAAGAAACTCAATCCTTTAAAAAGCAGTACATACATGTCTAAATCTAACCAAACTGGACTATCAGAGAGGCAGTTAAAAACTTTGCCTTTCTTTGTGACTTCTTGCTCAGATGTAGATGCTTGTCGTAAGGCTAACATATCTAAGCAAACCTACTATGAGTGGCTTAAAAATCCTCATTTTAAAGCAGAATTAAAACATCTACGGGATCTTGTGATTGAAGATGCTGTAGAACAACTAAAAGCCTATACAAGTAAAGCGGTCAGCACTCTAGTAAAACTATTAGATGTTGATAACAATGCCCTACAGAGAAATGTAGCAAATGACATCCTCAACTACGTAGCACGCTATAAAGAAATTCAAGAACTAGAAGAACGCATCGAAGCCATCGAAAGGAGCAAATAATATGAGACGTTTATCGCTAAGATTGAAAAAACTAAAACAAAACTTAGGGGTTGTACACATTATGTGTCCGTTTGCTCATGGAAGCGGCAAAGAGCAAATAGCAGAAGCTCGCCGAAAAGCAGAGGAAAAATACCTTTCAGAAGGAGGTGATCCCTATAGAACTAGGATCTTCTTTGGCATTGTCGAATATGGTCCAACAGTCGGCGAATCTAAGTGGTACTATCCTTCTTAATGCAAAGACCCGTTACAGTCCATTTAAAGCCGTAGGTAACTGCGGTTTTGATTAAGCGATTCTTAAAGCACATGAATAATAAAAAAAGGCTGTCCAATAATAGAAGCGCTTGGAAAAGAATCCATAGAATGCACAAGCTGATGAGAAAAAATACTCTCATTTTTCCAAAAAATTGGCAACCCACATTGGAATGACCAAATCTGCCATAATCTCCGCAGAAAAACATTACATGTTTAGGACTTTCATAATTTTTAATTTTGCAAGTAAATAAGGATATTGATAGCGTAATTGGTTTAAAAATCAATTTTTTGGTGATTCTCATGCGCAAAGTAGGGATTTTAGTTATTGGTGTTAACGGAGCAATAAGCTCGATGATGACCACAGGCATTTTTGCAATTCGAAAAGGCTTGGTTCCTCCTCTCGGCCTTGTCACTGAGCTTCCAGAGTTTAATTCATATGACTGGCTTTCTCCTGAGAGCGTTGTATTTGGTGGATGGGATTTCCGTTCCACAGGAACTCACTATGAATGGGTAAAGAGCAAAAACTTGATTGATCCAGTAATCGTAGAATCTATCCGTGACGATCTTGAAGGAGTTGAAATATTTGACGCTCCCCTTTGTTCTATTTCACCAACTATAATGAGTCTTGAAGGAGCTAGAAACACTGGCCGCAAGATAATGACTCAAAAAGATGCAATACAGAAGATTCGAAAAAACATTCGGGATTTTATTGAGAGAAATTATCTTGATAGAGCAATCCTTGTCAATCTTTCATCCATTGAGTCAGTCTATGAAGTGGCATCTCAACTAAGCGATATAGATGCTTTCAAAAAAGCAATCGATATGAATGAGAGCCTAATGCCAGAAAGTGTCCTCTATGCCTATGCAAGCATTCTTGAAGGCTGCCCCATGGCCAACTTTACTCCTAACCTCGCCTTTGAAGTCCCTGCATTGATCCAATTTGCTGAGAAACAAGGTGTGCCACTTGCAGGACGTGATGGGAAAACAGGGCAAACTTTGTATAAAACAGTCATTGCTCCAATGCTGAAATGGAGAAATTTGAAGTTAGAAGGGTGGTATAGCACAAATATTCTTGGTAATGATGACGGCAAAGTACTTCATGATCCGAAACACGCTGTATCCAAGATCAAGACAAAATCAGATGTTCTTCCAAGTGTTTTAGGTTACAATGACTTCTCCCACCAGGTTCACATCCACTATTATCCGGTTAGAGGAGATGCAAAAGAAGCTTGGGATTCAATCGATTTCATGGGTTGGCTGGGGACAAAAATGTCGATGAAAATCAACTGGCTAGGGCAAGACAGTGCTCTTGCTGCCCCATTGGTATTTGACTTAGTCCGCTTTTTAGATCGGGCAAGTCGCGAAAATCAAAGCGGTGTCCTCTCTTATCTTGCCTGCTTTTTTAAAGCGCCATCAGGTACAATGATTCACGATTTTTTTGCTCAGATTCAAATGTTACAAAACGAATTTAAAAAAGGATGTTATGAAGAACAAGCCACTCATTAATTTTAAAAAACCGATGCAAGGAGACTTTGAAGCGGTTGAGAGAAAAGGAAGTGGACATCCTGATACTCTATCAGATCATTTAGCTGAATTCCTCTCAACTTCCTATTCTCGATACTGTCTGGAAAATTTTGGCGCTATCCTACACCATCAATTTGATAAAGTTGGAGTCATGGGGGGTCGAGTTGAGGTGAAATTTGGGCAAGGGAAAATGACCCAACCAATCCGCCTGCTTTTAAATGGTCGAATTTCGGTTAAGTTCGGAGATGTCTTGATCCCAGCCAAAGAATTTTTAATCGAGCATGCTCGAAAATTCTTTTTAAAACGCTATCCTATGCTCGATTTTGACCGCGATTTTAAAATCATCTATGAAGTAAGTTCTGGAAGCAGTCCTGGAGCTATTGGGGAAAAAGGTGAAAAATCTCAAACAGCTCGTCACTACTGGTTCGAACCTCGATCCATTATCGATTTGCCAAATTATAAAAACCCAAAATGTAATGATACTTCTCTTGGGTGTTCATTTGGAAAGCAATCTCCACTTGAAAGAGTAGTCCTTTATTTAGAGCGCTATTTGAATAGCAAAGAGTACAAAAAAGACAAACCTTGGATGGGAAATGATATAAAAATCATGGGACATCGTCATGGGAATAAGATACATTTGACTCTTGCAGTTCCTCAAATTTGTCTCTACGTCCATTCTGCTGAAGAATATAAGAGGAACCTAGAGATGATAAGAAGCGACATCCAATCTTTCTGCAAAAAAGAAACTACCGGAATTGAATTCGAATTCAATATCAATACAAGGGACAAGTTTGATCTCCCAGAGCTTTATTTTACCTTTACTGGATCTTCCATTGAAACTGGAGATGAGGGGTTTGTAGGAAGAGGAAACAGAATGGGCGGTCTTATTTCTCCTTGTCGTCCCTATACGATGGAAGGAATTTGTGGGAAAAACCCAGTTTATCATACAGGAAAAATGTACAGCGTTGCTGCTTTCGAGATCGCTGAACAGCTTCATAAAAAACTTTCTATAGGGTCCGAAGTATTTCTCATTGGACAAAGCGGTCAGCCCTTAATCAATCCATGGAAAGCAATCATCCAAGTTGATGAGGATATTGATGAGAAAAAAATTATAGAAATTTATGACGAGGTAATCTCTAACCCTGAAAAACTTACAGAAAAAATTCTGTCACAAAGCTATATAATGGCATAGGTAATTTCATGTTCCCATCAATTGATCCAGCTACGGTAGGATTTGATGTTCCATTATTTGTGCTTATGGATCGAGCGATGGCGGCTGGATTTAAAGCGATTGAGTTCTCAATTCGAGAGATAGCAGCAGAAATCTCCCGTAAAGGGAAAGATGGATTTCTTTACCTCCTGAAAAATCATCCAATTTCGATTGCTCAGTTTTCTTGCGGCACGGGAATACCCAGTAACCTTGCAATTTCAGAAGATAGATTCAAAAAAGCTTTCTCTGAATGGAGTCAATATTGTCATTTAGGTAAAGAACTGGGGATTTTACAGGCTTCACTGCTTGTAAACCCCATTAAAGGCGATGGTTACGAAATTGGAGGAATAAGTCTTTCAAAAGAAGTACTAGTCGAGCGTCTCAAAAAACTTATGCTTCCTGCACAAAATTGCAGAATTCAGGTTGTAGTTGAGATTTGCGATCCATCACTACTCGAATATTCAAAAGAGATTTGGGAGAGGGTTGGATCAAGTCATCTTAAACTCCTTGTGGATACATTTAATCTTTTAAAACTGAAGGATCCCATTACATTTCTTAAGAGCCTACCTATTGAGTCCATAGGATGGGTCCATGTTGCCGATGCATTGAATGGAATTCGAGTTTTACCAGGAATGGGCAAGATAGATCTTTCCCGCATTTTCGATCTCTGCAAGCAAAAAGGATACCAAGGAGGAGTTTCGTTAGAGATTTATGAAAATCCTTTCTTTGATCAATTGCCTTTAGAAGCTAAGCTACAAGCAGCTAAACAGTCATTCATAAAAAGCGACTTAGGAGCCTTCTTCCAATGAAGCTCCCCAACTTAAAAACTCACTTTCAAATGGGAGATGCAATAATCTCTCCTTTTGAAGCATTCGGAGCTTCAGTAAATCACCATTTTTTGGTAATTCATCAGGTCAAAAAATATGTTCTTCGAAATATCAGAACATCTACTTCTATCCATCGTCTTAATGAAATCCATGAGATTATTGCTCAATGGAAAAATGCTGGTATTCCATTAACTCTACCCATTGTAACGGTGGATAGCAAACATACTATTCATCTTGAAGAAGGAATTTGGCAATTGACTTCTTATCTTTCTGGATCACCTTATTCTTTTACAATGGATGAGATGCAAAAAGGTGCAAAACTTTTAGGAAAACTCCACAGAGCCAGACCAGAAAGCATTATAAATGATGGCTGGTTTGCCAAAGAATTAGTGAAATTAAAAAAAGAACTTCCAGAATTAGAAAAATGGTCATCACCTTTAGCTACTTTTTTCAAGAAACAGTTCTCTTGGTTAAATCAGTTTAAAAACATCCCCCTTCCCTCATTGATCGCTACCCATGGAGATTTTCATGGGTCAAATCTATTATTCGAACAAGGCGAAGTTAAAGCTCTCCTAGATTTTGACAATGTGGATTTCCGTCCCAGACTTTATGACATTGCTCATGCTATTTTGATGTTATGCCGCTTTGAAAGAGGCTCCTATCAAATTCGTCCTCTATGGACTCAAAAATTTTTGGAGGCATATGGGGATTCTTTAACTCAAGAGGAGCTTCAAATGCTCCCTGCTATGATGCTCCTTTCCAAAACCCCATCAATAAAACTTTTTGAGGAGCTTTCTTTACTTGGTTTCAATCCTGTAGAAAGAGCCCGGTACTATCATCGTGTTTTGACTGCAGTAATGGAGCAAGCACATGCAATACTCTAGATTTTTTGTTACGAACGGGGAAATAACGATAGGGGTCAAAGCTTCTGAAGAAGTAGAGGCCTATCTTAATCGACATTTTCCTCCTTTTGCACAAATCTTAAAAGAAGGAACTTCGAGTTGGGAAATTGAATGCATCTCTAAAGATGAGTTGAACTTGGATTCAATTAAACAATTAATCTCAATTCCATCCGGTTCAACTGTTTGGACATATCTTTTTATTTTTCGTTTGATTCGCAATCTCTTCCGTCTTGAATATGCAAAAACAACCAACTCTCTTTTTCTCCATGGAGGACTTATAAATGTTGATGGAAAAGGAATTTTATATCTCGGGGATAAAGGAGCAGGTAAAACTTCCTCGATACTAGGAATGCTTTCATTAGGGAATGGAGTGTCTTATGTCTGCAATGACGATGCAATCATAAAATTCTCAGAATCCGTTGTCGGAATTGGTTCAGCTAGATCGATCAGTATTCGACGAAATACTTTGAAAGCTTTGGAAGAAATTTTTTCGCTAGATTTTGTACAGGAAGAACATCCTTCAAACAAGCTTTCCTCTGAAGAAGACTATCTTACTTTATATCCTAGACAACTTTCTGAAATATTTAGACATCATCTAATCCAAGAGACTCCAATTGATGCAATTGTTTTTCCTTCGATTGTAAAAGAAAGAGGTTTCCAAATTCAGACCCTATCGCCTCAAAAAACCATGAAAAAAATCACACAGCATCTTGATGCACCGATCGATTCAAGACATTCATTTTTACAATCTTTAATCGATGAATTAAAATCAGATATTCACCTAGAAAAATTAATTACCTGCCCTGCCTTTATGATTTCCCACTCACTCAGCTCTGTTAAAGATTCAGCAAATGCCTTAAGGGAGTTTCTTCATGGATGAACATTTGATCCGTCATCTTTTTCTAGAGGCAAAACAGTTTAAAAAACATGAAATTCTGCATGTTGAAAAATTAATAGGTAGTTACGGACATTCTAACTGGAAATTTACTACGGTTAACGAAACTTTTCTACTCAAGGTCAATATTAGAAACATAAAGAATCAAGATTTGAGAAATGAGATTCTTGCTTACCAGCTGCTATCAGAAAGAAATCTCTCCGTTCCGAAAATTCTTTATTCTTTTCCAACACCAAACCCCTTAGGAAGCCCTTACTACATACAATCATGGATTCCAGGAATCGATGCTATAGCAGCCCTTCCCCAATTGAGTAAAAAACACAGAAAAAGATTTGCTTACTCTTTTGGAACCTATATTGCCAAAATGCACACAATTGAATCTGATTCTTTTTCTCATTCTTTGTATACAAAGTCCGGCGAAAAAACATTAAACTGGAAAGATTTTGTTTTGAAAAAGCTAAAAGGGTTTGTCTTTGACATTCGTAAAGAAAACCTTCTTCCTCTTTCTTTTTTGACAGCCGTCGAAGAAAAAGCATATAAGCTCCTCGATTCTATCAGATCTGATGTGAAGCCCGGCTTTACTCACATGGATCTTTATCTTGCGAATGTTCTCGTAAATGCTGAGAATCTATCTGCTATTTTAGATTTTGAAAGTGCCTGCTTTTATGACCCCATTTGGGATTTTGTAAAACTAGAGGCATGGGTTTTTGAACGATTTCCTGACTTACGTCAGCCGTTTTTACGAGGATATTCTGAAATTATTCCCTGGAAATCTACTTTTGCAAATCGACTTCTTGCATACCAAGGGGTCGAATATCTTGCTGCATTCCCATATTTTGGAATCCGCTTTCCAGATAAAAAGATGTTTAACTATTTTTACCAACTGCTTAAAACATGGCTAGGCCTAACTAAACTGGATGAATATGAAGAAAAAAGTTATATTGCTCACAGGAGCTAGTAGTGGAATAGGCTTGGGGATACTTGAGAAATTATCCAAAGAAGGTTGTTATTTGATCCTTGGTACTTATTATAATCATCGGAAAAGAGCCGAGCATATGATTAATGGAAATCCTGAAATAGAATTAATCCATGCTGATTTTTCCCAGGAGAATTTTGATTATCAGAAACTTATAGATTACGCGATTAAAAGGTTTGGCAACCTACACGCAATTATTCACTCTGCTGCTGAAGTCACATCCATAACGCTTCATGAAATCCAAAGCAATGATTTCGACAGAACAATCAAAATTAATCTTAAAGCTCCTTTTTTTCTTTCCAAATTTGCTATTGAAGCGGCCGAGAGAAAAAAGATCGATCTTGCAAGTATTGTAATGATTTCTTCAGTCAGTGAGAAGTATGCCTGGCCAGGTCTTGCCTGCTACGAAATGAGTAAAGCTGCTCTTTCTATGGCTACTCGTTCCCTTGCTTTTCATGCTGCAAAGCAACGCATTTGCGTTAATGCGGTAGCTCCTGGAGCAATTGAAGTTGAACGATCTAAACAAGATCCCAAATGGGATAAAACATTTATTGATCAACTGATCCCCATGCAGCATGTGGGCGATGTTTCTGAAGTAGCCGATGTAGTGAAATTCCTCCTGACAAATGAATCTCGCTATGTAACAGGCCAAGTAATCTATGTAGATGGAGGCTTAAGTTTACGTTTATGATGCATATCGATGTTTGCTACGGATTAATCTATGATAAAAAAGCCGATACGGTACTTGTCGTACAAAATGAACATGGCGGATGGAGCTTTCCTGGTGGAGCTAGAGAGTCGGCAGAAACTCTTAAAGAAGCTCTTCTTAGAGAAGTGAAGGAAGAAACAAACCTTGATATCGAGATTATTGGTGAAATCGAAACAGCTGAACGTTATTCACCTACTCATGATATTTTCCATCTTTTTTACGTAATTCTAAAAGATGAAAAATCTTATGGAGCAGTTATTTCTTCTCCTAATGATGAAGAGATTATTATGGTTCAATGGATTGCATTTGATGATGTAAGAGTTTATCTTCCTTGGTATAAAGATGGAATTTATCACTTAAAAGATAAGATTATTACCCATGAACGCTAGCAAATATCTAGCTCGTTTATCTATGTGTTGCGCTCTACATGAAAAGGCACTCCTTATTCAAAAACCAGCATCTCATATAGATGAAGAAATTATTAACATGTTTAAGATGGAAAACGACCCATTTTTGTGCATGATATCTCTTCTTATCAAATGTTTTCGTGAAGAAAAAAGAAAGGATGGATCTTCGCGAACGCTTCATGCTTACGATGTGGCAAGAATCGCTTTAGAAGGCCTGAGATTCCTCCATCCTGTAATTCTCAAAGAATGGGGAGAAAAAGAGACTGAAGTCCTCGTATTTTCAGCGCTTGCTCACGATCTTCTAGAAGATGGGATTGAAGTAAACAAAATAGAAATCGCCAAACAATTTTCTCAGGAAGTCCTTGACGTTATTTTTGAACTTACAATCCCAAAGAAACACAACTACGAGGATGGCAATCAGCTCTGCATACAAAAATTCAATCTTTTCTCCCTTGAATCGGCTCGCTTTTATCCCAAAACTCTTCTTCCTAATGATCATTTCCATCTACCTCCTTCTGCTATAGGAGCCTATATAAAACTTTGCGATACGGTCAGCAGTTTGAGAGCAAATGTTTTGCGAGACATTCCTGGATGGTACCAAGAGAAATATTACAAGCTCATGATAAATTTTAGAAAAACAACACAAACTCTCTCATCTCTAAACTCTTTTGTTTGGGAACAATTTGAACTAACCTCTCAACAGTTAAGGGCTAAATGGAACAAGTAATTGAAGTTCTAGATCTTAAAAAAAACTTCCGAGGCACTTTAGGCAACTTACAAGGCCTTGCCAAAATCTGGCGTTACTTTGTTCCAAGATACAAAGAACAAGAAGTAATTTGTGGAATCTCGTTTAACATTAAAAGAGGTGAAAGGATTGCTTTTATCGGTCCTAATGGTGCCGGAAAATCAACAACTATTAAAATCTTAACAGGAATTCTTACACCAAGTTCGGGTAATGTCAAAGTTCTCGGATTAACTCCGAATAAAGCACGAAACGTTCTCTCTTATCAAATTGGCACTATTTTTGGACAGCGTTCACAACTTTGGTATCATCTTCCAGCCATTAACACCTTTAATCTACTTGCTAGAATCTATCGCCTTGATCTTAAGCAATACGAAAAGAGAAGAGACTCTCTCGTAGAAATGTTTGAAGCCAAAACCTTACTTACAAGACCTGTAAGGAATCTTTCTCTTGGCGAGAGAATGCGCTGTGAGTTAATTGCAAGCCTGCTTCATAACCCAAAAATCCTTTTCTTAGATGAGCCTACGATCGGCCTTGACATCACAGCAAAAGCCACAATTCGTAAGCTTCTTAAAAATCTATCAGAAGAATGTGGGATAACTCTCTTTCTTACTTCTCATGATACAGCTGATATTGAGCAGGTTTGCGACCGAGCTATTATTCTGGATAAAGGCGATATTATCCTTGATGCAAGTATTCAGACTATCCGCAACACCTATTTTAAGAAAAAGAAGATCTCTTTACTTACTTCGGAAGAATACCTTTATCTTGATTTTAGCTCTGTTCGTATTCTTGAAAAAAAATCTTATCGAACAGTATTTGAGGTTGATGTCTCAAAACAAAATATATCCGCTATTCTTGAGATAGCACTTCAAAAATCTAAAATCCATGACATCCTCATTGAAGATCCTTCCATGGAGGAAATTATTCATGACATCTATGGAAGGAAGCCTGAATGAAAGAGAAATACACCTATATTTTCTTTGATTCATTCAAGCAGACAATTAAAAATAGATCTCTGATCATTTCAAAAATACTACTTTATTTCATTTTTATATTTATTTTTTCCTATTTTTGGAAAAGTGTCTTTAATGGTGATAAAAGTATTGCCTATACTTATATAGACCTCATTAAGTACTTAACAGTTACGGAATGGATCTTGATTTCGATACCAGAGATCCAAACTGAGATTGAAGAAGATTTTCGAACTGGGAACATTTCCTGCTTTCTTACAAAGCCTCTCTCCTACATTTTTATGCATCTTGCCCGCGGGCTAGGAATTTTAGCTGCGCACTTACTTACCATTGGCATGGTAGGATGGATATTCGTTGGTTACACAACAGATTTCTCCTTTGGTACTATTTCGAATCTTCTGATTTTGCCGCTAATCGGTTTTTTTGCAGGAGGACTTGGAGTATTATTTCAACTACTTGTTGGATTGACCGCTTTTTGGTTCCACGAGGTGGCTCCGATTAATTGGATCTGGCAAAAACTGCTTTTTATGTTTGGAGGTCTTTTGATCCCGTTGAAGCTTTATCCAAAATGGATGCAGAAAATTGCCTCTTATCTCCCTTTTTCTGCAATTTTAAATCAACCAGGTGAGCTAGCAATTCATTATTCTGGAACTCAAGCAGTTCTCTTACTGTCAACCCTTTTAGGCTGGATTCTCTTGGTATTACTCATTGTAACTGGCTTATATGTCATTGGCCTAAGATCATTAACTATTCATAACGGTTGAAATGGAATTTCTAAAATTAGCTGGGACTTTTCTCAAAATCAATCTCCGAAATAATCTTTCACTTAAAGCATCGTTCTTATTCCAGATCTTTTTTATGATTCTAAGTAATCTGCTCTATTTTGCAATCTGGTATATCCTTTTTGATCTTATTGAACAAGTGAATGCTTGGACCATTCAAGATATTGCGGCACTCAACGTAATCAGTTGTGCTTCTTGGGGAATTTTTCAGATCTGTTTAGGTGGATTAAGAAATCTTTCAAAAATGATCAGCTATGGAGATCTCGATGTTTTCTTACTGTACCCAACCCATCCACTCATTATGATTATGTCCTCAAAATCATATCCTTCTGGCTGGGGGAACCTTATAACAGTCTTTATCATGCTTCCTTTTTGTTCAGAAATCTCTTCTCTCTTGCTAGCGATTACCATTCTTTGTTCCGTAGCGGTCTTTGGAATGATCTTTGTAATTGTTCATTCTATTGCTTTTTGGATGGGGAATATCGAATCGTTTGCAAAACAGTGGACTGATTTCGTTTATATTCTTAGTTTCTACCCGCAAAATGTCTACCCTGGGATCATAAAAATTATTTTATTCACTTTATTACCAGCAGGTTTTATCAGCTTTCTTCCTGTTGAAATTCTGAGAAACTTCTCTTGGTGGAAGCTGGTCTCGCTGATTCTCGGTGCTGTTATCTTTATCTTTGTGGGTTTTGGTATCTTCAAAGCCGGACTCAAACGATATGAATCAGGCAATCGGATAGGGCGCATTACCTAAAACATCTACCAGCCTTCTTTAATGCATGGCATGCTAGCAACAATAAGGGCCTATTTATAATCAGCAGCAACACTTAAAATGCTTGTAATATACTTTTATACATACTCCTATTTGCTGTTCTATCTTACGGATCCTCTTTTTTAAAAAGAGATATTAAGAAAAATATTTAGTAAAGCAAAGTTTTTTAATATGTCATTGGACTACCCTCTCTGTATTACATCTTTTTTCTAACCCAAATTCATGGACCACTGTTGGACCACTTAGTCACAAGAAATAGCAAATGATAACAACTAATTGCCATAGATAAAAATCCTCTATAGTGCTATCTTAGCTGTTGCTAATGATTGTGATTTATGGAATTTGCACGGACTCTTTGTCTTTTGGCTCAAGTCTTTTAAAATCTTCGATCAGTTCATTATGTCGGTTCCATTCGAAAAGCGCTTTATTATAGGTATTTGTGCATTTTTCTTGATGGCTCTTTGCATAAATTAAGTTAGGAATCAGAAGCAGTAGTAGAAAGAAATAAGCTCGAAAGGACTTCCTTCTAAAAGATGCAGTGATTCTATCTTTTTGATAAATCTTCTGTCTCTTTTCAGAGCGTATGAAGAACGAGATTAGATAATGAATGAATGTTGAAAGAGGCATCATTCCCACTTCTTTACAATCCGAAGGAGCAAATCATACGCAAAATAAATTTATATTAAAGAAGAAAATTTGAACATTACATTTAATTTGACGAAGCTGCTTGTGTTTCCCAATATTGATTTAATGTAAGAAGTACAGCCTCTTTTAGTTTAGAGTTAACAGATGGAAGGCGATCTACAACTGTCTGTGCCCATTGAAAGTATTGATCAATGTATTTTCGGCTCCAGCCTTTAGGAGGATGATTTAAAAGCTCTAATGTATTGCAAAGAGTATCAGCCAATTGAACTATGGCTGCAGGCTTTGATCGATAGGATGCATTAATTGTTTCTTGTCGTTTTTTCTCTTGCAAAGATACTTTTCTATCTCCTGTTAGCTCATCTACTACTTTAGCAACTTGCACTCCAAATTTTTTTTCAATTTCTTCTACTGTTGTTTGCGTATCTTTTAGAGTATCGTGCAATAGGCTTGCTAAAATACTCGTTAAATCCCTTACTTCTCCCACACTCATCACCTTATAGGCAACCTCAAAACAGTGAGATACATAAGGGGTTCTGCGATCATTTTTGCGTGTTTGAAAACGATGTTTTTCTGCAGAGAATTGCATAGCTTGTAAGATCTCTTCTACTTCGTTTAAAGTAACTCCTTTTTCCCGACAATAAGCAATAATAAGCTCTTCTGTCAGTAGACCAAATTGCGTCATAACAATTTCATCATTATGCACAATTTTACTAACTAAAACTCTTGCCTCTTCTATTTTTTCTTGAATAACCTGCTTAGTAAACTGCTGAGTAGATTCTTGACAAATAGATACTTTTGGCTTTACATCATCAGCGTAAGAGCTGGTCATTATAGCTAAAGCAAAACAGATTAACGCACAATTTTTCATAAAAATTTCCAAACTAAAACTTAAAATGCCGTAAAAGATGAGTATATACAAAAGAAGAAATTTTCTGACATTAACGTTTTTCATTTACCAAAGAAAAAATATTTATACCCTTACAATACAAACAATTCCATGGGATGTGTTAACGGAATTAATTCTGATTGATCCATTACAAATACATGTTCGGGATGAATCATTTTACACAAATTTTTCAAACTCTCGCTTTTAAGCACAATAAAATCCACTTCAGATAAAGAAGATAACAATAAGACAAATTCTTGGTTTGGATTGGTATCACAGATATAAACAATGAGTTTTGATTTAAGTTTTTTTGAACACAGTTTTCGAAAAGTAGAAAATAAAGCCGTTGTCATCCCTTTTTGGCTATCTACTCCAAGAACAGTATACCTGACATCTTTTAGAGATTGTTGCAAAGCAAAAAGGTGATGCTCCTCAAAGATTTTATTCTCGACATCCAGCTCTAACAGTCTTTGAGCTATATGAGAAAGGGTCACTCGCGCACACCCTAGTTTTTCAATAGCAATTCCCGCAGCGATATTGGAGAGTTGGATTGCATGATTTATATCCATCTGATTGGCTAATGCAATGCTAATCATAGCAAGAACTGTATCTCCTGCGCCTGTTACATCTTTTACTTCTTTAGAAGGCACAGAAAAATCACATGCATACCCTGACTGCGTAAATAAAGACATCCCCTCTTCTGAACGTGTAATAAGAAGCATTTCTGCGCAACATTGGCTAAAAATCACTTTAGCTACTTGATCTAAAGAACTGGTTTTTAAAAGTTTTGCAGCAGCAATCGCTTCAGATAGGTTGGGTTTGAGCACCGTAGCCCCATTGTATTTGCTAAAATCTTCTCCTTTGGGATCAACAACAATAGGAATAGCGTGTTTTTTAGCTAACTCAATTACAGCTTTTAACAAAGCACTCGATAAAAATCCTTTACCATAATCAGAAATTGCAACTATTTGTATTGTTTTTAAAAGAGCTGGCAATTGTTGAATCAGCTTTTTTTCTAAGTCTTGCAATAAAGGAGTTACTTCTTCATGATCAAATCGCAAAATTTGCTGCGAATCTGCAATTAATCGATTCTTAACAGGGGTCTTATATCCTTTTTGAGATAATAGCGCTTGAACATTAACCCCTTCTGTCTCTAAAAAACCGCATAACCACTCTCCTGCAAAATCATAGCCTATTCTTCCCATGGCAGTAACTTGTGCTCCTAGTGAAATAAGATTTAACACAACATTTCCTGCTCCTCCTGGGCGGTTTTCTTCTTTTTCTACATGTAAGATAGGGACCGGTGCCTCTGGAGACATCCTTTTGATTTTACCTGTTGTATAAATATCTAGCAGAAAGTCGCCGATGACTAAAACATGCACAGGATCAAATTGACTAAGCATGCCACTGAGTTTTACCATCGCTTATCCACGATTAAATAATTTTGCACATAGTCTTTCACTGCATCTTGTATAGAATACAGATCAGGATTTTTTACATCTTTTTTATATTTCGTCATATCTGCACAGGTATAATTTTGATATTGAGAACTAAGCTCTTTAGGCATTTCTATAAATGTGATTTTAGGTGGTATTTTCAATGCTTCAAAAACAGCTAGAGCCAAAGAGCGCCACGTAGTGGCGGCCCCAGATCCTATATTAAAAATCCCGCTTAAAGAATTTTTCAGAAACTCACAGGTCATCTGACATGCGTCTTTTACATAAATAAAGTCGCGACACTGCTCTCCATCAGCAAATTGATCTGGATCTGAAGAAGCAAATAAACGAATCACTTTTTCCTTTTGCGCAACCGATACCATTTTATAAATCATAGAAGCCATATGTCCTTTATGATTCTCATTAGGTCCGAAAACATTAAAGTATTTTAAACCTACAACTTGATCAAGAACCCCTTGCTGTTTCAACCATAAATCAAAAGCATATTTAGAGAAACCATATGGGTTCAAGGGCTTTAAAGACTCGAGCCTAGCGTGATCATCGAAAAAACCTTGAGATCCATCTCCGTATGTAGCTGCAGAAGAAGCATAAATAAATCGATGCTTTGCCCTAAGAGCATATTCAGCTAAACGAATGGAATAGCGCAAATTATTTTGCATTAAATAATCCCCGTCTTGTTCTAAAGTGTCAGAACAAGCTCCTAAATGAATAAAGGCCTCTATCTCTCTTTCTTTACCTTTTAGCCAATCAAATAACTGGTGCTTAGAAATAAAATCGACATATCGCTTATTCAGGAGATTTTTCCATTTACTTGTTTTTTTGATATCATCGACTAAAATCAGATTGGTAAATCCCAGATCATTTAAATAGCGGACGCAGCAAGATCCTATTAATCCCGCAGCTCCTGTAATTACAATAAACTGATCGTCATAGATCTCTGTATGCATGATTTAAATCACTTGAAGTTCAAACTGGGGAAAAATCATGGTTATTATTCATACCAATAGCCTAGCTTTCTTTGCAAAAAATGCACAGGATAAAAAACGATTTCTGATGATTCTGGTCTTTCTAAAGAGCCAAAGCAGATAAAAGCTGTACCACTTCCTGTCATAGACACTTGTGTAAACCCCATTTCTAGAAGCTTATGTTTGATGATCTGTAATTCAGGCTTTAGATGAAAAGCTGTTGGCTCTAAATCATTCTTTAAGAGAATTTTACCTTGAAGTGCATCGGATAAAGCTTGGGCACTATCCCAATGAGGCAACTTCCTCGCATCACATTTTTGATAGACCATAGGGGTGGACAGGCCAAATTGAGGTACTGCTAACCAAAAATGAGTACTTGGCAGATTGGTTATATTCTGTATGATCTCCCCTTTTCCTTGGCAATAAGCGGTTCCTTTAGAAAAGAAAAAAGCCATATCAGAACCTAATTCAGCAGACCAAAGAGCTAACTGATCTTCCTCAAATTGGTAATGAGAAAGTAGGTTAAGAGCCCACAGAGTTGTTGCCGCATTGCTACTTCCTCCCCCTAAACCCGCCTGTAAAGGAATATTCTTTTGCAAGCAAATAGACAGCTTTTGATTCCAGCCTGTTTTTTGACGAAATAAGGATACAGCTTGCCAAATGAAATTTTCCTTTGGATCACAGAGGTGATCTAAATTGCAGTGAAAATGATCCTTATCAGCTAAGCTGATAGAAATTGTATCTGATAAATTAATAGCTTGATAAAGAGAAGAGATTTGATGATATCGATCTTGTCTTTGATGATGTATGCGAAAAAACAGATTAACCTTAGCGGGGGAAAGCAGCGTAAGAGCTTGGCCTTTCCCCTTAAAATTTTCTAGGCTCAAGAGACTCTATACCTCTTTAATCACATGCAAAGTAAATTGTGCAGGCACATTTTCCTTAAGAGAAACAGAAATTTTATAGGTACCTAACTCTTTAATAGTTGGAGTTAGAATATTACGACGATCTAATAAAATCTGCTCGTTTTCCTGCAGTAAAAGCACAATATCTTGTGGTTTTACAGATCCGTACATATGACCATCAGGGTCTACCTTCACAAAAATTTCCAGAGACATCCCTTCTAACTTTTTAGCAATTAGTTCAGACTCTTCTCGATCTAATTTTGCTTGTTGCTCTCTTTGTTCCTTGAGGTTTGCTTGATTGCGTAGAGCACGCTTATCAGGGAAAACCCCTCTACCTGTAGAGACCAGATAATTCCATGCATGGCCAGGCCTTACATGTACAATATCTCCGCTACGTCCAAGCTGCTCGACATCTTTTAAAAGTAGTACTTGAATACGTTGACGTTGGTTACGCATATATCTTCCTTTTAGTCTTGTGCGACAAATGGTAAAAGAGCCATATGTCTTGATTGTTTGATTGCTTGAGCTAATTTACGTTGGTAATAGGCAGATACCCCGGTAATTCTTCTTGGAATGATTTTACCGCGTTCTGTAATAAAACGAACAAGAGTTTCAACATCTTTATAATCAATATGACGCACTCCAGCTGATTTAAAAGGACATTGCTTGCTTTTTTTTGCAAAGGGCTTCTCAACAGTTTGTTTTTCCTCATAACTAAACTCTATTTTCTCAGGAACATTATCTGCTCTAAGAGTCATGAAGCGTATCAGATCTTCATTTAAATGATACTCTCTCCAAATTTCTTTGAAATAGCATGTATCAATCGTAAAATAAATTACGTAATAATATCCTTCACGTCGTTTATTGATTTCATAGGCTAGTTTTTTACGCCCTTGATCAAAAATCTTATGTTCTACCCCACCGCGCTCTAAAATACCGTTTGTAATTTTCTCAAGCGCTTTTTGTCTAGCCTCATCGCTTAGTGTAGCGCTTAAAACGTATATTCCTTCGTAGATCTGGCTTTTTTGCTTAGCCATTTTTTTCTCCTTCAAGTTTTAAAATTTATCTATTTTTGCAATCTGGATAACTATGGGCCAATTGCATACTTAGAGCTATTCCTTTTGCAACAAATTCATCTAAAACTAAGACGGCAAAAGGGAGCAGCTCTTCTATAGTTTTTTGCTGTTCTTTAGTGAAGTGTCCCAGTACATAGTCAGATAGATCCTCTTCTAATTGAGGAAAATCCACGCCAATTCTCAACCTAGCAAATTCTTCAGTGTCTAGATTTAAAAGTACGTTTTTTAATCCGTTGTGCCCTCCAGAAGATCCCTTCATTCGTATTCTCATCTTTCCTAAAGCAATTGCGACATCATCACAAACAACCAATATCTTCTCTTGCGCAATAGAAAAGTACTTCATGCAGCTCTTTATCGATTCACCACTTAGGTTCATAAAAGTCATAGGCTTTAATAAAATGACATGCTTGCCTTGTATGCAACCTTGAGCTAAAGATCCACGACATCTCACTGATTCACGAAAAACAAGGCCGTGATGATTAGCAAAAAAATCAATCACTTCAAACCCTACGTTATGCCGTGTATTTTTATACCTTTCACCAGGATTTCCCAGCCCAACAAGTAAATGTGTTTCTTTCAATTCTCTTCTCTCTAGCGTTTTGCAATAACAGCTACAACATCATGATCTTTTGCTAGAACAGTTACATCACTTGTTATTCCTTGCAAATCCTTTACACGTAAAGAATTCCCAATGTTAGCATTCTTTACATCTATATCGAACTGTGTAGGGATATGTTTTGGCTGGCATTTTACTCTCACATGACGCATTACTTGGCGCAGAACTCCACCTAATTTAATGCCAACACACTCCATTGTTCCTATGCAGTTAACAGGCACCTTTACATGTACCTTTTCATCATCTAATTTCTGAAAATCAAGATGCGAAACTTCGTCGGTAATTTTATTGTATTGAATTTCTTTCACAATAGCCCTGCACTCTTCTACCCCATCGTTTAAGGTGAAAACAGTTACTGGTAAATGGCCTGGCTGCATTTGTCTTAATGCTGCACTAAATTCTGGACCATTAACAATTAAACTCGCAGGCTCCTTCTTTAAAGAATAGATAACAGCAGGAATATCCCCTACAGATCGAATCTGCTTCACTTCGCTTTTTTTCTTGCTAAAACGAGGTTTTACTTCAAGCTTCATAATAAATTACTCCAAATTTCTAAGGTATTTCCTTAAGATAAAATTAAAACCGTGTAAAAAGTGAGGAAATAGATTTAGCATCAACAATGGACTTTATCGCTTCTGCGAATAAAGGCGCTACTGAGACAACTTCCACATCACAATGAGGAGTTGGCACTGTATTGCTCATAATGATCTTTTCAATCCCACTATTTTCAAATCTTCCTATAAATAATCCATGTGTAACAGCTGCAAAAACAACGCTTGCTCCTGCTCTTCTACAAACTAAAGCTGCTTTTTTTAGAGTCCCCCCGGTTGAGCACATATCATCTATGAGCAAAACACGCTTCTGATGAACATCTCCTATTAAAGCAGATTCCACTTCATTTGCATTTACACGCCGTTTATCAATGACTGCAAAATCAATGTTTAATTTTTCTGCAAAAGCATAAGCTAATTTAATACTACCCACATCAGGTGTCACCACTTGATTAGGCTGCAGTTTCCGAACAGCATCTACTAATACTGGACGCGCATAGAGATTATCAACAGGAACGTCAAAAAATCCTTGAATTTGCTCTGTGTGCAAATCCATTGTCAATATACGCGTTACACCAGATCGTTGCAGAAGATCTGCAACAAGTTTTGCTGTAATTGGTTCCCTTCCCATTCCCCTTCGATCTTGACGCGCATATCCAAAATAAGGAATCACGGCAATAATCGAACGAGCGGACGAGCGCTTTAATGCATCAACAAAAATCAACAGTTCCATGAGATAGGAATTTGGATGGCGTGCCATTGATTGCACAACGAACACATCCTTACCACGGACACTCTCTAAAATAGAGATGCCTATCTCGCCATCTGGAAAAGTCTCAATGAGAGTTTTTCCTAATTCAACTTCCAAACTTTTTGCAATTTGCTCTGCAAGTTCTCTATGAGAAGTTCCTGCAAATAACATAAAAGAATTGCTAGAAGGCATGGACGTTGCTTTAAGTTAAATTAATTTGGGGTGGAAGGATTCGAACCTCCGAATGGCGGTACCAAAAACCGCTGCCTTACCACTTGGCCACACCCCAGTATCCATAAACAGAACAAAGATTAGTTTTTTAGAGATTAAAAGGCAACTTTAAATAGATCTTTTTCCAGCTAATGGTCTGCTTATACGTCATTTACGCTTATCTTTAGATAAGCTTTCCGAATAAAAGTAAAAGAGCACTTGTAAAGATTATCCTCTGAAAGATTGTCATCAATAAATCATCTGCCCCTCTTCTGAATATGTTTAACTTAAAAAGTACTTATAATTAATTGTTTATAAATTAATACTATATTAATAAAAAATAACTATTTTTTTATATACTATTTAATATAAAATATAATGAAATAATTAAATAGTTAGGTAAAAAATGAGTATAAATTTCATTTCAAATTCACATTATATTTTAGAAGAAACAATAGAACCCAATCTTGTCTCTATTCTATTTGGAAACCGCTTCGATCTCTTTGGAAAAATTTGTTCATATCTCAAGCCTTTAGATATGCAAGCCTTTTTATTAGCTTATAAGACCCCCCGACTGAAAATCTTAAAGAAAATGATAAAATAACTTATAAAGCTCTAATGACAAGAATTTTTTCTAATTCTTTTAGCAATAAATCCGTAGAAGAGTTATCTAAAGATATAGTAAACTTTTGCCAAAAAGGTAAGTTCTCTCAGCTTAAAGAATTACTTCAATCTCTTAAAATCTGTAATAAATTCATGAAATTAGTATAAAAACTTTAGATAAAGCGTTTTCACTTAGCTGTATGTATAACCATGCAAATATAGTACAACTTTTTATAAACTCTGGCAGATTTCATGAAATCAGTCTAAATTCCTTAAATCAATCATTTAGACTTGGAGCAAGAGATGATGGAATGACTATACAAATATACTCAATTGCATTAGAAAAAAGACCTTACAGATAACCAATTCCTTGAAACTTTCTTATAGATTCTGCTAAAATCCTTGCTCATATGCAGCCTACAAAACACTTTTTAACACAAAATGAAAAAGATATCCTAAAAGCTC
>DASZIJ010000093.1:0-7145 GCA_035949155.1 Candidatus Rhabdochlamydia sp. | reverse complement strand
ATAATTGCTAGTTCATCCATTTTGAGCCTTTTTTGTTTTTGGATTTTTAGGGTAAATCAAAAATACCATAAACGATAAAAGGCTCTTTTTCAATATGTTATGATAGCTCTTACGTTAAACTGGCGTGGACCATCTGCCTGGAAATCTTCAAGACGTGGTAGTTTTCCTGAGGGGATTTCTTGATTACTTGCTTGGACAACCACCTGTACAATCTCAAGTTTTTGTAGTTTTTTTGCAGCAGCAACAGCATCCATTTCACATCCAACGAGCTGGATTAATTTTTCTACAAACCATCCCAGGCGGGGTGAAAGAGTGCTTATGGTTTTTCCACAGATATTACTTGCTTTATCAAAAGACATTTGAGAAACAACAAGATAATTCACATCCTTTTTAAATTCATGTTGCAAAATAGCTTGTCCGATCGCTGCTCCACCTAAAGATCGTCCTGCAATGACGATATTCTTTGCTTCAACAAACTTCTCTAGAAAAGAGATTCCTACCTGTTGGGCATCGCCCATACTTTTTGGGGTTGCTTGTCCTTGACTATTTCCTACACAAGGACCATTAATCATCAGGGTATTGTAACCATATTCTTGATAAATTCTCGCAATAGGTCCTATAGAACATTCAATCGGTTCGGCATTCCCTGTTGCCTGAAGGGCCCATTACTTAATGAAGGAAGCAGATATTTTTTAACAATACGGCTTTGGGCTGGGTAAAGAGGAATCATGATCATACGCTGTAAGATATAGCGAATTGTCGTCGTATAAAAAAGAGCTTTTGCAAGGACTTTTCCCTTTTGAAGGATGGATTCAGTGAGTACTCTTCCGGATAAATTTTGGCACTGGATAACAAAACTAGAAACCGTAGCTCCTTGTAAAAATTGCATATTGCTATTTTGGAGAATTTGGAGAGCAAATTTTCCAATACGCTGGATATGGGAGCCTCCTAAGTAATAAGCACCATAAGAGAAATCATAGCCGTTTTAAATACAAACAGCGCTACTAATTTTGCGTGATCCAACCAGGTTGTATCTCGAATAGAAAAGTCAACTGAACGAGTTGATAATTCTTCTTTTTTATCCTTAAGTTGGTTCAACCATGTTGGGTCCTCTATGAAAGGAGGAAATTGACTCTGTAAAATAGAAGCCATGAAACGCTACCTTTTTTAAAAGTAAGATTGAAACCTGCAAACAATTATAATATTAAGATAATAATCTTTAAAGTAATAAAAGAGGGGATTTTATAAATTCCCGCTCTTGCCTGATTAGACTGTTTTGGGAGATGAAGTTTTGTTCCTCAAACTTTGTACCTTAGGCTTTTTAGCTGCAGAGTTATAGCTTAAATGATAAAAAGCATTTTTTTTGACTCCAATCGGTAGTTTTATTGGCATTAAACAGCGCCTTTTGGGTGAGGGCGCTTCTATAGAGTTAGAAGAGTTTTCTTTGATGAGTTGGTATTTAGCAATTCTTTCACTTCTACGAAGTGAGGAAACCTCTTTTGTAGAATTATTGCTATTTTGCCTATTGTCGCAGGAATTAGTAATAATCTGCCTAGGATTAATCTTAAAATCATATGTATAGTTAAGAGCATCAGGAGTTTTTAGTTCTTCCTCAATGGGTGCTCCGTTTTGAAGAAAGCTAAGTTCTTCAATAAAGTCACCGGAGTTGTTACTCTTAGATTGGGTTTGTGAACTTGTTGATTTAAAAATTTCATCGGTTGTTTCTATTATTTCTAGTTTGACAGGACTTTGTCCTCCACCTGTAATGTTAAAACGAGACCAAAAAGTTAAATTTGGGAATTGTAAAAAATTATTTAAATAAATAGACATAATTAAAATCCTTTGTAATAAATTAGTAACGATTAATATTATTTCATATTACGATTTAACATAAAAGGATTTTAATTTTGGTTAAAATTAATCATTTTATATTTAGCTGAACATAGATATTCTCTATCTTTACATAAGAAAATCAGATTATTCTAGAAAAATATATCCCATCGATTTCTTGTCATTAGAGTGAAGAACTACTATATTATGAAGATAACCAAGGGAGATTTTTGTGTTTTTAGAGCAGGAAAAGACTCATTCTAGCCCACATGATGTATTAGGTTTGCACGTAAGCGTTGATGGTAAAAAAGTGGTTCGTCTTTGGCGTCCTGGAGCAGAGAATATTTATTTAGAAGTGTTTGGATCCATAGTTCAAGCTACAAAGGTGGATAGTGAGGGGTTGTTTGAATGTGAAGTTCCTGAAAAAACAGAATTTGGAGATTATCGCGTTTATCATCAAAATGGTTTGCTAGCAAATGATCCTTATGCTTTTGGTCCTATTTTTGGAGAATTGGATAAACATTTGTTTGCACAAGGGGTTCATTACCGTCTTTATGAAGTTATGGGGGGGAGAGTAACAACGCATCAAGGAATTACAGGGGTGAAATTTACCGTTTGGGCTCCTAATGCAAAATGGGTTTCCTTAGTGAGTGATTTTAATCATTGGGATGGACGCATAAACCCCATGCGCAGTTATGGGGGTATTTGGGAGTTATTTATTCCAGGGATTGGTAATTATCAAAAATACAAGTTTGAAATTCATACTGATGGGGAAGTACTGATTAAAACAGATCCTTACGCAAACTATTGTGAGCTAAGGCCTGCTAACGCTTCTATTGTGTTTGATGTTGATCAATATGAATGGCACGATCAGGTTTGGCGAGAAAAACAACTAAAACGCAATAAAGATAGTTACCCTCTGAATATCTATGAGGTTCATCTTGGGTCTTGGAAGAAAAGAGAAGGGAATTATCTCAATTATAAAGAGATTGCTTTTGAACTAGCTCAATATTGTAATCAGATGGGATTTTCTCATGTAGAACTTCTCCCTATTACAGAATATCCTCTTGATGAATCATGGGGGTATCAAGTAACCGGTTTTTTTGCACCGACTAGTCGATTTGGAACGCCTGAGGACTTCCAGTATTTTGTAGACTATCTACATCAGCAAAATATTGGAGTCATTTTAGATTGGGTTCCAGCCCATTTTCCCGTAGACAGTCATTCTCTACATCTCTTTGATGGAAGCTGTTTATATGAGCATAAAGATGTACGACAAGGATATCACCCTCATTGGAGCACCTGTATTTTTAATTATGGTAGATTTGAAGTATCGAATTTTTTGATCGCAAGCGCTCTTTTTTGGCTTGATAAAATGCATATTGATGGCTTTCGAGTGGATGCAGTAGCTTCGATGCTTTATCTAGATTATGGAAGAGATGTAGGTGAATGGATTCCTAATGCATATGGGGGTAGAGAAAATCTAGCAGCCATTGAATTTATCAAACATCTTAATTCTATTGTTCACCAGTTATTTCCATTTGCATTGATGTGTGCTGAAGAATCTACTTCTTTTACCGGAGTAACCCATCCTTTAGAAAGAGGAGGTCTTGGCTTTGATCTTAAATGGAATATGGGTTGGATGAATGATAGCCTGCAGTATTTTTCTAAAGATCCTCTTTTTCGTAGCTATCATCAAAATACACTTACCTTTAGTTTACTATATGCTTTTTCTGAGAAATTTGTTCTTCCTCTATCTCATGATGAGGTAGTTCATGGCAAAGCTAACTTATTGTCTAAAATGCCAGGAGATGACTGGCAGAAATTTGCAAATGCACGGCTGTTTTATAGCTACCAAGTCTGTCATCCAGGAAAGAAGTTAGTTTTTATGGGGATAGAATTAGGTATGTGGAAGGAATGGAACTCTCAAGAAGAGCTTCCTTGGGGGCTTTTAGGCTATGAGAGACACCAAATGCTGCAGAGATTCTTTCAGCAAATGAATGATTTTTATCGGAAAAATCTCGCACTATGGCAATGGGATTTTGATTCTAAAGGATTCGAATGGATAGACTTTTCAGACCAATATAATTGTTGTATTAGCTATTTAAGAAAAGCTAAGCAGCAGCTCTTGTTTTGTGTGCATAATTTTAGTGCTAATTGTATACCCGATTATATAGTTCATTTGTCAAATGTTATGCAGATAGTAGAAGTATTTAACACAGACAAAGAAGAGTATGGTGGTTCTGGTAAACTAAACTCTTCTATAAAAATCATTAATAATCTGCAAAAAAAACCAATCGGTGTACAATTTCAACTCTCTCCACTTGCAACAATGATTTTTGAGGTGCAATTTGTGTCCTAAACAAGATTTTTTTACACATAAACAATATATGCAATTCATAGAAGAGATCCATAAACACGACAGGCTTTATTTTCTCGAAGCCAAACCTGTTATCTCAGATTATGAATATGATCAGTTGGTAAAAAAAGTAGAAGCAATGGAAAAAATGCATCCAGATTGGATTGACCCTTCCTCTCCTACCCAGCGTTTAACAGACCAGCCCTCTAAAGGATTTATTCAAGTAAAACATAGAACTCCTATGCTTTCCTTAAGCAACACCTATTCAAGAGAAGAAGTAGAAGATTTTATTAAACGTATGCAAAAATGGCTGGGTCCTCAAAACTTGCAATTTTGTGCAGAGCTGAAAATGGATGGCATTGCTATAACTGTCTATTATGAAAATGGCAAATTACTGCAGGCTCTTACTCGAGGTGACGGTAGGGTAGGAGATGATATTACGGCGAATATCAAAGCTGTTCGCTCTATTCCTCTTTGTATAAAAACAAAAGAGAAAATAGAGATCCGAGGAGAAGTGTTTATGTTGCATAGGGTTTTTCAAAAACTCAACCAATCCAAGCTGGCTATAGGAGATGAATTATGGGCAAATCCAAGAAATGCAGCAGCAGGGTCTTTAAAGCTACTTGATGCAAATCAAGTAGCCAAACGTTCTTTAAGCGCTGTATTTTATGCTTTTGCTAATGAAGCAGAGGCTCCTTGTACAACTCAATATGATTGTCATCACTATCTAAAGTCTTTAGGACTTCCCAGTTTTTCTGATGAGTATATCAAGCTCTGTCATACAGCAGATGAGATCATGGATTTTGCAAGACAGATTGAAGAAAAAAGACATCATCTTGCATTTGATATTGATGGAATTGTGATTAAAATAGATCTATTAAAAGATCATGCAGAGCTTGGTGTTACAGGCAAAAGTCCTAGATGGGCTATTGCTTATAAATTTGCTCCTGAGCAAGCAGAAACACAGATTAGAGATATCACTGTACAAGTAGGAAGAACAGGAGTATTGACCCCAGTAGCTGAATTAGAACCTGTATTATTAGCTGGTAGCACAATTGCTCGAGCTACATTACATAATCAAGAAGAAATAGAGAGAAAAGACATTCGCCTAAAAGATTATGTAATCATTGAAAAAGGAGGAGATGTAATTCCTAAAGTAGTGCAGGTTAACTTAAAAAAAAGGATAAGATCCTCTACCCCCTGGCATATGCCACATTTTTGTCCAAGTTGTGGTAGCAAAGTGGTGCATTATGAAGGTGAGGTTGCTACGAGGTGCCCTAATACCAAAAATTGCCCTGAACAAGTTATGCGTAAAATCTTCTTCTTTGCGAGTAAAGACGCTATGAATATCGAGCATTTAGGAGATAAGGTAATCAAGCAGCTCATCGAGAAGAAATTGGTTAAAAGTGCAGCCGATCTCTACCTTTTAACTAAAGAAGATTTGGCTCAATTAGAAGGATTTAAAGAAAAATCGATTCAAAACTTGCTAAATAGCATTGATAAATCTCGCCATGTAAACTTGGAGCGGTTTATCCTAGCTCTAGGAATTAAATATGTAGGAGAGGGAGCAGCTGAGTTGCTTGCACAAGCTGCTAGAACAATAGATAGACTCTTAAGAATGCGCATGGAAGATCTGCAGCAGATACAAGGAATTGGGGAAAAAACGGCAATTGCTATTATTGAGTATTTTAAAGATCTAGATCATTTACAAGAGATACAATCTTTACTCAAAGCTGGAATAAAGCCACAATCCACGCAAACAATACAGGTTGAAAACCACTGCTTTCTCAATAAAATATTTGTATTAACGGGTACTTTAAAAGAGTATAGTAGAACAGACGCTACTCTTCTCATTAAAGAAAGAGGCGGTAGAGTGACAAACTCTGTGAGTCGAAATACCGATTATCTTTTAATAGGGGAAGAGCCGGGATCTAAATTAACGAAAGCGCAAGAATACAAAGTCCATATATTAAATGAGCAAGCATTTAAAAATCTGCTATAGGAGAGATAAATGGTTAAAAAATTGGTTAAAGGAGCTCTCATTGGAGGATTTACTATTTTTATTTGGAGTATGTTTTCCTGGATGGTTTTTCCTTGGCATGCACAAACCTATTTTAAATTTACCGATGAAGCAGAGGTTGCAAAAGTCCTAAAAGAAAACGCTCCACAAAGCGGAATTTACCTTTTACCTAATACAAATCATTATTCTAATAATACCCCTACAAAAGAGATTAGAAAAGCAGAAGAGATCTTAAAGACAGGCCCTTTTGTATTTGCTTCTATAAAGTTAGGTGGAATGAAAAAAATGGGGGCTATAACCCTAATGATCTCTCTATGTTCCTATATTCTAGCAGCAGCAATTGTATCCTGGATACTTTTACAAACACAAGGGCTGCGGTTTTTAGAAAAGACATTCCTTGTAACAGTGGTTGGATTATTAACAGCCATTCTAGGTGTATTACCTACTTGGAATTGGTGGCATTTTTCTACAGCATATACTCTTGTAACTTGTTTGGATCTAATTATTGGCTGGGCATTAGCAGGCTTACTTCTTGCTAAAAGCCTTTAAGCCTTCCCCAAGCAGGGTTTGATTGCTAAATCCAGTAATTTTTACGGTTTGCAAAGAGCCAATTAAAGAATCATCTCCTGCAAAAATCACACTTTTCCAACACCTGCTGCGTCCTTTGAGATTTTTGTCTTTAGTACGCTTTTCTACTAGTACTTCCATATGAGAACCTAGCAGCTCTTGTCTTTGTTCTATACAGATTTGCTCATGCAGTTGCAGAAGACGTTGCAAACGTTCTTGCTTTACCTCTTCTGGGATATCATCTTTCCAGCGAAATGCAGGAGTTCCTTTGCGGGCGCTGTAAGAAAAAATAAAAGCTACACTGTAACGAATCTCTTTTAAGATATCATAGGTTTGTTGAAAATCTTGTTCTGTTTCTGTTGGGAACCC
>DASZIJ010000092.1:0-12498 GCA_035949155.1 Candidatus Rhabdochlamydia sp. | reverse complement strand
TACCTTACCAATTTCTTTCATTTTCTTTTTACCTTCTTTCTGCTTTTCCCATAGTTTGCGTTTACGCGTGATATCTCCTCCATAGCATTTAGCGGTGACGTTTTTAGTCAGTGCGCGGATGGTTTCACGGGCTACAATTTTTCCTCCAATGGCAGCTTGAATCGGCACTTTAAATTGTTGCATGGGGATTACATCGACTAGTTTTTTACAGATAGCCCTTCCTTTGCCTTCAGCTTTTGTACGATGGACAAGGCAGGAAAAAGCATCTACGGGTTCTTCATTAACGCGAATCTCTAATTTTATAATATCGCTGATTTCATACTTTTCAAACTCATAGTCAAAAGAGCCGTATCCTCGAGTAATCGATTTAAGCTTATCATTAAAATCGGTAATAATTTCATTCAGGGGAACTCTATAAGTTAATAATAGCCTTTTTGTGTCAATGGTTTCTGTCTTGGTGAGTTCTCCGCGTTTATCCATGCCTAAACTCATAATAGCACCTAAGTATTCAGAATGGGTCATGATATGACAGATCACCCAAGGTTCTTCAATATATTCAATAAAAGTAGGATCGGGATAATGTGCAACATTATCAATCAGCAAGTTTTTACCATCGGTTAGGGTAAACTTATAGACGACGCTTGGAGCTGTTGTGATGATGTCTAAGAGAAACTCTCTTTGAAGTCTTTCAAAGATGATTTCCAAATGGAGAAGACCTAAAAATCCACAACGGAAGCCGAATCCTAAAGCCATACTGCTTTCTTGTTCCACATGCAAAGCAGAGTCATTGAGTTGTAGTTTGAAAAGAGCGTCTCTTAGCATTTCAAAATCGGAAGAGTCAACTGGATAAATACCTGCAAAAACAACGGGGGAAATCATCTTGAATCCAGGTAAAGGATCAATAGCTGGCTTGCGAGAAGAGGTAACAGTATCACCGATTTTTACATCGGCTGTATTTTTAATATTTGCTAAAAGATAACCCACTTCTCCAGGTCTTAATACATCAACAGGCTTCTCTTTTGGTGAAAAAACACCTACTTCTAGTACTTCAAAGACCTTATCTGTGACCATCATTTTAATCAGAGTTTTCTTATGAATCTCTCCGCTCATGACACGTATATAGACAATAACTCCTCGATAGGGATCATAGTGAGAATCAAAAACCAAGGCACGAAGTGTATCATCTACAGGCTCAGATGGGGGGGGGATAAAAATGAGAATTTGTTCTAAAATGTCTTTAATCCCTATTCCGGTTTTAGCGGAACATAAAATAGCATGAGATGTATCCAAACCAATGACATCTTCAATTTGCTGTTTTACCCCTTCTACATCAGCAGAAGGAAGGTCGATCTTATTGATTACAGGCAGGATTTCTAAATTGCGCTCAATAGCCAAATGCACATTTGCTAAACTTTGAGCCTGTACTCCCTGTGCTGCATCAACAACAAGCAAAGCTCCTTCGCAAGCAGAGAGTGAACGAGACACCTCATAGGAAAAATCTACATGTCCTGGAGTGTCTATAAAATTCATTTGATAAATCTCACCATCATCTGCTCTATAATACATCGTAACAGGATGAGCTTTAATCGTAATCCCACGTTCTCTTTCTAGATCCATGTCATCTAAAACTTGATTCTGCATTTCACGAGCAGAAATCGTATCGGTAATTTCTAATAATCTATCTGCAATTGTGGA
Organism: Candidatus Rhabdochlamydia sp.; assembly: GCA_035949155.1. Taxonomy (GTDB): domain Bacteria; phylum Chlamydiota; class Chlamydiia; order Chlamydiales; family Rhabdochlamydiaceae; genus Rhabdochlamydia. Next base: position 10,803 of record DASZIJ010000092.1, on the reverse strand, counting down.
TTTACCATGATCGATGTGTGCAATAATAGAAAAATTGCGAATCTGTTTGCGGTTGTATGTAAACATGAAAGTCCTAAAGAATTAAAGTCGATATCATTCTACTACTTTTAGTTAAAGTGCTCAAATAAAAAACCCCTTTTCCGTATGAACAGAAAAAGGGGTTTTTTATCAAACGGTAAAAAGTAAAACTTTAACTAGTAGTTACCTCTTGCTCTACATTTGATTTAACAGAGGCTTCTGTTGGAATGGACTCAGCTGCAAGCTTGGCTTGTTCATCTTTTTCAGCATTTAATTTGATAAATTGCTTACCAAGAGAGTTTGCTGCAAATAGCCAACCAAGGATAATCACTAACAAAATACCACCAATATAAGGGGTAACTGCTCCTAAAGAACCAAAAGCTACTATTAATCCTTGCTGTGCAAGGGATCCACCTGATTTACCTAGTCTAGCCCCTACAACGTCAATAGCAGCTTTTCCCTTAACCTTTGATTCTTGATCAAGGGGAATATAGGCCATTTCTTTTGTGGGGTCGAATAAGGAGTATTTAGCAGATTTACTCATGATATTTTGAGCAGTTCCAAATATGACAGCTAGCATTAAAGGTGTTGTTCCTAAAAGAGCAATCATACCCGCTAAAGAATCGCGGAAAATCACGAATGAGAAAAAGCCCACTCCTGTAACGAGTAGAACAATCGGAGTAATCAAAGCACCGACTTTCCAGCCAAAACGACGGGTTACATTACCTCCGACAAATAACATCATAAAGATGGTTATAGCTCCAGTAATTGTAGAAAACTGTCCCATGAAGGCTTGATAGTCATTGCCATTAGGGTATTGGAGCTTCAGTTGCCCTTTCCAGGTTACCTCTACCAAATTGATCGCAATTCCATAGGCAATTACCAAAACGGCAATGCAGCCAATGTATTTAGAGCGAGTGAGGAATAAAAAACTCTCTTTGAGAGACATTTTGGGTTTTTCTTTCTTTACACGGCGAAGCTCATTAGGGTCATAGAATCTGCTGTCTGTTAAGACATTCTTGTCGATCCATCTGTAGATTGCCATAATGATAAGACCTGAAAGGCATACCATACCAACCATGTAATTTATGGTCATTCCCCAGGCATCAATCCCTGCGGTAAGACCTTTTTGCATTTTTGAGAAGTAAATGATAGCAGGCCCAGAAAAGAGCATTGCTACGTTTGCCCCTAACCCGAATAAGGTATAAAAACGCTTAGATTCAGACACTTTGGTTATGTCATTAGCAAAACCCCAGAAGAGTAAGGATATGGCTACACTGCCCCATAATTCCGCCATCACGTAGAAAAGGGAAAAAGTCCAGTTTCTAAGCATGGAAATCATTCCACTAAATCCTTGAGGAAGAATTGCTTGTAGTTTGTCAGCTAGGTCATTAGGGTGGAAAAATTCACGATTTGGATAAAATACAAGAGCAAATAAAGCAAAGTACCCAATGAAAAAAGAAATCGTAGAGTAAAAAAGCTTTTGCTTGCTAAAGATATTACTCAATTTAGAGTAAACAATCATGAAAAGAACAGCCATAGGCAGAACCGCCCACACTTTTAGAAAAGGCAGGGTCTCAGCACCGGAGCCTGGAGCTGTAACAACTAGCGCATCTTTAGTATCTCGCAAGATTGTGTAGTTGAAGTTAATGAAGAAGAATAAGAGGAACATAGGGAGTAATTTCTTTAGCTCGAAATTATGCACGGGCCAAAGAAAGGATCTCCATTTTCCGAATTCGGTTTTTTTTGTTTCTGACATATGTATTCCTTTAGACAAGATTCAAACAATTTTTTTGTAAACTAAAAGTCGATAGCGATAGGCTTAAAAGGATTTTAAGCAAATAAAGTTTGACGTTTCAAATCTACGTTATAACTAGTAAATTATACCACAAATTTATTTCTTTTCAAGGGTAATTTACGGAATATTAAGAGTTTATTTAATTAAGAAAATCTTTTTTTTAAAGATAATTATCTATATAAGGTATTAAGAATAAGGTAAATAAGAAAAACACCTGCTTTTTAAGTTGTTAAAAAATCAACAAACAGGTGCTTTATTAGAGAATTACTTGTTGCCTTGCATGGCGGAGAGAATATCCATTAGGGAAGCATTAGTAGGAGGATTTTGCTGAGTATTTAAGGCCTCTACATAAGCATTCCATAAATCAGGCTCTATTCGAGAATGGCGAATAGAAGCAATTAGGTCTCTTTTACAAGTTGCTAAAGATTTTTTAGGGGCTAAAATGGAAACCATTTCTTTATCTCCAGCTAAACGAGCAATATTGAGCATTCTTTCAATTTGATTACGGGTAAAAGTGAGTTGATCACGGCGTTTGCGAGAGCCTCTAGCAGCACGTTGTTTAGGAGGGACAGCAGCAGGTCTTTCTGAGTTAATAATATATTTTTCGAGCATAGAACTGAGTTCATGAGGTTGGCGAGTTTTCATTTTTCTTAAAGTAAAATGATGCATGTAGCCACCTGATGTCATGGGCAAATACTTACAGAGATCGTTCTCTTTTCTACCATTAACTTTTTTAATTGCCTTTGCAATAACGTCTTCAATTTCTCGTAAGTTTTTTGTTTTATGTTCGACTATATCTTCTTTATGGTTCATAAGAGGCGTCCCTTTTGTTGCAAATTGTTTTCTTTCGAGTCTTTAGATTAAACTAAATTGTTTCTTTATTTTCAATCTTAATTTTACAGACAACTATAATACAGTTATGAGTTTATCTTTTTAAATATTTAAGATCCTCTACACGGCTTTTAAATTTATAGAAAAGTAATTTCCTTTAATTTTATGACAAGTTTCTTTTTTTGCAATAATTATTTGTATTTTACAAAAAATCTCTAAGAAGATTTAATCTATTCGGAATTTTTTTAAATTTCACTTAGTTTTTTAAGACAAATGCTGCTAATTTCTTCCAATTCAATTTGAAAACAAAGTCATTTATATATAAGGGCATTTATTTGTTGACTTTGCTAATATGCTCTTAGCATTTTAGTTTTACATTTGAACTTTGAATGATAAGGGTTTAGGATTATTCAATGCTTAGAAATAATTACAGGTTTACTAATCTGACAGTAATTGATAAAATGACTTTTTTAAAAAATTAGAGTTTGGTCTAAATGATTAATAAGTGGATAAGAATAATTGGATTTTTCCTTTCTATAGGGTGTTTAACCTGTTGTAGCAAAACAGGGGTTTCCTCAAATGTGTTCAATCAATGGATGCAACCTAGTGATAAAATTAAAGTATTGTCTACTGTGGCTATGATAGATGATATTGTGAGACAAATTGGCCAAGAAAAAATTTTACATATGTCTCTTATTTCAGGTCAAATAGACCCTCATAGTTATGAAATGGTCAAAGGGGATGATGAGAAACTTCGCATGGCAACGGTTGTGTTCTATAATGGCTTAGGCTTGGAACATGGCGCTAGCCTAAACAATCATCTATTGAATCATAAAAATGCTATTGCTTTAGGAGATATAGTGGCTCATAAGGTTCCAGAGGAAATGATTTATATAGATAAGACAATTGATCCTCATATCTGGATGGATATCTCATTATGGAGTCTAATCATAGATCCTATTGTGCAAGAATTATCTAGACTGGATCCCGAAGCGGCGGAGTTTTATAAGAATAATGGAAAAAAACTTTTAGAAGCAATGCAAAGAATGGACAAAAAGATTTACCATGCGATGCATGAAATCCCTTCGTCTCAACGTTATCTTGTTACAAGTCATGATGCATTTAATTATTTTACACGAGCCTATTTGACAAATCCAGATGAAGAGTATTGGCAAAGCCGAGTAAATGCTCCAGAGGGTTTAGCTCCGGATGGTCAATTAAGCTCAAGCGATATTCAATACATTGTAAACTTTTTGTTGGAAAAGCACATCCAGACGGTTTTCCCTGAGTCCAGTGTTAATCGAGATGCGTTGAACAAGATCATTCACGATTGTCAGAGAAAAGGGCTCAAGGTTCATATGGCCAGTTCTTCTCTTTATAGCGATTCAATGGGAGGAAAGGGTAGCAGAGCTGATAATTATTTGGATATGATGTGGCATAATACAAGAGCGATTCTTTCAGAATGGGAAAAAAATTAAAGGCTTACATGCAAAATGCTATTGAAGTAGAAAATCTTACAGTAACTTATGGAAAAACAGCAGTTCTCTGGGACATTAGCTTAACCATTCCAAAGGGCAAACTTGTGGGAATTATTGGGCCTAATGGAGCAGGAAAAAGCACTCTTTTAAAGGCCATGTTAGAAATGGTTGATGTCTTATCAGGTAGAATTGCTTTTTTGGACCAGCCTTTTAAAAAATCTCGTGCTAAAATTGCCTATGTGCCTCAACGCTCTTCTGTAGATTGGGATTTTCCCATTACAGCTTTCGAGCTTGTTTTGATGGGTAGATATAACAAAATAGGATATTTGAAATGGCCTAAATCAGCAGATAGAGAAGCTGCAAAAAAAGCATTGGAACTAGTGGGGATGCAAAGCTTTGCAGATAGACAGATTAGTCAATTGTCTGGAGGGCAACAACAAAGGTTATTTATTGCTCGAGCTCTTCTGCAAGAAGCGGAATTTTATTTAATGGATGAGCCTTTTGCAGGAGTTGATATAGCAACAGAGAGAGCCATTGTGGTTTTAATGGATAAGCTCAGGAACCAAGGAAAAACTCTGCTTGTTGTGCATCATGATTTATCAACTGTAAAGACCTATTTTGATTGGGCCATTTTATTAAATACATGTTTGATTGCAAATGGTCCTGTGCAGGAGGTTTTTTGTTCTGATATGATTATGCGTACTTTTGGAAGATCTCATGTTTTATTGGATGAAGCGGCTTATTTAACACAAAATAAGACTACAGGAGTATCGTGATTTTATCTTCTGTGTGGCAATTTTTTTCTGATCCTGTCCTGCAAGCACCAACAATTGCTAGCATGTTGATGTGTTTATCAAGCGCTCTTGTAGGAGTCATCGTTCTTATGCGCAAACGCTCTTTATTAGGAGAGGCTCTATCTCATGCAGCTTATCCAGGGGTTATTTTATCTTTGCTTTTTTTATCCACTTTTTTCCCTGGACAATACGATTTGGTTTCCTTAAGCGTTTTAATCGGAGGATTTATTTCTGCTTGTATAGGCTTATGGTTTCTCGAAAAGATGCAGAAATTAACTAAAGTAAAAGATGATGGAGCCTTGTGCTTTATTCTTTCTTCTTTTTTTGGGATAGGAGTTTTATTTGCAAGTCGTATGCAAACGACCAATGTCATTTATTATAAAATGGCGCAAATGTTTCTTTATGGACAAGTGGCCACTATGACTGAGTCTCATATTTGGATTTATACAAGTCTAACTTTAGCTATTATAGCTATTATCTTGCTTTGCTATCGACCTATTATTCTTGTCTTGTTTGACCGAGATTTCTCAAGGGTTTTAAACACTCCTGTGCGATTGATTGAAACGATATTATTTTTCCTTCTTGTTTTGGCGATTGTCATTGGAATTCGAAGCGTGGGTGTTGTTTTGATGTCGGGGATGTTGATTGCACCCTCTGTTGCCGCACGTCAATGGAGCAATCGATTAAGTAAGATATTTATTTTATCTGCTATTTTTGGAGCTATTAGTGGGTTTTTAGGTAATTACTTATCTTTTGAAGTACCTAAATGGTTTGGTAATGAGAGGTTTTCTTTTCCAACAGGACCTATGATTCTATTAGCAGCTATATTTTTAGCTTTTTTCTCCTTACTTTTTAGTCCTAAAAGAGGTTTTATATTTCGTTTATGGCGAATTGCTAGATTTCGATGGAATTGCAAAGAAGAGAATCTGCTTAAATTGCTATGGAAATTGCAGCCCCAAGAAGGATTATCTAAAAAAGAAATACAAGAAAAGTCTAGTTTATCTTATGCCCATATCACATTTCTTCTTGGGTATCTTAAACAACAGGGATGGTTAAAAAAAACAGATGGTAAGTATCTCTTAACCAGTGATGGGGTTCAAAGAGCAGCAAGGGTTATACGTTTACACAGATTGTGGGAGGCCTATCTAGTTTACTTAGGACAGGGTATAGAGAAAGTACACCGAAGCGCAGAAGAAATGGAACATATCATCAGTCCTGAGATAGAGGCTCAGCTTACAGAGCTTTTAAATGATCCTAAACAAGATCCTCATTTACAACCCATTCCGGCTAGGGAAACCATTTTATGAATCCCTATTTTGCCAAAGATTTTTTTTCCTTTTTTACGGTATTTATACAACGCTTATTTCTCTTTTTTAGCGGACAGCTGCCTTTAGCAGAAATAGCATCTGATGAGCTGCAGATCTTTGTGTTAGGTTTAATCTCTTGTGCAAGTGCAATTGTAGGAAGTTTGCTTGTCTTAAAGAAAAGCACTATGTTAGCAAATAGTTTATCCCACACGGTTTTATTAGGAATTAGCGTGGCTTATTTACTTGTGGCCTTTTTTTCTGAACAACAAACGCAAGTTGTCATTGGGATCTACGTTTTATTACTAGCAGCTTTTATTACAGCTATGCTTACAACTATACTTACACAATTTCTCATTCATTCATTAAAACTACAAGAGGATGCAAGCATTGGACTTATATTTACTCTTTTTTTTGCTTTAGGTGTAACAATTGTAACTATGTATACAAGGAGTACACATTTAGGAATAGAGGCTGTAATGGGTAATGTAGATGCTTTGCACTTAGATGATTTAAAGCTTATTTCTTGGGTTGTTTTATTAGATGTATTTGTAGTAGGGATCTTTTTCAAAGAATTTAAAATGGTTATTTTTGATCCTTGCTTTGCAACAGTTTTGGGAGTAAGACCTTCTCTATTTCATTATTTGTTAATGATTTTAACTGCAGCTACTGTAATTGGATCATTTCGTGCTGTGGGAGTTTTGTTGGTATTAAGCTTACTCGTCGGTCCTGTTCTCATAGCGAGAATTTTTACAAAACGTTTAAAACCTATGATCATTTATGCTTGTATGATTGGATTTTTTTCTTCTTTGTTAAGTGTTGCTATGGCTAGGCATTTTCTCTCCGTATATGATGTGCCTTTATCAACAGCTGGCCTTGTTGTATTTGTGATCACAGTGATTTATTGTGCCTCTTTGTTGTTTATTAAAATAAAAGAATCCGCCACTCTTTTTAGAGTAGCTAAACAAAAAAATACTTAAGAGTTAAGATGAGTGCTATATGAAGCCAAAAAATGTGGTTATTTTAGGTAGTACTGGCTCGATTGGAACCCAAACATTAGATGTAATTGATCATCTTAAGTCTGAAGGTTTTAATCCCATTGCATTAGCTGCTCATTCTCAAATTGATCTCTTAGAGCAACAAGCACACAAATGGCAGCCGCAGATCATTGCAGTCTATGATCAGCAAAAAGCATTTGAGTTACAAAAACGTCTGCCTAAGCAAAAAATTGTTGCAGGTATAGAAGGCTTGAAAGAAGTAGCATCTCTTCAAGAAGCCGATATCGTTGTATCCGCTATGTCTGGGAGCATAGGGATAGAGCCTACTTTAAGCGCTCTAAAAGCGGGAAAAAATGTGGCTTTGGCTAATAAAGAAGTTCTCGTAGCTGCAGGGGAATTGATCATGCACACTGCTAAAGAGCATGGAGCTTTTGTAATTCCCATTGATAGTGAACATAGCGCTTTATTCCAGTGTTTAGAGGGGAAGGATCATAAATCTGTGAGAAGATTGCTTTTAACAGCATCTGGTGGACCTTTTTTACACTATTCTCGCGATAGGCTCTCTCAAGTTACACTAAAACAAGCCCTTTCGCATCCTACTTGGCAGATGGGAGTAAAAAATACTATTGATTCCTCGACTTTAATGAATAAAGGCTTAGAATTGATCGAAGCGCATTTTTTGTTTGGTATTACATCTCAAAACATAGAGATTGTTATTCATCCGCAGAGTGTCATTCATAGCATGGTTGAATTCATTGATGGTTCGATGTTGGCTCAAATGTCTGCTCCTACTATGTTAGTTCCTATTCAATATGCACTGAGTCATCCTAAACGTTATCCAGGCTTAATTGAGCGGTTTGATTACACATATTTTTCTAAGTTGGAGTTTTTACCGCCTGATCCTGGCTTTAAATGTATAAATCTTTGTTATTATGCATTAAAGCAAGGAGGAACATCTCCTTGCTATTTAAATGCTGTGAATGAAGGATTAGTAAAAAGATTTGTAAGAGATGAAATTTCTTGGATGGATATTTCAGATAAATTAGAGAAATTATTAATGAAGTATCAGCCAGAGAAAGAGCTGACTTTGGAAAAAATTCTAGAAACAGATAGACTTGGTCGTCTACATGCAAACTCTGTTTAAAAAGGTATAGGCATATATTATGATATCTAGCGTGATCTATTTTATTTTAGCAGCCTTTGGACTTGGTCTCATCGTGTTTATTCATGAGTTTGGTCATTATTGGATGGCTCGAAAAGAAGGAATGAAAGTAGAAGTTTTTTCTATTGGATTTGGCAGTCCCATTTGCAATTGGCAATACCAAGGTGTGAAGTGGCAGTTATGCTGGCTCCCTTTTGGAGGATATGTACGCATTGCAGGGATGGAAAAAGAGGGGAACTTAGAGCCTTATCAAATCCCTAATGGTTTTTATGCAAAAAAACCTTGGGCGCGTATTAAAGTCGCTTTTATGGGGCCTTTGATAAATGCTGTTTTTGCTTTATTCATATTTTGTGTCTTATGGCTTTCTGGAGGAAGACAAGATTCCTTTTCAGATCATACGCAAATTGTAGGCTGGGTTGATTCTGATTTAGAGGCTTGCTTTTCAGAAATCTATCCCGGGGATCGTATTACGCAAATTAACAATAAGCCTCTATCGCAGTTTAGACAACTTTATGCTTACGTTGCTCTAGAAGAACAAGCCCCTAAGATTCAGGGAACCCAAATCAATTATCTAGATCAAAAGCAGCATCCTTTTACTCTGGTTTGCAATGATACAAATCAGCTAAAAGGCATAGAGAGAAGCAGGTTGATTATGCAAGCTGTGCAACCCGCTAATTTTTTGATCTATTCCCAAAGCATTGGCGCTGTGAATTCGAGTATTCCTGCAGGATCTCCCATGGAAAATAGCGGGATCCAAAATAAGGATCGCATTGTATGGGTAGATGGAGAGATTGTTTTCTCAAGACAGCAATTAGTATCTACGATTAATCAAAAAAAAGCTTTACTTACAGTTAAAAGAGGCTCTGAGGTCTTTCTAACAAGAGTTCCTAGATTAAAAGTTTCTGATTTACGTATAAATACATTCCAAAAGGATGAAATTAGCGATTGGCAAAATGAAGCTAAAATACAAGGCAGGCTAAATGATCTGTACTTTATTCCCTATCAAATTACCTCTGATTGCAGGGTAGATCACTTAACTTCCTTTTTTAATAACGATTCTCAAGAGCAGATGCATGAATTAAAAAAAGGATCTTTTTTAGAAGTTCCTTTAGAAGCAAACGATCAAATCATAGCTGTTGATGGGGTAAGAATTCATTCAGGATATGAATTGCTAAATCAATTGCAAACGCATTTAGTGCAAATGGTTGTCTCTCGGGATAGTCAATCACTTGAGGCCCTTTCTTGGAAAACAGCTGATAAAGCATTTATCGATCAAGTAGATTGGCGTGGACTTGGAAAAATTGTTCATTCTATTGGAACAGACGAGTTAACAAAAACAGTTGGTAATCTACATTTACTCAAACCAGTGCAGCCTAAACCGTTTAATCAATTACCCCTGCCAGAATCCATCAAGATGTTTCACACACATCAATTGCAAGAACAACGTAAAATGATTGATGCCATTGAAGATCCCAAAATCAAAGATCAAGCCTTAAAAACATGGCAAGATCAGCAAAAGGAGCTTAGATTAGGCGTGAGTTTAGCTGATTGTAAGGTAAACTATAATCCTTCTCCTTTAGTGCTCTTTTCCAGCGCTTTTCAAGAAATGGGTAAAACAATCATGGCTCTTGTTACCGGAATTTTAACTCCAAAAGCTCTAACAGGTCCGATTGGGATTGTAGAAATCATGCATACAAGTTGGGCTGAAGGAAGTAAAGAAGCCCTTTTCTGGCTAGGGATGATTAGTTTGAATTTAGGTGTTTTAAATCTACTTCCTATTCCGGTATTAGACGGAGGTCATATCTGTTTTTCTATTTGGGAATGGATTACTAAAAAGCCCATCAAAGCAAAAACCATGCAGAAGCTGGTTATTCCCTTTGTTGTGTTTTTAGTTACTCTCTTTATTTATCTTACCTATCAAGATCTTTCTCGGATCATAAAAAGGTTCTTGTAGATTTAAGGGACACTTTTTAAAAAGAGTGTCCCTTAATCTCTATAAAAAATATATCCCAGATTGAATACACAAGACTAAAGATCAGTAAGCAATTTTTTGGTTAATAGGCTTTGTGGAATTGCAGCTTACATGAGGCAATCTACCTCCTATTAAGATATCTGATAAGGAAAGTTTAAAACTAGTTGCTTGCTAGAAAACCTAAAACTGGGGTTGTAAAGACGAAATTCGTTATAATCAACTCTATCTCTACATGCTGACGACATATTAGAGCTAATCTGCTCAATGTAAGTAAAATACTCTTAATTCCTTATTTGGGTAAACGATGAAATATAGTAATTTAACTTTAAACTTTCATGATAAAGAAGTATAATACTTACATATGGCATATTCCTATGATTTAAGAAAAAAAGCACTCGACTATATAGAGAAAGGCTATTCAAAAGAGGAAGCAAGTCAAATTTTTGGC
>DASZIJ010000091.1:0-7757 GCA_035949155.1 Candidatus Rhabdochlamydia sp. | reverse complement strand
GAACTATATTATTTGGTGTAGTTACGGGACCTAGTGTAAAAATTGCAGAAGAAGAGATCCTCTCTCAGTTAGAATGGATTGATGCGGTGGAATTTCGGCTCGATCTATTTATAGATTTAGATTTGATCCAGCTAAAATCCCTCCTAAAAAAATTGCCTATTCCTACTTTATTTACCCTAAGAAGAGAGGATCAAGGCGGAAGCTTTACTCAATCAGAAAAAATCCGCCTTCAGCTAATTGAAGAGCTCTGTCAATTACAGCCAGATTTTTTCGATCTAGAATATGATATATTACCAAATTTTCGTAAAAAACTCTTTTTAAGTAATCCAAAGATACGTTTTATCGCCTCCTATCACAATTTTGAGAGGTTTCCAGAACTAGATCCACTGTTATCCTCTCTTTTTACTCCATATGCTCACTTTTATAAGATAGCAGCTCACTGCTCTTCTTCTATAGAAGCACTTCAATTGCTTCATTTGTCTAAGAAATATACGAATCTAGTAGCTATTGGATTGGGAGAAAAAGCTCAGTTTACAAGATTGATTGCACCTGTTTTGGGTATGCCCTTTAGTTATGTAGCACTGAAATCTCAAACAGCAGCCGGGCAATTTACCTTAAAAGAAGTACAACTTTATCGCTTTTCAACTCTTAACTCTTCGACTGCTATTTATGCACTGTTTGGAGATCCTATTGATACAAGTTTAAGTCCTATGGTTCATAACACTGTCTTTGCTGAGCAAAAAAGAAATGCGCTCTATTGCAAGGTCCCTTGCAATAAAAAAGAGCTTCCCGAATCTTTAAACCTCATTCAACAGCTTCCCTTTAAAGGTTTAAGCATTACAATGCCTTTAAAAGAAAAAGCAGCAAAAATAACTCATTCTCTGCAAGCTGCTGTAAATACACTAGTTATCGATTCTGAAATAACAAGTTTTAATACCGATGGTATAGGTGCTATACAAGCACTAGAAAAAAAAACCACGCTCTTTAAAAAAAAAATCGTCTTATTTGGTGCAGGTGGTGTGGCTCAAGCTATTGCACAAGAAGCCATAGGAAAAGGAGCTTTTATTACTTTCATCAATCGCACAAGAGAAAAAGCTATTCAATTAGCAAAGATATATCGCTGCAGGGGAGGGGGGATAGAGCTTTTTCCCCTTCATTACGATATGATCATTAATTGCACCCCTAATCCTGACTATATTCAATCAGAATGGATTTATCCTAATTCCATAGCAATGGATACAGTTTATCAACCTCACTGGACAGAATTCTTAAAGAAGGCTTCTTTGAAAAGCTGTAAACTCATCTTTGGAAAAGAATTATTCATAAACCAAGCGATTCAACAGCAAAGGCTTTGGGGTTCAAGTTCTTCAAAGGAAGAACTTGAACAAGTAATTACTCAAGCAGTTAATAGGTCTATCTAAACCTAAGAGTTAACGTGGTATATACCTTGGAGCAATGATTAATTGCCTGGAATTTGCATAGGGTCTCTTTTTTTAAATCTTGAATGGGGTAGTGTCAGTAAAGCCGAGTCGATTTATACTTTGGAGCGAGGTGTGCTTTAGGTAAAAGCATATTTGATCTACAAAATTCAAGCGTAATTCTGTCATATAGATTGGATAGGGGTGATCAATGATTCACTGGATGTATAGAATCTCTATTTTATTGGTATGTTTAACATCTCTTGCTCTCTATGGAGAATCAGGCTATCTGCTTTGTATTGAAGGGGGAGGATCAAAGACAATTTTGCAAGTTATGAATCAGGAAGGTCGGATCCTCTCATTAGTTAAAAATGGAATTAAGAATGACAAAATCGAAACCTCTGGCTCCAATATTAATTCGATAGGCCCGGAAGGAGTAAGGCAAGTATTGAGTATCCTTATAGATGAAGTCTTTTTACTAGAAGGAAATAGAGAAATTGATCTCAAAAGCCTCCTTCCTCATAGCCGCATTATTGCTGGAATGGCAGGGGCAGCTCTTTCTCAAAACAAACAATCCCTCATTTCATTGATCCAAGAGAGAGGTATAAGCAGCGATCGTATTTTAGTGATGTCAGATGCAGAAATGGCCTTACAATTAATTGATAGTGAGGGAATCATTCTTATTGCCGGTACAGGTTCTATTTGTTTGGGAAAAAGAGGTAAAACTCTGTTTCGAGTGGGTGGCTTAGGAAGGATTTTAGGTGACGAAGGCAGTGGATATCAAATTGGTCTTCAGGCTCTCAAAGCAGTGCTTGCAGAGGAATATGGATGGGGAATTTCAACTAATTTAAAACCTGCCTTGAAAGAACTTTTTCAGGTGTCTGATTTAAAAACTTTGATTCCTAAAATTAATCTTGAAGAAGTACCTCCTTCAAAAATTGCATCAAGTGCTCCTATTGTATTCAGCAAGGCTGCTGAACAAAATGAAGTAGCAAAAAAGATTATTGATCAAGCAGCAGGAGATCTCAGTTACCTTCTGACCACTATGATCAATATATCTCTTCTTTCTGATTGTGAAGTTCATTTATGGGGAGGAATCTTCAAAAACACAGATTCAGAGGCTTTTATCCAAAAAGTTAGGGAAAGACTACCCGAAGCTTGTAGGAATCTAAAAATGATCAATAAATCGCAGGATAATCCGGCCATACTTTTTGCGATTCAGAAATTCGTTTTTTGCAAGCATTTGAAAAACAACAGGGACTTGCTTTAGCTTCATTTCTATTGATTCGCTTGGAGTCGACATGTGACCCTCTTGATAAATTTTTATATTATTCGCATTATTTATTGGTCTTTTTATATGGTTTTTTATACAAAAAAACCGCTTGAACTGATACTGAGAGCAGATATATCTAAATAATTTTTATCTGTCAAAAAAATACTAATATTCCAATTGACAAAGCTTAAAGCAGCATGAGAATGCGCTGTAATTTTAAAACGGAATCATAGATAATGAGGAATTGTACTAGGAGTCATCTTGTGATAAAAAAACTTATTCGTCATGGAAACAGCAAAGCGCTTGTCATTGACAAGGCTCTTTTACAAGCAGCTTGTCTTGATGAAGATACAGCTTTATTTCAAATTACTATAGATCCAAATGGTGGTCTTGTTATTCAATCAGTAAAAAATGATAACGATTCTTTACATAAGAAAGCTTTTAGAGAAGTCTTAGAAGAGAATGATGCTCTTATGAAAAGGCTAGCAAAGCGATGATTTTTATAACTCTGCAAGAAGTTATTGATGATCATGCTGAAGTCATTATCCAATTAGCAGGATAGCTTAAAAATCTAATTTAGGTTCTTGCCATCCGCATAGTTTTTCTAATTGCTTAGCAACTAAAAAACATATTTCTTCGTGAAATGGTTTAGCAATGACTTGTACATTGATAGGAAACCCCTTATCTGAAGTACCAACTCTAACGACTACGCAAGGCCATCCTAGCAAACTATAAGTGAGGGTATAAGGAAAGCTTTCAGGAGGTGTGTCACCATAGAGGTGCGCACTTTGAGTACACACTGGAGTTATCATTACATCATAGGGTTGCACAAACTCCCACATAAGCTGACGAAACTTATCCCAATCTTTTAATAATTTTAAATACTCTTTTGTTGTAGGCGGATCTCGATATAAATTCCAATAACCATAGGTAATGCCAAGCACAGAATCTAAGCACTTTGGCTGCTGATGGGCTATGGATTTAACCTGTTTGCTAAGATAAGAAATGCTCTCTTCCAAGCGCCAAGCAGTATCGGCTGAAGGACAAATATGAGTATGATTGATATAGTATGCTATCTTTAAACTACAAAGAGGTGGGGCTTGAAAATTTGGAGCATCAACTACGTAAGGATCTATGCCATCACTGCCAGATAAAATAGGGTAAAGGACTTCCAAGTCATCCACAAATCTGGCCATAGGCCCGATTTGAGAGCGTGGATCTATAAAACCGCCAATTTCAGGATAGTGTCCAGTTGCAGGAATTCTTCCTGTAGTAGGTTTTAAGCCAGCAATGCCACAGAAATGACAAGGCAAGCGAATGCTGCCACCAGAATCAGAACCAATTCCAAATGCAGTTCCACCCGCTGCAATTATCGCAGCCTCGCCACCACTGCTTCCTCCAGGGGAGTAAGCTAGATCATAGGGATTACAAGTTCGTCCATAGACAGGATTATCGGTTTCAATGCGGTGATAAGGAACATTTGTTTTGCCAAGCAAGATAGCGCCTGCTTGCTCTAATCGATTAATAACAGTTGCATTTTTGGAAGGTAAAAAACCACGGCGTTCTTCCATTCCTGCAGCAGATATAAAATCCTTTGTTTCTAGCCAATCTTTAGCAGTAAAAGGAATGCCATGAAGAGGACCTACAGATCCTTTTGCTAATAATTGGTCTGCTCTTTTAGCCTTTTGAAGAGCTCTTTCTTCATTAAATTGTACAACAGCATTAATCTGTGGATTTACTCCTTTTATCCTTTCACAATAGAATGAAACCAGTTCATAAGCCGAAAGACGTTTTTCTTTAATCGCTCGGCAAAGCTGTACTAATGTTTGATTTAGCATATTCATTTTATTTTATAGGAAAGAAAACTTTTACGAAAAACAATCATCCCTATTAGCGCTGATAAGAGTTTTATACTTCCACCAACCCACATAGGAAGCACAGGATAGGCTCCCACAACAGAACCAGAAAAAAGGGGGCTGAGAATTAAAGCTGCTGCATTAATCGAGGTAAAAATACCAAGTGCTTCTCCCTGGACCTCGGGTGATGATTTGTTCGAAACCAAAGTAGTAGCTGTTGGCATAACAAAAGAGGTAAAAAAACAGACAAAAAACATCACAAAAAAAAGCCAACCAGTAGATTTTAAAAAAGGCATGGTAAGGATGACAAGCGCTGTTAAAAACATTCCCACTAGAAAAAGAATCTCTGGTTTAAATCGGTTGATAAAGGGGCGAATAAGCAGTCCTGCGCTAAGAGCGTAATATCCTCCTGCAGCTCCAAAAAAAAGACCGAGATGAACTGGTGAAAAGTGAAAACGAGTGATCAGATAGACAGGAATAAACTCAAAAAAATAGGACCAAGCAAATAGATCAAGAAAAGAACAGAGAAAAATAACTCTGAGTCCTTTAAGAGCAAAAGCCTTCTTTAATTGAGATATTCCCATAACCCAACTAAGCTTTCTTTTAAATGTCGAATGATGGGTTTCTTTAAAGAAGAAAAATACAAAAAGAAGATTTACTGCAACGATTAATCCAGCAAAGAGAAAAGGATAGCTATATCCAAAAGAGGATAAAGAACCGCCAATAAAAGGGCTAAGAGCAAAGCCAGCGCCAAGAGCCATCGCATAAAGGCTAAAATTTTTAGCTTTCTGTTCTTGTGAGCTAAGATCTGCAATTGATGCCTGCACAATAGACATATTCCCAGAGGCAAACCCAATAATAGCTCTAGAAGTTAGCAAAAAGAAGATATTGCTAAAAAGTATGCTTAAGAAGGCTATTACATATCCTAAAAAAGCTATTACAAGACTTATCTGAAGAGGTTTTTTGCGCCCTTTATTATCAGAAATTGCACCCCATATAGGTGCACTGAAAAACTGAGCAAGAGGCATCAAGGATAAAAGAAATCCCAGCCAAAGCCCTCGCATATGAGAAGAGGTTTCTAAGGGGACAAGAGAAAAAGAGTTATCAAAAAGCATCGATGAAAAAATAGGAAAAACAAGGCCAATGCCCATGTTGTCAATAAAAGCTACAAGTAGTGCAAGGTAAAAAGAGGATTTATAATTTGTCATAGAAAAAAACTTTAGTATAGATCAATGTTTTAACAAAAGGAATTTAGAAAAAATCAACAATAAGCTTAAATAGAGAACGATTATTTGTTTTTAATTTTTTCTTCGAGAGCCGCTTGCTATTAAAAGCTATTTCAATCTCATCAATGATAACCCGATCATCTACAAACAGGGGATGAATGGGGGTAATTATAAGATCATGATCAGCTATTTTTGAGGCCATTAGTGAAAAGTTTGATTGAGGAATAACTAAGCAATCAAATTGAGAAATTAAGAAGAAATCTTCCAAAATATTGATAGAAGGTCCATTTTTTGTTCTGCGGTAGTCAAAACAAATACGGGGATTATTGATAGCCTTTTGATATTTTTTTACAATATTTATAGGTTTTTTGTCATCGGTTAAAATGTAGACATACAATGAATGCTCTTTAAAGATTTCAGCAATTCTTTCAATTTGTTGAATATAATAACTATCTGGTGGAAATTTTAGAGGCAATTCCTTATTCATAAAAGACTTGTCTTTTCCACCGCCTTTTCGAACGTGAACCCCTACCGTTATTTTATTCTTTGGCATAGGTGAATTTTGAATGGGCTTTTTAGGCGTTAAACATTCTACAACCTGAGAATGGAATTCGGGATCTTCCCAATCTATTTGGAAAGGAGGGTCTACCTTATTATTATATATGTATTCAGTGTTTTCAGAAAAATAAGGAATGATGAATAAGGATGAGCTAGGAGCCGTTTTAATATCAGCTTCGCTTGTAGTAGTTATTGAATTTTGAAAATTAATAGAGTCCAATGGCTGATCTTTTTCAAATAGACAAAATTGATCTGCAAAGGGAAATGAAATATAGCGCAGCGGAAGATTGTATTTGTATGCAAGCCATTTTGCGTGAAAATAGGCAATTAAATTATCTCCTAAACGTCCACCACTAAGGCTATAACTGATGGCAGTTTCGCTTTTTAATTCAGGAAAAAGAGCATCTTTTTTTTTGTTAACGACAGAGGCTTCATTGGGTTTCCATGTAATGATAAAATAATCAGGACCCTCTTTTACCTTTCCCTTTCTATTCTTTGAATGCAGCAATCGCACAAGTTCATCTATGGGAAGATCTTCTATCATGTAACCATTTTTAGTAGGGGAAATGACACAGTCAAGATATTCTGTATAATCAAGTCTAGAAAAAGCATAATTGCTAATCACCAAATCATAAGACCCGATCTGTTTTGTATTTTCGATAAAATAGACATTTGGAATACCCATTAGGTGTTTTTTTGCTAAGTTAAGATTCTCTGACGAGTCTATAATTGTATAGCTTGCAAACCCCGTTAAATCAGCTAATATTTTACATTGCTCACCATACCCGCCACCAATTTCAATAATATGCATTTTATGTAAGTCTTTAAACTGTTCTCTTAAGTTATAAGCAACTTTTAAAAACTGTAAGGCATTGATAGAAAACCAGCTATATTCTCTATAATCAAAAACAAGAGAATTTCCTATAGAATCATTTTCTCTAAATACATTAAGCGTTGGATCTGGATTTTTTTTTAGGGCAAAGTTTAAATATTCACGTCCTAACTCATAAGTATTGATCGCTAGATCTGGTGTATTTGCATGTAAATTTAAAGTTAACAAGTAGAATACTCTGCTAAAATATCGAATAAAAGACATGAAAAAATATGATTGTTTAAAGGAAAGAGGACAGTAACATTTCAAAAATATTCAGACAACTCGTTTTACAAAGATTATTGACTTGACTTGTATTTCTTGATATTAGACAGGATAATCTTGCCAACCATGAAAAAATATGAAAGTTAATTTTTGGAAAAAATTCCTTACTTTAGTTTCTGGAATATCTATTGACCTGCTCCCCAAAAGTTGATCCATGCTAAAATGGACGCTTTAAATGAGGAGCAAGAAGCATGAAGAACAGTCGATTTACTGAAGAACAAATCATCCAGATACTTAAAGAAGGAGAAGGAGGATCTATAGCTGATGTTT
>DASZIJ010000090.1:0-5443 GCA_035949155.1 Candidatus Rhabdochlamydia sp. | reverse complement strand
TCGTCGTCTTACAGTACGCTGGGAAAGAAAGATGATATATTGGAAGGGGCTATTAATGTTTGGACTACTGGGATATTGGATGAATTTCTTAAGTCGACGAGCATTATTAAAATAGTAAATTTAATTCAAGATACGTTCATAGATAACTTTTATGAGGAAAATTTTTTATTAAAAGAAGATAAAATTTGTTTGGAGAAAATCAATTTAGCAATTACTCATCACTACTTGCATAAAAGTTCAAAAGTTGATTTGAAAAAAGATTATGAGTATTTTTTAAAACAGGCTCGTGATTTATTATCAATTGATCAAGAATTCACTATTTTTAAGAATAAATGCGAAATTTCTTATACAACTCTGCAAGCAACTGAAAAAGAAATAATGAGCACCATGGAGCGTTCTTTAGATCTATTTATTAAGCTATTACAACCTGTGATAGATCAGGTGGAAAAAATAAATAGGGATATAGAAAAGGAAGTACAAGAAACTACAGAGATTGTTTTTGCAGGTGCTGTTTAATGCAAATATCGATAGCTTGGAAAAAACCTCCCTCATCAGGTACCATCCTTAGGATAAGTTCCAAGGGTGGTTTTTTATGTTTATAGATACTCATGCTCATCTGACAAGTGACGCACTTGTCAATGATACCCAGCAGATTTTAGCACGCGCTCAAACCAATAAAGTGGATAAGATTGTCAACATTTGCACAGATGAAAAAAGCCTAAAAGCAGGGCTTTTTTTAAGAAAAGAAAATCCTTGGGTGTTTAATGCAGCAGCTACAACTCCACATGATGTGGAAGAAGAAGGAGAGAGTTTTTTTCCTTTTGTAGAACAAGCGGCTTATCATAAGCAGCTTATCGCTGTTGGAGAAACCGGCTTAGATTATCACTATCAACACTCTCCTAGAGAGATTCAGAAGAGATATTTAGAGCTCTATCTGATTTTAAGTCGCAAGGTAGATCTACCGATTATTCTTCATTGTCGCGATGCATTTGCTGATTTGTTTGCTATAGTGGGAAGAGGTCCTGCAGTACTGCATTGTTTTACAGGAACTCTAGAAGAGGCAAAAAAAGCACTAGAGCTTGGATGGTATATATCGATTAGTGGAATTGTCACTTTTAAAAAGTCTCAAGCATTACAAGAGGTCGTAAAATATGTGCCCTTAGAGCGTTTATTCATAGAGACAGATGCTCCTTACCTAACACCTGTGCCTTATCGGGGAAAAGTTAATGAGCCTGGATTTCTTCCAGAGACGGCTAAGATGATAGCTCTTTTAAAACAAATGAGCGTAGAGGAAGTAGCTAAAACAACGAAAGAGAGTGCGGAAAAGTTTTTTCGTTTTTGAGAATTTTTCCTTTTGTAAAAGTTACCGGATCTATTTAATACAATCTTTGATGTTTGGAGATTGTAACAGTGGTACCTAAATCTTTTATTTGGCGTAGACTTCACTCTTTAATGGGTCTTTGGCTCGTCTTATTTCTATTAGAACATTTATTGACTAACTCTCAGGCAGCTCTTTGGGTGGGAGAGGATGGGCGTGGATTTGTGAAGATGGTAAATACTTTGCACAATCTGCCCTATCTTCAAGTGATTGAACTAGGATTATTAGCGGTTCCTTTTGCTATCCATATGTTTTGGGGTGTTAGGTATTTAATGACATCTAAAGCTAACTCTTATTCTACCAAAGAGCAAAATCCTCATTTGAACTATGGGAGAAATAAAGCTTATACCTGGCAGAGAATTACTTCTTGGATCTTATTGGTAGGGGTCATTTTACATGTGGTTAAATTTCGTTTTATCGAATATCCGAATTCTGTGCATTTAGGATCTCAAACCTTTTATTTGGTAAATGTCACGCTAGATCAGGGCCTGTATACACTAGCTAATCGTATGCACGTGGCTTTGTACGATGAAAACCAGATTTTAGAAGAACAAGCTTTGCTAGAAAATCGCAGCGCTGAAGAAAGAGTTGTGCAAGCAGCTCAAGAGGTTAGAAAGCAGCAGCATAGTTTATGGAAAGGACCTTTTGTCGATCAGTATAATGAACAAGAGGCTCTTTTACTAAATGCAGCGCAGAGCTATCAACAACGATTAGATTGGATTCTTGCTTTAGAAAAACAAAAGATCACAGGATCAGAAGTGGTAGCTGTGGCCAAAGATTTTGGCACAGCTACCCTGCTTACCGTACGCGATACTTTCAAAAGCCCGGTTTATGTGGGTCTCTATACCATTTTTGTGCTAGCTGCTTGTTTTCATGCTTTTAATGGCTTTTGGACTTTTCTGATCACCTGGGGATGGGTCTTAAAAATGGCTGCGCAGAGGTTTTGGGTATGTGTTGCCCTGAGTATGATGGCGATTGTTGCCTTTTTGGGATTAGCTGCGGTCTGGGGAACGTACTGGTTTAATTTAACATCTTAAAATATGTCGAAGCGAAAAATGGGAAAAGAAGTCATTGTTATTGGAGGGGGCCTAGCTGGTTTATCTGCTGCTATGAAACTCGCAGAAAAAGGCTGTCATGTCAAAATTGTCTCAGTGACAAAAGTAAAACGCTCGCATTCTGTTTGTGCTCAAGGTGGAATTAATGCAGCGATGAATTTAAAAAATGAAGAGGATTCTCCTTTTATTCATGCCTACGATACGATTAAGGGAGGGGATTTCTTAGCTGATCAACCTCCTGTTTTAGAGATGTGTTTAGCGGCACCTGGCATTATTCGCATGATGGAGCGTTTTGGATGCCCGTTTAATCGAACCTTAGAAGGGAATCTCGATTTTAGACGCTTTGGTGGGACTCTCTATCATCGAACAGCTTTTTGTGGAGCCTCTACTGGGCAACAACTGCTCTATGCTTTAGATGAGCAGGTACGTCGCTATGAAGTAAAGGGCAGCGTAGAAAAGTTTGAGAATCACGAATTCATGCGTCTTATCATGGATAAAGAAGGCAGGGCACGAGGTATTGTACTGATGGACTTATTCAACTTAGAGCTTAGTGTATTGAAAGCGGATGCAGTGGTCTTTGGCACAGGAGGGCCAGGGCTGATTTTTAAGAAATCTACAAATTCTACTTTTTGCAGTGGAGCTGCTAATGGTAGGTTATTCAAGCAGGGGATGTATTATGCAAATGGAGAATTTATTCAAATTCACCCTACTGCGATCCCTGCAGAAGATAAAATGCGTTTGATTTCAGAGTCTTCTCGTGGAGAAGGTGGGAGAATTTGGGTTTGGGGAGATAGCTCTAAGACAATTGCTAATGCAGAGGGTAAAACCCTTCCTTGTGGTGAAACGGGAAAACCTTGGTATTTTTTAGAAGAGCTCTATCCTGCTTTTGGAAACTTAGTGCCCCGGGATATTGGAGCAAGAGAGATCTTGCGGGTTTGTGAAATGGGTTTAGGGGTTGATCAAAAAATGCAGGTGTATTTGGATGTGTCCCATCTTTCAGAAAAAATACAACACAAAATAGCTTCTGTTTTAGATATCTATGAAAAATTTACTGGAGATGACCCACATAAAGTTCCTATGCGTATCTTTCCTGCAGTGCATTATTCGATGGGAGGAGCATGGGTAGATTGGCCAGCTGCCAATGATCCTGATCGACTGCAGAGGTTTAGACAAATGACGAACATTCCCGGTTGTTTTAATGTAGGGGAATCAGAATTCCAATATCACGGGGCAAATCGTCTGGGCGCTAATTCTCTACTCTCTTGCATTTTCTCTGGATTAGTAGCGGGAATGGAAGTGCCTCGTTATTTGGATACGTTAGAGAGTAGTTATGGAAACATCCCCACGGTGATTTTTTCACAAGCTCTGCAAGAAGAAGAGGCTTTTAAACAAGATTTGATGCAGCGCAATGGATCTGAGAATGTACATCAATTGCATGAGGAATTATCTGATGTATTGATTAAATATGTTACGGTCAAGCGCAATAATAGAGATCTGATAAAAGCTATGGATGCTATCAAAGAGATTCGCGAGCGTTATCAAAATATCTGTCTAGATGATAAAGGAACTGTTTTGAATCAAACTTATGTATTTGCCAATCAATTTTCTTATATGTTAGAGATTGCTTTAGTGATTACCAAAGGAGCCCTTTTGCGCAATGAGTTTAGAGGAGCTCATTATAAGCCCGAATTTCCTCATCGAGATGATGAAAATTGGTTAAAAACAACAATAGCTACCTATCAAGATGTAGAGCCAGAAATTAGCTACAGGTCAGTTGATTTGCGTTATTTAAAACCCATAGGACGTGATTACAGCAAAGCTAAAAAAGTCATTCCTCAATTTGAGAATGTTCCTACAAACATCGTATTGCCTTTGTGAGAGATCATGGAAAAAACATTCACTTTAAAAGTATACCGCGGAGTTGCTAATCAGCAATATTGGGAAGAGTTTGAATTAGAATTGAAGCCTTTTTTTAACATTACATCAGCGTTAATGCAGATACAAAAATGTCCTATTAATAAAAAAGGAGAAAAAGTCACTCCGATTGCTTGGGAGCAGGGATGTTTAGAAGAGGTATGCGGTTCTTGTTCTATGTTAATCAATGGGCGTCCTCGTCAAGGGTGCACAGCTCTTGCCCATCAATTGTTACAAGCAACCGGCAGCTCTTGCATTACAGTAGCTCCTTTAACCAAATTTCCTCTCATGAAGGATCTGGTCGTAGATCGTACAAGTATGTTTGAAAACTTAAAAAAAGTACGCGCTTGGATAGACGTAGATGATGCCTTAGATCGAGGCTTTGGGCCTAAAATCAGCCCTGAATTGCAAGAGGCCATGTATGTTTTATCTACCTGCATGACCTGTGGTTGTTGCACAGAAGCATGTCCTCAAGTCAATCCCAACTCTGCCTTCATGGGCCCTGCTTCCATATCCCAAGCACGTCTTTTTAATGCGCATCCTATTGGAAAACTAGCAAAAGCAGATAGGCTCAGACCCTTAATGGATGAATCAGGTATCAGCGGTTGTGGAAATGCGCAAAATTGCGTGAGAGTCTGTCCTAAGAATATACCACTGACAGAATCCATTTCTGTCATTGGTAGAGAGGTGAGCAAACAAGCCTTAAAAGACATGATGGGTTTGCCTGATGTATAATTTAATTTCTTTTTAAATAAGATCTACTGTTATAATCCCTTTCAAAGATTCTCCGCTGTTGGGGATACTCGAGCAACTGAACAAGCGCATTAACGATAAGTAAATAATTAAGGGATCATGACGCTAAAACAACTTCTACAGTTTTTTAGGAAGCGATCCCACCTATTGAGAACAAGGTTATTGCAGCCATTGCCCGAACCCCAAACGGCGGTTTTTTTATTCTCGCCTTTTCAATTTTAAAGTGCGACAGATATAGATTCCATTCTATATGCATGGAAAACTTCTATGGGCGTGCGAAATTGTAGCACTTTTCTAGGTCTATTGTTAAGTAAGTTTTCAATTTCCTGTACAGTTTCATTGG
>DASZIJ010000089.1:0-2841 GCA_035949155.1 Candidatus Rhabdochlamydia sp. | reverse complement strand
ATACCATAAACGATAAAAGGCTCTTTTTCAATATGTTATGATAGCTCTTACGTTAAACTGGCGTTAAATGAGCATACAAACGGACTAGTTAGGCAATATTTTCCTAAAACACAAAGTTTTTTAGATGCTACTTCCAAGGATATTAAAAGAGTGGAAACTCTACTAAATAACAGACCTAGAAAGGCTCTTAACTTTGAAACTCCACTAGAAGCTTTTAATAGATTATCTACAAACATGCTATGCTCGAGTGTTCAATAGATATTTTTTCAAATATTTATATGTTCTTTTTTGTGCACTTCAAGCTTGAAAGGGCCTCATTTGCTCAAATGTGCTTCGTTTTGTTCCGGTTAATCTGATGACTTTTTTTGCCGTATCTATTCTAAATACGCCCTCTGTTTTTCCTTTAGAAGCATCTACATACTCATAAGGGGAGCTGCTTCCCAGTGACTCAAGATGATACAAGCCGCTTTCAAGATTATCTCGTATATTACAAGTAAAAAGCTCCAGGCCCAATTCGCTTGCGCGGGTTTCTGCCAGTTGATTTAATAGCTCTTCATATTCACAAGGGCTAGGATAGATTCTCTCTTGAAAAAGCACCGGCTGGTTATCCTTAAATAAAAGACGGAAAATACAGCGAGCTAAGATTCTTCCGGTAGCAGGATCTTTAATACAAAGAATCCGATTTTTACCATCTAAAACATAAGCCATAAGGCATACATTAAAATAAGGGTCCCCGTCAATTCTTTGGCAACTTCCTAAAACCTCTGTTCCTGAAAGAAAAAGGTCTTGCCAATCATCAGAGTCAACCATAAGAACGCTTTTTTGCTGATGGGTTGTTGTTAAGGTCTTATGCAGAGAATTGATATCATTTTTGAATTCATTCTGACCTAGTAATGAGGATAAACTTTTAAGAACGGTAATTTTTTTAGTAAAATCTATTGATGGATCGCATAATTCTTTACATAGAAGAACAACCTGCTGATCAGTCTCTTTTATACCTTTCAGGGAGTAAGGTTGTTCTTCAAGATACTCACGCAAGGCTAAGGGAGCTTGAGGAAAGTGTTGATCGTTAAGAATTTTCTCCTTCAAGAAAGCAGGAAAATCTATAGATTTCTGCTTTGTCTCTCCTAATTTATGTTCTATCATCTCTTGTGAGGTTTGCCAAGCTTGAAATATTTCAGGGCAACCTTCTTTGATCTTTTGCAAGTGAAGGTTGTTTTCTATTTGATACCGCTCTTGTTTTACTGAGTCTTCCAAAACATGAGTTATTAATCGTCGAAGTTCTTCAGACACACTAGCTTTTTTACTGCTCTTTAAGTTACTAGCATATTTAACAAGTGCTAAGGAAACACGTAACGCTTCTTCCATTTTTACATATTTTTCATAAAAATGATCTATAGGCGTATCCGAAAAAAGAATATCTTGCAATTTTGCACTGAATAAAGAAGTGATTCCCCTAAAAGTATAGTTTTCCTCTAATTCATTAAGAGTAGGTTTGAGTAGATTCATAATGGCAAGAACATACACTGTGTCTAAAGCTCCCTTACAACGTTTTTCCCACTCTTTTTCTTTATCTATAGGTAAAGCAGATTGCAAGCACTGATTAAGAAGATGGATTTTTTGCTCTGAGGAAATAATAGAAGGATGAGAGAGAGCAATTAAAGCTTGCAGTAGATGGGGTAAAAATCCTTTAGCGTCTCGAAGACTGCTTCTTTGTTTGCCTCCTTTAAGGAAATCTGTGATTTGTTTGATGTTTTTTTGACAAACATCGCTTGAGCTAGGCGATTCCATCAGCCACTGATTTATAAGTATCATAGGTAAAACCAAATGCTCTTTTTTATTGACAAGTTGTTGATAACTAGAAAAGTAACCGGGCTTTTCAAAATTCTGTGCAAGAACCTGCATCAAAAGCCGAGATTCTTTTTGGTTATGATGTTCCAGAGCTTTGATGAAATAGTTTTGCTGGTCTTCAGTGAGAGAAATGTTAGAATCATTGCATTTTTCTGACACAAGGGAAAAATACAGTAAGGCTCTTTGTCTCTTTTTTTTTAATTTATCTAGCTGATAACAATCCTGTTCTCTAGAAATCTGCTCTTTTATTTCAGTAATTTTTCGATTAAAAATAGCAAGAGAGGGGAATTGGCTAGATTGTATATGATCATAGATAAACTGGATCATGGATGAATTTTGAACATGATCTATGCCATAACAAGAGGCAAAAATCAGTTGGATCTTTTTGAATTCTTTCTCTGATAAACCATAATTAGGTAAATAATCCCAAAAATATCCATCCGAAAAATCCGTTATTAAGTTACCTAAAATAGATGTTTTAATGGCTAAGCTGACAATTTCAATTAGAACCTCCTCATCTGTAATTTTATAGTTCTTAATGAATTCAGAAGTTGCCAATCCGCCTTGCTCAGCAGCAGTCATTGCTATCTTAGCACGGTCTTTTTCGCTTATGATCCCAAACTCCTCAATATACTCAGAAGTTCCTTTTCCGTTCTGCCGAGCAGCAATCATTGCTATTTCAAAGAGGAGTTTCTGATCCGTGATCTTATAGTTCTTCATGCATTCAGAAGTTCCTTTTCCATCTTGCTCAGCAAAAATCTTTATTATTTCAAAGAGGAGTTTCTGATCCGTGATCTTATAGTTCTTCATGAATTCAGAAGTTCCTTTTCCGTTCTGCCGAGCAGCAATCATTGCTATCTTAGCGCGGTCTTTTTCGCTTATGATCCCAAACTCCTCAATATACTCAGAAGTTCCTTTTCCGTTCTGCCGAGCAGCAATCATTGCTATCTTAGCGCGGTCTTTTTCGCTTATGATCCCAAACTCCTCAAT
>DASZIJ010000088.1:0-5402 GCA_035949155.1 Candidatus Rhabdochlamydia sp. | reverse complement strand
ACTCGTGCTGCCTCTGTGCAGCTATAGGCCTTTTGCGTCGCGATTAAAAAATCGATGTAATCTTCTTCTTTGCATTTAGGTGGATTCATGCCAAATAAATTAAAGTGTTTTTAGAATTTATTCAACTGCGTAACTCCTAATTCAGTAAATTCGGTAAAGAGTTTAATAGAAACCACTTCTTTTATTCCTATTCCTAGACAACGCTCTTTATCTTCTCCTGATCTATCATCCCCACATTCAGGCTTACCACCACTTTCTAGTGACACTTATCTACTACCAGTTGCTTCTCATCTAATTTCTCCTCATCTATTGCCAGTTGTTCCTCTACTACCAGTTGCTCCTCATCTATTACCAGTTGCTTTACCAGTAAGCAGAAGGCGTAATTCAAATACATAAGCATTTTTCTTCCAAAAATCTCAAGCAGAAGAACTTTAAACTGTATTTTAAATTTACTCCATTAGATATTTAGAGTTAACAAATGCCATTTTTGATGGATATAAATGCTTATCAACATGAAAAATTAGTAATTTAAGGCATTAAACATGAAGAAGTTTTTCCTAGCCTTTTTTATATTACTAGGATGTAATCCTAGTTCCTATGAAGATTTTCAGCTGGAAGGCAATGCTCATTGCCGGAGAATGCTTAACACATTGAAATGCATTCAAGATCGTCAGCAGTTGGTGCAAGCTCAACCTATTTTAAGACAGCATTTTGAAGATTTAGTCGATTTAATGATAGCAGCTCGTAAATTTCAACAAGGTGGTTTAGACCCTAAGGAATTGTATCCCTCTTTTTATAGTATAGCTTTAAAAGAGGAATTAAAAAGGCTTTATGAGATAGAGGGGGGGAGAGAAATTGTAGAAAAAGCGCAGAAACAAGCATTTCTGCGTTTAGGTGCATGGGAAAGACAAATTGCAAAAAAACAAGTTAAAGCTCGGTGAGGGTTGGTTTAGAATTCACAAAATGCTCAAAGGGTTGTTTTCTTTCTAAAAGCAATGCTTTATCTGTTAACTGATTGACGTGAATGGGAACGGCTGTGACATAGCCTTTTTCTAGTAAATACACATCGCTTTCTTCATCTTCTTCATAGGAGCTCCATTTTCCTCCTAGCCAATAATATTCATGTCCTTCTGGATGGAGCCTTTGTTCTGGAGCTTCCATCCAATAACCCATTCCTTGATGGGCTAGCTTTATACCTTGAATTTTTTCTGCGTTGGGAAAATTTACATTCAGCAGAGTGCCTTTAGGTAGTGGTTGGATTAAGCATTGGGAAGCAATAGGTCGCACAAATTCTTTAAATTGCTCATAATTGGGATTCTTATAATTGACAGAGGAAAAAGCAATCCCAGGGACATTTTTCATCGTTGCTTCAATAACAGCACCAACTGTGCCACTATAGAGAACAGTCCTTCCTGCATTGGATCCTCGATTGATTCCAGATAGAATAAGATCAGGAGTCCTGTCTAAAATAGTATGTAGCCCTAAACGCACACAATCAGCAGGAGTGCCTGTTACTTTCCATGCAGCTGCATTGTTTGGCCAAACAACAGGTTGGATTTGTAAAGGGTTTCTTAAAGAGATACCAGCTCCTACGCCAGATTGTTCTGATGCAGGGGCTATAATAACAACTTCTGCAAAGGTGCAAACAGCTTGATATAAAGCTAAAAGCCCTGGGGCTTCAATCCCATCATCATTTGTAATTAGAATGTAAGGCTTCTTTTGCATTATATCTCCTGTGGGGTTGATGGAGGAATTTTATTTTGAGCTAATTTAGAAACTGCATAAATGGCGATTAATCCCACGAAAAATCCAGGGATCATGGATGGTATTTTAGCATTAAAATAAGGCCAAATAGCAGCTGTAATGCCACCTGTTAAAATTCCTGCCCAAGCTCCATATTTATTTACTTTTTTCCAGTATAGACACAGTAGAATTAAAGGTCCAAAAGAACAGCCTAAACCAGACCATGCATACATTACAAGTGAATAGATAGTACTAATTTTTGCATAAGCAATAAAAAAGGCAAGGAATCCAACTAGAATAATTCCTATTCGTGCAACTACTAATCTCTCTTTGGATGAGGCCGTTTTATGGATTAAACGTTTATAAAAATCTTCTGAAATATTAGAAGAAAGAACCAATACCTGAGCACTCATTGCGTTAATGGTAGCAGCTAATACACCGCATAAAATAAAGCCTACAAAAAAAGGGGTAAAAGAGTCTCTTACCATTAAAACAAAAAGTTGCTGAGGATCTTCTAGGCCCTGTTGGAAATATAAAATACCAACTAGGCCCACTAAAGTAGAAGCGCTAATAGAAAGAACCATCCAACTCATTCCAATGTATTGGGATTTTTTCATTTCTTTTACATCTCTAATTCCCATAAATTTAGTGATAATATGAGGCTGACCGAAATAACCTAGACCCCATCCAAATACCATATAGATAATCTTTAAAATAGAGTGAAAAGAGAAATCAGGGAATAGAGATAAAGATAAATTTTTTGCGTGAACAACCTGAAACAGATGATCCCATCCACCTAGCTTATTTAATAAAAAAAGTGGGGTGGCTACAATCACCAACATGAGAAAAATCCCTTGGAATAAATCAATCCAAGCAAGCGTTAAATAACCCCCTACAAATACATAAGGAACAACAATAGAAATTCCAATAAGAATTCCCCAAGAATAAGGAATTTGAAAGAGAACCTCTAAGAGAATACCAAGCCCAACCAGCCCAGCTGAGATGTAGATAGTGTAAAAAATAATCGACATAGTAGCGGTAAATACGCGAATAAGGCCGGAGGTATCAGCTAATCTGCTTTCAAAAAAAGAAGATAGGGTTAGACTATTGTACTCTTCAGTTGCTGTTCTTAATTTAGGCGCAATCAACTGCCAATTTAAAAACATAAACAATATCAAGCCAATGGCAGCCCAAGCATTAAATAAACCTGCTACAAAAATCGTTGCCGGATAACCCATAAATAGCCAGCTGCTCATATCACTAGCATGAGCTGCTAGCGCAGTGAGCCAGTAGTTTAAAGATCTGCTGCCAATAATAAAATCCGTGGCGGTTAGATGACGCTTATAGGAGTAGATGGCAATAAGGGTTAGTAAAAAGAAGTAGCAAATGACAGCAAGTAATTCAGATATATACATAGCCATAGATTGAAGCAGAATTTAAGGTTTTTTTAAAGCTTTTTGAGAACCGTAAGTACGGGAGACTGTTGCTAAATTATCAGTTGCATTAGGAAATTTCTCCTGTATGTCTTTTAAAATGTTTTTCACTGTTTTACGCATAGATTTTTGACCTACTGGACATTGGCAAACAACTCTTGAAAATTCATAAAATTTAGCAAATTGTATTAAACTCTCTTCAGGCACATAAATTAAGGGTCGAATAATAGTAACACCATAATCGTACATGGGAACCTTAGGCAACATAGCAGCGAATTCTGCTTTATGCATAAGATTCATAAAAAGCGTTTCTACACTATCATCGCGATGATGACCAAAAGCAATAGTCGTTGCTTGAACGCTTTTTGCTATTTCAAAGAGAATTTTTCTTCTATTGCGCGAACAGGAATAGCATTGCAATGTATTTATATCCTGATCTACATTCACAATGGTAAGAGGGACATCTAACTTTTCGCAAATTCCTTTTAGAAAGGAGCTACTAATTCCCGCTCCACAAGAAAAAGCTCCTCCAATGTGAATAGCGTGTAGTTGGATAGGAGGAAAACCTTTTCCTAAAATTGCTTTGAGTAGAAATAATAAACTCAAGCTATCTTTGCCTCCACTTAAAGCAATGGCCAATTTATCAATCCCTTCTAATAGTTGATATTCGTATAAAGCCTTGCGACATAAGCTTTCTAGCTTGCGGCCTAAACCAGTCCAAGGAGGAGTAGCTAATGGAATAGGTAAGTTTATCATTTTTAAAGTCCTTTTTTCGGAACCATTATTTCACGATTGCTCTTTTTATGCGACTTAGGATATTCTAGACCCTATTTTTGAGGTGATAATGAATAAGACAGGCCGAAATGATCTCTGCCCTTGTGGCTCAGGAAAAAAATTTAAAAAATGTTGTGAAAGCAAAGGAAAAACCAAGGCGCTAAATCCAGAAAGAGTTTCTCTACAACAGCCCCCAATGTCATCTGGAAAGGTTTCTTCTCTTTTTCAAAGGACTAAAAGTATCGTGCCTCCTGAAAATAAAAAACCAGATAATTCTTGAGGGTAAAACAGCTCTTTGCTATAAAGTTTTCATCTAATTGCTGGAGTAGCTCAACGGTAGAGCATCCGCCTTGTAAGCGGACGGTTGAGGGTTCGATTCCTTTCTCCAGCATCGTTTTAGGGGGTATCGCATAGCGGCAATTGCAAGAGACTGTAAATCTCTCAGTCTTAGACTTTCGTTGGTTCGAGTCCAACTGCCCCCATTCTTTTAGACACTTCTTAAGAATCTAGTAGTATCAAAAACGGTTCACATACCATTTCCTTCTTAACTTTAGTGATTCAAGATTTCTCTTTCATTGAGCAAAAGAAAAGCATCGAGTTTATCGGTTCATTCATAGTAATTGTTTTGGTCGCTTAATCTGATCTTCAGCATAATCTAGATACATTGTGACGATCTGGATGCTTCTATTTCCTTCCTTTTGAACTAGTAAGCAGTCCTTACCAGTTGAGCTAGTGTCGACTTCATAGTATTTGTTGATCAAACCCTAAATAAAAACCCATCTTTGGTTTGTCAGAGAAGTTAAAATGTGATCTTCCCATTGACCATTGATAAGCAGGTATTTTTTTGCTCGGCCTTCAATAGTAAACCCAAGTTTTTGTAGCAGTTGAGCACTTCTTGCATTTGATGGCATGTAATTAGCCATAATTCGATGAATGTTTTGTTCTTCAAACATATATTGAATGCCTCTTTCTACAGCCTCTGACATAAGACCTTTTCTTTCATATACAGCATCTATTTGGTATCCCAAAATAGCAGGCTTGAAAAGGGGGCCTCGGAAAATCTGAGAAAAATTGCAGAGACCGACTATTTCACCTTCGGGTCGCTCTCGAAGAAATAGTAAAAAACGAATAGCTCTATTCTCTTTAAATTCTTCCTTCCATTTCATTATCTGAGTAGTATGGTCTAAATTAAACTCTACAGAGGTTGATCTCCACGGAGATAGATGGCTCATGTTTCTTTCTTCAAAAGCCTGCAATTCAAAACTATCGCCTTGAGTAGGAATGCGAAGTATAAGCCGAGAAGTGGTTAAAGTGATTTGAGTATTATTCATAAAAGAGCCAATATAATGTATAAAATTTTCGAATGTGCATTTGTGCTTAATTAGGATCAATCAGTAACTCAAAATCGATACGGAGAGCCTTAGCTAGCTTTTTAGCTACCTTTTCGCCGAT
>DASZIJ010000087.1:0-9426 GCA_035949155.1 Candidatus Rhabdochlamydia sp. | reverse complement strand
CCAAAAATTTGACTTGCTTCCTCTTTTGAATAGCCTTTCTCTATATAGTCGAGTGCTTTTTTTCTTAAATCATAGGAATATGCCATATGTAAGTATTATACTTCTTTATCATGAAAGTTTAAAGTTAAATTACTATAGTATATTGGAAAGAGGTTTTTAGTTTAAGCTAGATTAAAAACCCGAATGCGATTTAATCTGGTAGATTCCATAAGGAGATAAACGCATGAGTGAATTCATAAAAGAAATATTGGAAGACGATTTTGATAAAGAAACAAACCAAGGGACTGTGCTGATTGATTTTTTTGCTGATTGGTGTGGTCCTTGTCGGCAATTAACTCCTATTCTAGAAGAGGTTGCTAAAGAAGTAAAAGAGGTGAATTTTATCAAGATAAACATTGATGCTGCGCAAGAAGTAGCGGCTCGTTTAGAGATTACTTCTATTCCTACTCTGATTTTATTCCATAAGGGAAAAGAAATAGATCGATTTGTTGGTTTAATAGAAGCAGATGATTTAAAAACATTTCTTAAGAAAGCGAAATAATCTTACTTTTTAAGGCAGGTATTTTACTTGCCTTAAAACTACTTGATCCAATGTAGTACATCTCGAACAATAGACCAGCGCTTTTCTTGAGGAGCTGCAATTTCTGTTTTACCTTTAACCCAAAGATCATATTGCTTTTCCGTAAATCCTTGATTGTTTTTTAACTCTAACCATTGATTGAGATAGTTGAGAAACTTAGGGCTATCTGCATTAATTGCATAGCCTAAAGTATCTATTCCGATCGCAGGACTTGGAACTACAATACGGTAATTGCGATGTTTTAAAATCCATGCAAGAGCTTGTTGTTCTTCCCATAGTAAAGCTGCCTGTTTTCCTTTTACAGTGAATTCTTCAAAGTGATCTAAATAAATAATCCTGTCAGTAGGGAAGAATTCATGAGCTACTTGTTCATAAGAAGATCCCTTAAGTACAGCAATTTTTAAATCTGGATTATTAAGAATTTTTTCCATAGATGAAAATCTTTTTCGCATTTTTTCTTCTGTAATCAAAATTAATCTTGCATCTAGATAAGATTTAGCAAAAGAGAGGCTTCTTAGTCTCTTTTCATTCATGCTTAATGCAGACATAGCAATATCATATTTCTTTCCTTCTATATCGGATATGACATTGTTATAAGAAAGGGGAACTAATTCTAGTTTGCAACCAAGGTCATAAGCTAATTCATAAGCAAAGGCCATGTCATATCCAACTAAATGATTATTTACATTATAAAAACAAAAGGGAGCTGTGTTAGGATAATAACCCACTCTTAGGGTTTTAGTAGCTAATATATGATCAAAAGCATCTCCTTCAAAAAGATTTGATGGAGGAATTGTTTTGTAGATCTTCACAGGAATGGTAGAGGTAATTGTTAATTCATAGATGCTTTTAGCCTCGTTTTTAATGGTTGGCAGTGGGTTAAAAGATTTAAGAATAAGAAATAGGATAACCATAGGAAGTAGAGTAAAAAAAGTTTTGCTAATGATTCTATTCCATCTAAACAGCAGCATATTACGACAAGAAAGGGTGATGAATAAAGAAAGTGAAGTAATTTGCATAGCAGACAACATGGATTGAAACCCAGAGGTAAAGGGTAGGGTAGTCAAGTACAAGTTAATCGCATTAATCGGCAAGCCTAAGGAATCTAGAATGAAAGTTAAACTATTAATCCATGACCCTAGTCCAACTGAGCCTAAGTTTGTTAAAAAGGTTGTTACAAACAATTCAATTTGAGAAGAAAAACCCAGCGGCAAACCATAGAAGATAGATATGAAAAATACAAATAAGGTAATGAAAAGAGCACCTAGAGGTAAATTGAAAACAACAGATACAGTTCCTTGTATTTGTGTTTGAGCTTTCTCATCAGTAGGATCAATGATGGCTGTTTCTTTTTTGAGTAATTCAATAATGTAGGGCAAGCAAACAATGACTACATTTGTCGTATAAGCAAGTACCAAGATGGGCAGAGTTTGTTGCAGCCATTTATAAGCAGGAATAGAGGTTAACATGCTTGTAAGTCTGGGAAAAATCCAAAAAATAATCGAACATGTTCCTAAAAGATATAAAATCACATAAGTACTGACTTGTTTAACGGTAGAGAGTTGAATGGTCCCTACTTGGTTGGCTATAATTAAAAAAGTTCCAATCGGTGTGATCCGAGCAATCCAAGCCGTAATTCTTGTTAATGCACTGACTAAGTTTTGCAAACCATTCATAATTACATCTTTCTCTTTGAGATGGATCAATGCAATTCCAATCAGAAGAGAAAAAATTACAATAGCTGGAACAATGTTATTCGTTAGATCATAAAAAATATTATCGGGAATGAGTAGTTCAGCAAAATTCAAATGAGGCGTATCGCTAGAGATATAACCAGATGTTTGAGGGCTACTGGAACGAGGAAATAAATGAGAGACCGTATAAACCATTAAAATGTTAATGGTCCAAGCTAAACTAATGAAAAAGACACCGCGTTTTACAATTAATTTGCCTTGAGAAGAACTTAGCTGTCCTACTCCGTGGATGATAGCTCCAATTAAGTAAGGGATAGCTGTAACTTTGAGAAGTTTGATATATGCAGATGCGTAAGAGGCAAAAACATCGCATAAATCGCCCAGGAATAGGCCAAAAAGAATCCCAAACACTGTGGCAATTGCCATTTGGAAAGCTAAAGAAATCTTAAATAAACGCATAAAATCTAGGGGAGTATCTAGTCATGGATCGTTATTGTATATCAGAGCAGTATGGGTAGATTTATGCAATTGGATTTTAGGATTTTTTTATAAAAACTAATGACCTAACGTATATCTGTTTTGGGATCAGCGATTTCCATAGGATATATATTTTCTTTTGAAGAAAGAGAATTATAAGAAGCATTTGCTTGGACCACTTCTATTTCAAAAGTCAAAAGAGAGTTAGGAGGAAGATTGTGGTGCATCTTATAAGCAAAATCAGGATGAATATAGATAGTGCGTTTTTCTCCTTCTTTCATACCGATTAAACCTAAACGCAATCCTGTAATAATTTCATCGAGAAAAAGTACTTCTTCATTAGAGTCACTGAAAATAGAGCCATCGAGAAATTGTCCTTTATAGTGTACCAAAGGAGAAAAATGCGACTGTATTGCATCACCAGTGCCTGTTTTCTCTATACGATACTGAACCTTTCCATTTTCTATACTTACTACTTCTACATCTGTTGCATTTTTTTTAAGGAAGGTTTCTGCTTTTTCTAAATTTTCTTTGGATTCTTGCGCAAAGGCTAGTTCTTTGGCGGCAACAATTGCTTCTACACACTCATTTTCTGTCATAGGGGATTCTTTCCCATCCGCAGCTTCTTGTAATCCTTTAATAACCTGTGCAAGGTCAAGCTTGATCTTGCCATTTTTTTCTAAGTCTTGTTGAATGAGGTTTTTTCCAATCAAATGTCCAAAAGCTCGAGAAAGTTTTTCCATTTCATCGTGATGAATAATTAATTCATCAGGAAGGCTTTCTTGACAAGGGGCAGCTTGTGTCATAAATAGAGCACAGGCTAATAAGAGATGTTTTTTTGACTTCATGGGCTGCTACCTCGGAGCATAAATGAGTGTATTTACTGCTAATCTTAAATCTTATGTCCAAATGATTTCAATAGGTTCTATTTGAACTTTTAATTCATTTAGTTGTTTTTTTTCTACTTTTGCAGGAGTTTGCATCATTAAATCGCTAGCTTTTTGTGTCTTGGGGAAAGCCGTTACATCTTTAATATTTTCTGTTTTTGCTAAAATCATTATTATGCGGTCCAATCCAAAAGCAAAGCCTAAGTGAGGAGGGGCTCCATGTTCCAAAGCCTCTATAAAAAAACCAAATTTTTCTTGAATGGCATTTTTAGATAAATGAAGAAGCTCAAATATTTTATTTTGTAGTTCACTGTTATGGATTCTCTGAGACCCTCCTCCAATTTCATACCCATTTAAGACAAGATCATAGGCTAAGGCACGGACATTTAATGGGTTTGTATTTAGCATTTCAAGATCTTCAAAGTGAGGAGAGGTAAAAGGATGATGTTCGCTTTCCATCCGTTTTTCATCCGCATTCCAGTGAAGCAATGGGAAATCGGTTACCCAAACAAAATGCATAGAAGAAGGATCTATTAAATCTCTTTCTTTTGCAATTTTTCTGCGAAGATGGTCTAGGCCTTGATTAATTCTTGCCTCTTCTCCTCCTGCTATTAGAATCAAATCGCCTATTTCGCATTGCATGCGGTTTTTTAAGTTGGTTAATAGATCAGAAGAAAAGAACTTAGTAATATTCGAACTTAAGCCTTCAGATTGACACTTCATCCAGGCTAAACCACTCACGCCAAATAAAGAAACAAACTGTGCATAGGCTTCTATTTCACGGCGTGATAGATCTGCTCCATTTTTTACTAAGAGAGCTTTGATACAACCCTTTTGCATCAGTTGCTCGCGTAGAATAGTAAATTCGCTCTGTTCTATGATATCGTCAAGACGCACAAGAGGCATTTTAAAGCGCAGGTCAGGATGATCTGTTCCATAGTTTTCTAAACAATCTTTATAGCTCATTCTAGGGAAGCAAATCGGCAGAGTATCAGGTAGGGCGGTTTGAATGACGTTCGTCATTAATTCCTCAATAATGCCCATAATATCTTCTGGTGTCCCAAAACTCATTTCCATGTCGATTTGTGTAAATTCTGGTTGTCTGTCAGCACGAAGATCTTCATCGCGAAAACAAGGAGCGATTTGAAAATAGCGATCCATACCAGAGATCATCAATAGCTGTTTGAATATCTGAGGGGACTGAGGTAATGCGTAAAAATTACCTGGATAAATTCTAGAAGGTACAAGATAATCGCGAGCTCCTTCTGGAGTAGATTTTCCTAGAATGGGTGTTGAAATTTCGATAAATCCCTGCTCACTCATAAAATTGCGAGTGGTTAACATAACTTGATGTCGCAGCAATAAATTATGAGCAATTACTCCTCTTCTTATATCTAGGTAACGGTATTTCAATCGAAGCTCTTCATTCACTTCAATATCCTCATCACAAATGGAAAAAGGAGGCGTCTTTGCAAAAGATAAGATCTCTAATTCTTTCACATAAATCTCTAACTCTCCTGTAGGGAGCTTATGGTTAATCATTTTCTCAGTACGTGCAATTACTTGACCCTTAACAGAAATGACCCATTCGCTACGTAAACGCGATGCTTGATAAAAAAGCTCTTCTGAAATGGTTTTAGGATCAAAAACGAGTTGAGTTAAGCCAAAGCGATCTCTTAGATCAATGAAGATGATTCCTCCATGATCACGTCTGCGATGTATCCACCCGGATAAGGTGACGGTTTTACCTATGTGAGAGGATCTTAATTCTCCACAAGTGTGTGTTCTACGATAGTCAAACATTGAGCCAGCCTTTCAGATTATCGATTAAATGTTGAATGGAAAAAGTGTGAGATTCACGCGTTGCTAATTTCTTACAAGTGATTTTTCCTGAGTTAATTTCATCGTCACCAATCACTGCAATAGCCGTTGCTTGGATAAGGTTTGCAAGCTGCAAACCGTATTGAATTTTTTTGCCACTTAAATCCAGTTGTGCAGCAATATTTTTATGTTTAAGTTGCGTTGTCAGTTTAAAGGCTAATTGAGTAGCCTGACTGTTCATGGGGATGAAAAAAAGATCGGGCTTTAAAGGACTTGGAAAGTGAGCTTCTTGTTTTAACATCGTTTGTAGTAAGCGCTCTATTCCTATAGCAAATCCTGTAGCTGGTAAATCAGGGCCACCTAGATCTGCTATTAACCCATCATAGCGTCCACCAGCTCCAACAGCGTTTTGGGTTCCTAGCTGTCCTGAAGTGATTTCAAATACAGTGTTGCTGTAGTAATCCAACCCACGAACAAGTTTTGGTTCTACTTGATAAGGGATCTTTAGTTGATCTAATTCGTGCAATACTATTTGAAAGTGTTCTTTTGCCTCTTTGCTTAAGTATTCGCTAATTAAAGGCGCATTTTTTAAGATCTTCTGATCTTGATCTAGTTTAGAATCTAAAATGCGCAAGACATTTTTTTTCAGCCTTATCTGGCTATCTTCTGATAATTGATCTTTATAAGGTGTAAGATATGACAACAAAGCTGCTTGATAAGCTGTGCGAGATGAGCTGTCACCGACAGAATTAATAGAAATAGATAGGTCTTTCAAGCCTAATCTCTGATAAATTTGATACATTAGGTCTATTAACTCTATATCTTGATAAGGATGCATTGTACCGATTGCTTCTACTCCAAATTGATGCAGCTCTCGATAGCGACCTGCTTGCGGCCTCTCATAGCGGAACATAGATCCAATATAAAAAAACTTATGAATACCGGGTGTTTGATACAGATGATTACTAATAAAGGCGCGCACTACAGGGGCTGTTCCTTCTGGTCTTAAACTTAAAGAGCGTCCTTTGCGATCTAAGAAGGTGTACATCTCCTTTGAAACGATATCAGAGGATTCTCCAACACCTCTCTCAAATAGTTCGGTGCGCTCAAAAATTGGAGTGCGAATTTCCCTGAAACCATACTTTAGAGCTTCTTCACGCAGAATCTGTTCTATATAGGTCCAACGATGGGATTCTTTCCAAAAGTCTTCTTCTTTTATCTCCCGTGGCAGAATATCAAAAGTTCCTTTTACAATCGGATATTTCATATCAAATACTTATCTCAGAAGTTATTAATAGCTTGATAGAAGAATTCTAAACTGTGGATTGCTAAAGAGTAAAGTGATTTTAAATAAAGATACTAAAAGAGAGCTAAAAAGTTTTCTTTTCTAATATAAAAAATGATTTTGGGAAAATATCCTATCGGATATAGATTTTTTATATCCTTTTTTTCAGGATTCCAAGAGGTTTTCGCTGGTTGGCATTTTTATTTTCCTCTTGCACTTTTTTTTCTTCCAAAGATAGAGGAAGAAGCATGCGATCTCCCCATAAAGGGATGCTATAAGGTAAGCTTGGATTTACCATATATACATAGTCTTCGTGATATAAAGGAATATAGGGCATTTCATTGATAAAAATTTTTTCTGCTTTCTCTAAGGTAAGCAGTCGTTTATCTTCTTGTTCATAGAAAGAACGATCAAGTAGTTCAATATATTCTTGATTTTCCCAGTTAGAAAAGTTTGTTGCATATGTTTTATATTTAAATCTTTCTAAAATGCTCATTGGATCATAGTACATGGCATCCCAGCACATAAAACACATAGAATAGTCACCGGTTCTCATCTTATCTATGCCAATACTAAAATCTAAGCGTTCTAACTTAATAAAAATACCTAGAGTTTGTAACCATTTTTGTTGAATGTCTTGTACTAATTCGCTTATTCCGTAATTTTGGGAATGATAATTAAGAATAGCGGAGTCAAAATCCTTTTTAGTAATTCCCAGCTCTATCATTCCTTCTTTCAATAAATTTCTTGCTTTTTCTGCATTATTATCCAAACAAAAAGAACGATAGCGATTTTCTTTTAGGCAAGGTGGAATCATATTCATGATGGATAATCCACCTTGATATGCGAGATTAATCCGATCTGTTAGAATATTCTGTTTAACACCTTTACCCATTAGGCCAATCAATTCTTGGCGATTAATAGCAAAACTAAATGCTTTTCGAATTTTAGGATTATTAAAAGGAAATCTTTCTGTATTGATGCTAATAAATACAGAACGGGGCCTTGGCATATAAGAAAAAGTCCATTTTTTTTCTAAAGTAGGGATTGATTCTAAAGGAATATTAGTTAGAGAATCTCCAATAATATCGATTAAGCCTTGTTGAAACATCTCTAATGTCACGGCATCATTTTCAACGATATTAAATACAATTTTTTCTGGATGAAGATCTTCTGTTTTTCGATAACGAGGATTTTTTATAAAAACTATTTGGTTTCCATGGTCCCATTTCTCTAATAAAAAAGGACCATTAGATAAACATTGATCTTTTTTATGATTCCAATTGGGATTTTTGCAATCATTTTTTTTATTTACAGGAAAAAATGCACAAAAAGAGAATAATTGAAAAAGATAAGAAGTTGGTTTCTCTAAAGTGATTATAAGGGTTTTTGCATCAAATGCATGGATTCCTACTTTGTCTAACGAAACTAAACCTTTTTTGGCAGCCTCTGCATTTTTAATAGGAGAGAATAGCTGGGCATTTACTGAAGGAAAATCGGGTTTAAGAACATCTTTCCAGGTTTGTTCAAAATCATAAGCGGTCACGGGAGTGTTATTAGACCAGACTGTATCTCTTAAAGTAAAAGTATAGGTAAGTTGATCATCTGATACTTTGTAGGATTCAGCTTGAGCAAGCTTAATAGATCCATCTGGATATCGTTTAACAAGACCTTCAAAAAGAAGAAAAATCATTTGAGAAGAAAAAATATCTGTCACTTTGCGAGGATCTAAAGTTTTAGGCTGTGCTTTCATGTTTAAATTAAGCATAGGAAGCCTCTCTTTAATTTTAATAGAAGAGATATATATAGCTGCAATTGTAGCAATGAACACAAAAATGGGTATGTTTTTTAGAAAGCATTTTTTAATGGTACAAGGAAAAAATAGAAAAATTTTGACTAAGCCTTCGTATCTCATTTAAAAAACCTTAAAAAATTAATTATGAATCAAGCATTTTCTGGCAAAGCAGCATTATTCCACAACAACAAAAATTTAAAAGGATTTTTTACTGTTATGTAAATAGATTCCTTACAAAAAAATTCGAACCTTTCGAGATTGACTTAATAATTATAAATGACCACAAATAAGATTGAATCTTATCTCTCTTTAGTTTGTTTTCTAAAAAATTTCATCTTAATACAAACGCTATTTACTACTTGAACCCAATACTTTTGATAAAAAAGACGGAAAATCAAAAATGTCCCCTCAGGTTTTAATATGCAATAGGCTTACTCAAATTTAAATTTCTGTACTTTAAAAAAAAAATTAAACATATTATTTTTTTCATTCTAAAGATGAGAACAGTATTATGTATGTTTTAGGAATAAGTGGGGCTTTTAGTAAACCTAGCAAAGAATTCTTTCCCGAAGTTCCTATTTGGTTCTATCATGAATCCACCGCGGTACTTTTTAAGGATGGAGAATTAATAACTGCAGTGGAAGAAGAAAAAATGAATCGTCTTAAACATACAACCAAATTTGGTGTAAATGCGGTTCAATATTGCTTAGATGCAACTGGTATTACGTTAGATGAGATTGATATTGTGGCTTATTATTTTTTGCCAAGTTATGTTAATAAAGAATTAGGATTGAAATACATATCTTTTCCACAGGTACCGATAAAAAGTTGTGAAGAACTCCTTGTAGAAAGATTCAGAGAATACTTTTCCCCTAATTTTAATAGTT
>DASZIJ010000086.1:0-7165 GCA_035949155.1 Candidatus Rhabdochlamydia sp. | reverse complement strand
AGTGGTCAGAGATGGCTGCAACTTCTATGGTGTTTTTAAGACAAAAAAATACCAAAGGAGGAGCAAATGCCCAAGGGCTACCATCATCTAACCAGAGACCAAAGGTGCCAGTTGTATACTTTAAAAGCTAGAGAATCAATAGAGAAGCTGTTAAGACCTATTTAAAATATCCTAAATATTTGCTAACTGCGTAACTCCTAAAGACGTCTCCAAAGCGAAGACCATCTACCTCAAAGCCATTAAGAACTAAACGACATAAGGCTAATATGAAAACTAAAGAGGCTGCCCAGGTCACTATTAAAGAAGGTGCAAATATAACCGAGGTAGATCCCATTGCTAATTTGTTGAATCCAGATTTGATTGGTTCTGCAATCATGCAGTGCCTTATCGAAAACGATCCCGAAGGCGTAATGGAAATCATCGAAGACCATTTGTACGCACTGAATAAGTCGAAATTTCTTAGAGAAGCGGATATACCAAGATCGACAATGTATCAGTTATTAAAAAGAAAAAATCCAACGATTAAGACGTTGGCTAAAATTATGTACGCTACACACCATTGATATTGGAATAAACTTTAGTTTTTGCATCTTTGTTGATTGCTGATCACGGCGGCTACGATTGCAAAAGCTGAAGCTACATTAAGAGATTGCTTAAAACCATAGAGAGGGATTTGTAGAGACTGATCAGCCATAGATAATGCTTGGTCAGATAGCCCGTATTCTTCATTTCCTAATAAGAGGGTAAACTCTTTAGGAAAGATGAAATCAAATAGAGAGGGAGCATTTGGAACGGTTTCTAAAGCAATTAAAGGCTTGGGGAGCTGTTCTAAGGATTTGTTTTGATGACAGGTTACCTTATCAAAGGTAAACATCGAGGTTTTTTGTACTTTGGGGTTATCAATATAGGGAGTTTGCTTGGCGAAGTAAATGGGGCCTAGGCGAAAGGCTTCTACTGTTCGGATAATACTGCCCACGTTGAAAGCAGAGCGAATGTTATCTAGGTAAACGCCTGCTTGTAAAAAAGGAATATCAGAATCAACATCTGATTTTTGATGAGATGCGAGCAGGTTGTGTTCTTGCCAGGATTGACCTATTTGCGCTAGGTGAAAATGATAACGATCACAGAGTGCCTTGATATCTTTTAGATCAAGTAAGGGCAATTCTAACCAGGCTTCTATACGGCGATAGAGCGCATCTTTGGCCTCAAGATGGTAATAACGCAAAGTACGCGCTGCCCAGGTATGGCGCATTTTTACAGATAGTTTAAGAAACTCTGTTTCTGTATAGCTTAAAGCTCTATTTAGTTGCTCTAGCTGCAAGATATCCTTCTAAGTTTCCTTCAAATACACATGGCTTTGCAGTTTCAAATGCGATGATTTTATTGGTTGCATTGTTCAATAGATCACGATCATGGCTAGCGACAATGACGGTGCCTTTGAAATCCTCTAATGCCCAAGACAGAGCAGATACGGCTTCTAAATCTAAATGGTTATTTGGTTCATCTAACAGTAAAACATTATAATTACACAGCATAATACCACCTAAGATGAGTCTGGCGGTTTCTCCCCCTGATAGATGCGAGATTGATTTGAAAGCATCATCTCCGGAAAAAAGCATTTTCCCTAAGATGCTACGTATATCTTGATCGTTGACCCCCTCTCTTCTATTTTTGAGCCAATCAAAAGCTGTTATATTGCTTTGCTTATCGATTACTTCAGAGTGATTTTGAGGGAAATAGCCGATTTGCACTTGGTGTCCTACTTCGATAAATCCACTATCTAGAGGTAGTATACCTGCTAAAAGCTTGATGAGGGTTGTTTTCCCTTTACCGTTATTTCCAATCAATCCAATTTTATCTCCTCGACTTACTTCAAAATTAAGATGATTGAAGACAAGATTCTCATCATAGGATTTGGAGATGTCTTTTACTTTGAAAACCGTCTGCCCAGAGACTTTTTCTGGGGGATAAAAACGGATATAGGGGCGTTGAATATTGGATTTTTTTAACTCTTGAGGCTCTAATCTCTCGATTTCTCGCAGACGAGACTGTACTTGGCTAGCGCGCGTTCCTGCGCTAAAGCGCGCTACGAACTCTTTGAGTTGGGCGGCTTTTTTCTCTTTTGATTTGTTTTCTAATTCTGTTTTTTCGCGGAGCGATGTTTTTGCAACTAACATATCGTTATAATTACCAGGGTATACAATGATGGTTTCATAATCTAAATCAGCAATCTGTGTTGTTACAGCATTTAAAAAATGGCGATCGTGACTTACAACAATCAGCACTCCATTGTAATTGTGTAGAAATCTCTCTAGCCAACCGATGGATTCTAAATCGAGGTGGTTGGTTGGTTCGTCTAATAAAAGAGCTTCTGGATTGCCAAATAATGCTTGGCAAAGCAAAACTCGAAATTGTCTATCGGAGGGAAGAGAATGCATTTTTTTATGATGCCATTCAGGAGGAATACCGATACCGTTCAAAAATACTTCTGCATCGGATTCTGCACTATACCCATCTTCTTCTGCAATGATCTCTTCTAATTCACCCAAACGAATTCCAATCGCATCGGTTATTTCTAATTCATAGAGAGCATCTCTTTCTGATAAGGTCTCTGCAAGGCGCTTATTGCCCATGATTACCACATCAATTACCTTCATCTCACTAAACTGTGCAATATTTTGTTTGAGAAATCCTACTTTTCTAGGTAGTGTTACAGATCCAGAGGTAGGCTCATCTATTCCTAAAATAATATTAAATAGAGTAGACTTGCCAGCCCCATTTGGACCGGTAAGCCCATAGCGGCAGCCAGAGTTAAAGGTGATGGTTACATCTTCAAAAAGAGTTCGGGCACCTATTTTTTTAGAGATATCTCGTAGTGTAATCATGATTTTAGCCTATTTCAGAAAATTGCCCCGTATTCTAGCATAGATAGAAAAGGAGAACAAGAGTTATGGCTGAATTAAGCTTTTCTAAAGCAGGAGCGCTTTTTTTGCATTATCTATCCACTGCAAA
Organism: Candidatus Rhabdochlamydia sp.; assembly: GCA_035949155.1. Classification (GTDB taxonomy): domain Bacteria; phylum Chlamydiota; class Chlamydiia; order Chlamydiales; family Rhabdochlamydiaceae; genus Rhabdochlamydia. Next base: position 4,153 of record DASZIJ010000086.1, on the reverse strand, counting down.
ACAGGTTTCCCAGCATACATTGCGTAACTACAATATTGATATGCAAGAGTTTGGGTATTTTTTTCAAAACAGAATTTTGCTTATGCCAGAGGAGGATTTAAAAAGAAAATCCTCTTCTTTTTTAGTGGAAAAGGTAGATAAAAAGGCGATTCGCAGCTATCTAGCATTTTTAGCAGAAAAACGACTATCTAAAAAAACGATTCATCGCAGGTTGTCTTGCTTGCGTTCTTTTTTTACCTATTTAGTAAAACACAAGAAACTAGAAACAAATCCTCTAACTGAGCTTTCCACTCCAAAACTAGAAAAAAAAATCCCCACTTCTTTAAGTTATCAGCAAGTAGAGCAATTACTAGCACAGCCTAATATAAAGACTTATTTAGGTTATAGAGATCGATGTATTATGGAGTTGTTTTATAGTAGTGGATTGCGTTTGAGTGAATTAATTGGGTTAAATAGACAAGATTTGGATACACAAGGCTTATTAATCAAAGTTCACGGTAAAGGTAAAAAACAAAGGGTGGTTCCTATTACTCAAACCGCAGCGCATTGGCTAGATACATATATAAACCATCCTCTTCGAGATCAAGATAGTTCTTCTCACAGAAGAGAGGAGGATTCTCAAGCTGTTTTTCTGAATAAATGGGGTAAAAGATTGAGCTCTCGATCGATCGATCGTCATTTTATCCAATATCTTAAGGCAAGTGGCTTAGCAGCTACTATTACACCTCACACTATTCGACACACCATTGCGACGCATTGGCTAGAAAGGGGAATGGATTTAAAGACCATTCAAATGCTACTCGGACATAATAGCTTGGCTACCACCACGATCTATACGCAAGTTTCCTCTCGTTTGAAAAGGGAAGTATATGACAAAGCTCACCCTTTAGCACAAGAAAAGCAGGGAAAGCTGTTTAAGCCGGATTCTGTCGTTGAGCAATCATTCATCTAGGAGATCTGTTGCCAAATCCCTCAAGCGATTTTATTCTAATGAGCTCTGCGGAAAAACAGATTGTTCATAAAAACAACGCTCATTACTTTCTTGCTTCAGATAGGGTTTATCTCACCTCTCATCTCTGAGAGTGGGGCTAACTCTTAAAGTTAGCATTTTCAGCCTGTCCTCTTTTAAAAAAAGGCGGTGTATTTTCTGTTATACTTTCCGTAGCCTTGCGGCCCCCAGTCTTTCACTGGTATCTTTTCCTGCGAAGTCCAGACTTTCCTCTGTTTAAATCATTAAAAAACAGCGATTGCTTAAGCTTTCCCATGCAAAATTTTTTATACTCGACGACGACGACGTTTAGTGGCAACAGCTGTGCCTTCAGTAGACTCGCTATCTTGCCAATAATGGATACGTGAGCAATGCTCGCAAAAAAAGAGATTATCACCTTTACGCACTAAATTTTCATGTTGGGCGGTAAGTGTAATATGGCAACCACTACATGTGCGATTTTCAATAGGGACCACTACGCGATCTTTTTTATTATGTAATAATCTTTCATAGATGCGTAAGATTTCAGAGTTGGCCACACCTGCAAGCTGCTCTCTTTTCTCTTTAATGGTAGATCCTTCTTGATTGATCAGATCCACGCTTTGCCGGATCTCTTTTTCCAAAGCCAAGCTGCTTTCTTCAGAGTTTTTTAAACTTTCTTTAATTTTATCTAAAAGCTCTTCTTCTGATACTTTTCGATCTACTAGATCAGAAACCTTTTGCTCAATAGCAAGACGCTCTCTTTCTGCATGGGTCATCTCTTGCGTAAGAGCATTAAACTCATCAGCTTTTTTAACATTGCTCTGTTGTGATTCTAATTTTTTGATTCTCGCATTGATATCGTGAATTTTTTGTTCAAGAAGTTCGATGCTCTTATCAAAATCTTTAATTTCTTGTTCTTTGTCTGTGATTTGAGAGTATAAATCTTTTCGTAATTCTTCAAGTTGGGACAGTTCCTTAACACGTTCTTTTTTCACTCGCATAAGACGAATCATCTTCATATCGAGCTCTTGAATATCTAAGATTTCCTTGAGTTCTTCTAATAACATTGGTGTCTCTTTTGGGTAGCTTTAAGCAGAGGTTATATAAGCGTACTTATAGACTAGTAGATTATATGTTTCTTCTAATATCTCTCAAGCTTAAAAAACATTTTTATTGGATCCTTCCTTAATTTCTCACCTGTTATGCCAATTAGTTAAGTCATAAGACCCTTTCTCCAGTTTTTTCCATTCAATCGTTTGTTTCTAAATATAACTTCTTAAAATTATTTAAAATAAAAACTTAATAAGTTAATTAAAAAATTTATTGTATTTAATAAATTATAATAATATTTATAATTGATTTTAATAGTTTAATTATTATATCTTATATTAAAAATGGAGATTTAATTTGAGTTTACAAACAAATATATTAAGTACTTCACAAGGTATTGCAGAAGAATATTATCAATTAAATAATGTAGTTGATAAGGAAGGACAGATTAATAAAAAAATATTTATTATTAATCCTGTTTTAGAAGGGCAAGGAGATCTTGCATTAGCAAATAAAATTGCAAAGCTTATACCTACACAAGCTTCTCAAGTAATGGTTAAATCATTTCAAGTGATGTATAGATCCAATGGGGAGCTTATAACGGCTAAAGAATTGGAAGAAAGGAAGAAATACCGTTGCGATCCTGAACAAAGCAGTGGAAGTATAGATAAGGCAAAAAGCGATCTTATTGTTATAACTCCATTTAGCTTTTCCGATCCAAAAAGACTAGCCAATTTTGTTAAGGAGAATTTTTTCATTCATAAAGACATGAAAATTGTAATGATTGATGAAATGGCAGCATCTGCTGAATTTTCCTTACCGAATTATGTAAAACATTTTCGAAATATAGGTGTTCAACAACCAATTGAGGAAAAAAGGTTAGGGTTTGATAAAGGGTCCAGATTTAAGCAAGGGGGTATAGGTTATTTAGCTCTTGAAGAAGCAGAGTGTATTGCTATTGAACAAAGAGCAAAAATCGAATTAGAAAAACTATTTGATAGTTTTAGCCTGAATATAGATCCTTCTGCTTACTATTATGTGGGTTATCTTAGTACTTCTTTGCCGCGATCATCCTCTTATGCTTTTATAATCAACATCCTAGGCGAAATATGTAAAATGAAAGAGAGGCCTTCTTCTATGAATTTCATTTTTGTTTTTCACAAAAGCACACGTAATTTTAAGAAAGAATTTGCCGACTTGGGTAAGTTATTATCAAAGACTCATAAAAGTATTGCTGATAAGTTTTTAACTCTAAACTTATTTTTAATAAATTCAAATCAGAAAAAAAATTATGTTAGCCACTGCTGTTTACAAAATTTCTCTGGGGATATACCAATAAATATTATTATTCCTGATGAAATACTACCAAAAAATATATGGCATGATTTTATATATTTATCAAAATCTGGAATAATGACAGGTGATCAAAGCCTTTCTGATTATCTTAGTATTAAGAAAAATCTTCCATTTTATGAAGTAAGAGGTTTTAAAAAGCCATTACAAGCTTCAATCATTAAATATGCAGAGACATTTGGAGATCAAAAACTTAAAGAATATATAGAAAGTAAATTTATTGACAAAAAGCTTGAGGATGATGATTTTTTAAAAATCTTTAATACTCCCCTACTAAATGACGAGTTAAAATTAAAGGTGCAAGATTTTGATAGGGCGTTATCACAAAGAACTGCAAATGATGAGCTAAAAAAATATTTTAATATAGTTCTTGCATAACCTTGCTTTTAAAACTTCCTGCTATAGATTCCTACAATTGAGATTGCTATACTAGTTTGCTTTCAACTTAAGAAGTATATTGCAGTGTTTTTCTGCAAATCCCCTTAAATGTCATAGGGAGTGATTGGTTTCTTTTATCTAAAAATCTTAAACCCCACATTGACCATTTCCAGAGGAAGTAGCTGAGGTTCTTAAGAAGACTTTACATAATTTATTTAATCTGCAAATGACCTAAATCTCGATTTGCAGATTGATTTTATATGGCCCATTCAATAGAGAAGTGCGACAAATAGATTAAAATTTAAAGTGGTCAGAGATGGCTGCAACTTCTATGGTGTTTTTAAGACAAAAAAATACCAAAGGAGGAGCAAATGCCCAAGGGCTACCATCATCTAACCAGAG
>DASZIJ010000085.1:0-29140 GCA_035949155.1 Candidatus Rhabdochlamydia sp. | reverse complement strand
AACCAATGAAACTGTACAGGAAATTGAAAACTTACTTAACAATAGACCTAGAAAAGTGCTACAATTTCGCACGCCCATAGAAGTTTTCCATGCATATAGAATGGAATCTATATCTGTCGCACTTTAAAATTGAAAAGGCGAGGTATAATCTAGGCTTTACTAATTACAAAGAGAGATTTATGACGTATTTACTTCCATTAAATATAGATTATTCTAACTTTTGTTCTAAAGGGTCTTACCATGTTCCTGCCCTTTTTAAAGATTCAACTGTTGCTGAAATCAAACAATGGTCCGGCTCTAAGCTAAAGAACATACAAACAACAGTAGTTACTACTACGCATGTAGCAATGACTGCCATTGCTTGTGTTGCAATCGCTTATTTTTCAAAAATTGTTCTTTTAGGAGGAGCTATTGCTACTTCCGCGATTGCTTATAATAGATTAGCTAGAATGGCGGAGCATAGTGAGCATGAGTTAGTTTCTACAATGGTTTTTCAAAAAATTATTGAGAGTTTATCTGCACCTAAGCTGAATAAGGAAACTCTAACATTTCTTAAGGAAAAACTTACTAAAAATACGTGTGATTTAAAGGCTATAGCAAATAAATTGCTATTTTTAAGAAGAGATAAAACAGATCCAGAAAAAAGGCTGCAAGAAGATTATAACAGAGTTTTAAAAAACCAAGGGTCATTTATTCAGAAATTAGATTCTTTAGAAGAAAAGCTACAATTAGAATTGGATAGGTTTGCTAAAGATGAAAGCTTAGACCTTGCTCAAGTGGATGCATTATTAGAAGATCCAACACCGCTTATAAATGATTTTGCTCAGTATGTCTGTAATTTACAAGGTATAAAACAGGATTTAGATAACTTAGAAGAAAAATCTTTAGACAACGAAGGACTGCCTTTAAAAAACACTTTATTAGAAAAACATAACAAAATAGTAATAAATGCAGAAGATCTACAGAAAGAATTGCAGGCTTTACAAGCAAATAGATCTTTTTTCAAAGCAAATGGAGATCTTTTTTCAAAAAATAACTAATATTTTTTGGAATGTGGATTTAAATAGGGCAAATAAAAGAGCGGCTTGTCGGAATTTTATGTTTTATTCTATAACCGGCACTGTCTTACTTAAACTAGGACGTTTTTTAAAAGTGGCTAGTGATGCTAATTTTGCAGATGCTATAATTATTAACCAATCTATAGGTAATCCTTATCTAATAATGGGTTTAGGTGGATTAGCAGCTATATATGCGGTTAAAAATGCACTGAATCTTATAGCTCATAGAAATGATGAAGCTAGAAAACAAGAATTATTAGCTACTGTTACATAAAATGAAAGAACAGATCTTTTAGATTTTTCTCCATCAGCCTAATGGCTTTTTAATATCTAAATGTATTTTTTAATGTTTTTAAAAACTTAAACTAAAAATTCTAATTTAAAAATAGACTTTTTACTTTAACTAAAGTAAAATGTGTCTGTTTTTTAATTGAATTTCTTATAAAGGAGTAAAGTATGATGCCGATTTATGATCTTTCATGCAATGATCGTGTTCTTAATTGGTTAACGCGAGTTGATACTCAACATGATAAAGCTACAGCAGAGAAGGTACAAGCAGCTGATAGTGAACGTGCTAAACAAACTTTAGAAAGTAATACAATTTACAATCTTTTCTTTTCCTCACCACGACCTATGTTTTATACTCCTCCTCAACCTGCATCTAGAGGATGGTTTTCTTCCGGTGATACAACTACAACTACTAATACTAATTCGCATAACACAACTCACATACATAACACAACTTATGTAAACCATGCTTCAGTAGATTCATCTGACTCTGAAGATGAAAGCGCCAAGGGTCCTAAAGATGCTAGTAAAAAGAAAAAAACTAAAGAAGAAAAGACTGACTGGAAAGGTATAGCGGCTATTGGTATTGTTTCAACTGCTGTAGCAGGGATTTCCATATTTGTTTATGCTAGACTCTCTAAAGCTGCAGAAGGAGCTAGAAACTATTTAGAAAATACGAAAGAAATAGAAATCTGGGCTAGAACAAGCAATTCTTCAGATTCTAAGATTCAAGATATAAAAAAAATAGCTGAGGTCCAACTGAAAATTGATCAGAAAGCTATGGAGAAAATAACAAGTTCTAAATACTCTATCCTAACCTTTTTAGTTGGAACCCTTGCAATGACTAGTGGCGGTATCACTATTCTTACATCTGTACCAGCACTTGCTACAGCTGCAACAACCGCTGTTATTGCAGGAGGTGCTTTGATGTCAATAGCTGTAATGCACGAGGCTTATAATCGTGGAATGCACTGGAGTGATGAAGAAGATGGGGAAAAAGAATTTGCTAAAGTTAAGAAGCTAATCCCAAACTTAATAACGGCTTTATCTACTACTGAGCAGCCACCTGCTTATCGTCCTTATAATACGCAACAAGGGGAAGAGTCTTATTCTTATAGCTCGGGACCTTCAGCACCTTTTGAACAAACGGCCCCTCCTCCTACTTATGAGGCATCCCAAGCCATATATAACCAAAGAGCAAATCCCAGCAAGATTTACCCTGATTTACTTGGATTTACTCTTACTCCTACTGCTCCTCCTTATGAAAGCACCAAACTATAAAAACTAATTTTTCTAAGTCAATCAAACCATCTATATCACACGATGGTTTGATGACTTTTCCTATTTTCTTTAGAGGAAATCTACTCTCTAGCTTTATTTTAATTTTTCTACAGAGCTAATTGTTAGCAGGTGCTTTAGAAGAAATGATATAGCCTTGTTTAAGTTCTGCGCGATAGACAATCCAAAGCCCTATGGAAACAATGCTTGTTGATACAAAGATGATCCAAGAAGGGGTTTCTCCTAAAAAGATCCAAGCGTTTAAAGAAGCAAAGATGGGGCTGAGCAATCCTACAAAAGAAAGGAAGGTAGCGGTGTATTTTTTTAAGAACATGCCGTAGAGATTATAGCAAATCAGGTTGGAGACTACCGTGATGAGAACAACCCCTTTTATAAAAGAGGTGAGATGTAGAGGCGCTATGGGAAAAGGAGCTCCGGGTTCTATTAGATAGGAATGGATCAGGGCAAATAGGCCTCCAAAGAGCATACTTGTTCCATTTGCGACAAGAGGGGTAATTTCTTGCTCTTTTACCATGAGTCGAAGAAGAACCCATCCATAGACCGAGCTTAATGCTGCACCCATGATGGCAAGTGTGGGCCAGGAGAAAAAACTAAAAGCGTTTAATAGTTCTTCAGAACCTGTTTGTGTAAATAGAACAGGAATAAAGCCAACAAATCCAATAGAAAGGCCTAGCCATTTGCGGGAATTCATTTTCTCATTGAAGTGAATGTAGGAAAAAAGTGCGGCAAAAAAAGGAGAAAGGCTATAGATAAAACAGGTCTTCGCAGCAGAGAGATACTGTAGTCCCCAAAATTCCAAAGTATTGGTTAGGTAGATGCTAAAAAAAGCGAGCAGTAGAACAGAGGTAAATTGTCTTAAAGATAATTTTAATGAGGATCTTTTAGTAATCAGCAAAAAACTTAAGATGAGTACTGCTGCAAATAGCATGCGAGAGGCTGTTAGAAAAAGAGGAGGAGAGTATTGTAGGGCAAGCTTTCCTAGAGAAAAAACGCTGGACCAAGCAGCGTACATCAAAGCAACAAAAAATACAGACATAGATCAATTTTTAAGTTTAAGAAGGCACAAGGATACCAAGAAATAAGGATCTAGTCAATTACTATGGCTAAATATACAAAACTTATTTTTAATTTTGTTTAGGTTGCATAGAGATGGTTTTTTGTGTATTAAAATTAAAATCATTAAAACAAGGTTTTTACCCCTCTTATATGAACAAAAAAATGAAAAGAATTGCAATAACAGGAGCTGGGGGACAAATTGCCTATAGCTTGCTGTTTCGGATCGCAGCGGGTGAGATGCTGGGGTTGGACCAACCGATTGCCCTGCATTTGTTAGAGCTGGATGAATTTCAGAAGACAGCAGAAGGCGTAGCTATGGAATTGCAGGATTGCGCTTTTCCTTTGCTGCAAGAAGTTAAGATAGAATCCGATCCATTTAAAGTATTTAAAGACGTGGATTATGCGCTTTTAATCGGCGCTAAGCCTCGTGGGCCTGGCATGGAAAGAAAGGATTTATTAGCAGAAAATGGAAAGATTTTTGTTGCCCAGGGAAAAGCCTTAAATGAAGTAGCAGATTCTAAAGTGCTTGTTTTTGTTGTGGGCAATCCTTGTAATACCAATTGTTTAATTGCTATGCATCACGCTCCTAGAATCCCCAAAAATCAGTTTTTTGCTATGACTGCTCTAGACCAAAACAGAGCTCAAGCCATACTTGCCATTAAAGCGAATGTGGGAGTTGTAGATGTTTCTCATGTAACGATTTGGGGTAACCACTCAGCCACACAGGTAGCTGATTTTTTGCATGCAAAAATTGGAAATAAACCTCTTCTAGAGGTAATTAAAGATCGCAGATGGTGCGAAGAAGAGTTTATTCCCTATGTACAGAAAAGAGGAGCTGAAGTCATAAAAGCCAGAGGAAAATCCTCAGCTGCATCAGCAGCTCATGCGGTTATCTGCTCTATAAGATCTTTAATAGGATTGGGCAAAGATTGGTTTTCTGCTGCTCTTTATTCTGATGCTAATCCTTATGGGATTGAAAAAGGGTTGGTTTTTTCCTTTCCCTGTTATAGGACAGAAAAAGGAATAATAGAAATTGTACCTGGATTGTCTTGGGATCCTTTTTTAGAAAAGGCGATTAGGCTGAGTGAAAAAGAACTAAAAGAAGAAAAAGCACTCATTGATCATTTACTTTAGGAAATTATGTCTGAGGATGTACTATTTACCATTACAAAAGAGCATTTAGAAACAGGTCTGCGTGGATTTCCTGTGGGCTATTGCACTACATCGCATGTTGATCCTCAAAAAGGGTTATTTTATTTAGGAAGACCAGTTAAAGAACTAGCTACATGGCAACCAGAACAGGTCATCTACCTTCTCTATCATGGCAAAGAGGGTAATAAGCAAGAGCTGGAAAAGTTTTCTGAAATGATTCAACAGCGCAGTTGTTGTTCAAAGCAAGTGATTGCCGCTATTGAGGCCTTGCCCAGGCAAGGGCATCCTATGAAACTCTTCTGTATAGCCCTGTTGCTATTAGGAATGCATGAATCTGCAGATAATTATGCAGATGATTGCTTGAATATGATTGCTAAAGTTCCTCATCTAGCCGCAGCTGTGATTAATCATCACGCTGGTTTTGGCAGGACGCCTAGCCCCAGATTGGATCTTGGCTATATGGAAAACTTTTGCTATATGCTCCAAGTTCCTGATAAGAGAGAAAAAGAGCTTGTTTCTGTTATGAATTTATTCAACATTTTACACTATGATCATGGAGGAGGCAATCTATCCACTTTTGTAGGTAAGGCCGTAGCTTCTGGATTAGAGGATATGTATGGATCCATTTGTGCAGCAATGTGTGCTTTAGAAGGACCACGCCACGGAAGAGCAAACCAGGATTGTTTAGAATTTGTAAGAGGCGTACTTACTGAATTAGGAGAAAAGGCAACCGCTAAACAAGTAGAGGAATTGATCCGTAAGCGTTTATTGGAAAAAAAATTGGTCTTTGGATTTGGGCATGCCGTATTACGAGTAGAAGATCCTCGTGCTACTTTGCAATACGATTTTGTGCAAAAACACTATCCAGATCATCCTTTGGTAAAAGTCGCTTTGCTTTTGCGTACAGAAGGGTCTAAGGTGTTATTAGAAAATCCTAAGATCTCGGATCCTTATCCTAATGTAGATGCTATTTCAGGAACGATGCTAACGGCAGCTGGATTTGCCTATCCTGAGTATTATACCGTTTTGTTTGGTCTTTCTAGATCTATTGGAATTGCTGTGCAAATTGTCTATGAGCGCACCGAGGCTAGAGATGGCAGAGGCACGCCGATTGTGAGGCCTAAATATCTATATAAGCCAAGAGCTTAATCATAGAAAAAATGCGGCATAAAAAGCCCTGCATCGACCTGGAAAATCAGACTTAATTTTTCAGCTATAGGCAGAGCGATCAGCTTATGGCGATTTTCCATTCGAGAAACGGTTGACTGGCTTACAGATAATTTTTGAGCGAGTTGTTTTTGTGTCCATTTCTTAGCATGCCTTAATAGTTTGGTAATTTGACTTCTTTGCAAGGCTTCTTTTTTTCTAAGCTCTTGCATATCAGAGATGATTTCTTTACTAAGCGCTACAATTTGTGGTCTATATTTTTCTGCTAGTTTGATTTTTGTATTATCGAAGATATTTAATCTAGTGCCGCTTAATCTGGCTTTAAAATCAAAATAGGAAAAATTATACATTTTTTCTAAACGTTGTCTGTTTCTTAAAGTATAGGTTTCTGCAATAAGCAAAGATCGAAAAGCTGCTTCAAAATAAGGGGGCTTCTTTTTGTAGCTAGACGAGATCTTATTTTTAACCAGATCTATTTTTTGCATCAACTCTGCTTGCCCTAATTGCGCATCTCGAACTGCCTGGTAGCGGATCTGGTAGATGATTTTTCGAGAAGATTCATCTGAAACCCTAATGCTAAGCAAAGCTTCTAACCACATAGAACGATTATGGTTAAAACTCACTTGGGTGGATTCTAGTTCATACTTATATAAATTCAGTATTTTTTGATACATTAACTGAGTGGCCGTTTTGTAGCTGCTCTCTACTTGATCAAGAGAGAGTTTTATAAAAAGCTCTAGGCCCTCTTCTGGATCAATTTCTCCTTGTGCAGCAGAGTTAATCAAATGTAGGGTTTCGTAACGTAATTTTTTATCACGAGAGGTTCCGTCGATTTGTAGATCTACCATGTTTACCCAACGAGGCATATTAATGGTAGAATTCCAAAGACGATAAGAATCGGTTCCTTTTAAAAAAATCCAACCTTTAGGGAGCTTTGTTTTTTTTGCTTGGTAAAGCTCCCACTCTTCTAAATCGTATGCAAGTAGACAGGGCAGAGTACTACTGTGAGCCGCATTGCGTTCAAATTCCAAGCTTGCAAGGTTCTGATCAGTGAGAATGACTTTTTTAGCAGAAGCGCCTTGAGACACTACCTGTCCTATTTCAAAGTGTAGTTTGGTTTGAAAACAACAGATGAGCTGTTGAAAGAAAAAAGCGATTCTTCTTGATACATGTTCAAAAATGAGATCACGGTATTTTTCGATAATCTCTTCTACCGAAGGAAGCAAAGTGCTAATGGGCTCATCTGTTTCAAGATGAGAAAATGGATTTTGAGAATCCCTAAAGACAGGATCTGTCAATGAGGGTGTTTCATTTAAGATAACAGGAAATTGTTCTCGAGAGGTTTTTTTAGGGATAGGAGCTCCTTATATTTTAGAGAGAAATCTTGCGAGAATTTCTATGCTTTAAGTTAAGCAATTCTTTAAAAAAAACAAAAACTTTATTGCTAATAATTATTTTTTAACTCGATAATCATTTGCTAAAAATCGAACTTAAGGAACTTTTATGGCTGTCCAACTTTTAGCTTATGCACAAGCGATCTCACCTAAATATGAAGAAGAGCTAAGGAGCCTTCTTGTTAAAAATTTCCATATTATAAATCCGTAATTTAAAACCTATCGAGTATAATGTTGAATTAAGTCATAGTAAGGTTTTTTACACTATACTTGGGCTTTAGTGTGGCAGAAAAATAACTTGCTATACGTGATCATAGTAGCCAATGGGCTCATTCAAGTTACTCCTGCTTTAGGACAGTGCATCTATATGCTTTATGCTTTCCCAACTTTTTATAAAAGAAGATATTTTATAGAGGTTGCTCTACCAGATAATCTAGCATTAGCATTTTGCATGACAATAGAGTTCATACAAAGCCATCTAAGAAAGAGAAAGTAAATTTATACAGTTTGCTATTTATTTGCTGCTGAAACCATAAAAAAAAGCCTGTATGTACTGGAGAAAGAAAAAAATTTTCATTTTTGTTAGTTTGCTACTTATATGTGTGTGTTTATTTAGTGGATGTTATTTAAAAATAACTATTCAGAAAGCAAACAGCTACTCTATGAGTGCTAAAGCATTCCTCTATTTACAAAAAGTACTCAACATAATGGAAAAAAATTTTATTTATAAAGACGCCATTGATTGGGATTTAATGAAAAAAGAGGTATATAAAAAAGCAGAAGGTTCTGTCCTTACTAGTGATACATATCCGGCCATTCAATTAGCTCGTTCTCTTATAAAAGAAAATCATGGGTTTTTTGCTTCTCCTAGTCAAATGGAGCTTTTGGAAAAAGAAGAATTCCAATTTAAGCCCCCTATTTATCGCTTATTGGAAAAGAATGTGGCTTATCTTTCCTTATTCACATTCCCATCAATCTCAGATGAGGCTGATCAAGAGTATAATAAACAAGTACAAACAGCTATTCGTGCATTGGACAGCTCTGATGTGGATAAATGGATTATTGACCTGCGAGAAAACCAGGGTGGGAATATGTGGGCAATGCTTTTAGGCTTAGGACCACTTTTAGACAAAGAATGTATAGGATTCTTTGTAAGAAATAATGGAGAAAAAATTCCCTGGAAATATAAAAAAAATATAATAAAACAGGGGTATTCTTGTTGCTTAAAAAGCTCTTTGCCTCTATATCAATTAAAAAATACACCAAAGATAGCAGTTTTAATCGGCAATAATACCGCTAGCTCTGGAGAAGCTGTTGCTGTTGCTTTTTCTGGACAAAAAAACGTACGTTTTTTTGGTCAACACACCTCTGGCTTTGCAAATGCCACATGCCCATTTTTTCTTAGTGATGGAGCTTGCCTTCTTCTTCCAGTCATGCTTTTTTCTAATCGCTTAGGTCAGATTTTTTATACTAACATAACCCCTGATGAAATAATCAATGTCAATGAGGCAACCAATTTACTAAAAGATTCTACTATAGAAGCGGCTATCGATTGGTTATGTAATTTTTAGGCATTGTTACGAGGTAGCCACATAGTTGTCACAAAGCTCAAGCATCACGCTTTGTGGAATTGCAGCTTAATATGAAAAAAGCCTCGTATTAAGGTGTTTGATAAGGAAATTTTAGAACTAGTTGCTTGCTAGAAAACCCAAAACTGAGATTTATAAGTCTAAGACAGTCTAATTTTTTCTTCAATTCATGAAAGTGAATATTTTTTAATAAAGAAGGTGTTTTTCTACATTTTTTTATTTAAATAGTTGACGAAATTACAACAAAAGAAATAGAACAAAAAAATAGGTAAGTTAAGAGTTTTCTATGAATTTTAGAAGGAGAAGGAATTTATGTTAACATGGGCAGTCATATTTCTAATCATTGCGATTATAGCAGGATTTTTTGGGTTTAGAGGCGTTTCAGGCACTGCAACTACTATTGCTAAAGTGCTTTTCTTTATTTTTATCATATTATTTCTCATTTATTTAATCACAGGTTACGTAAACCGTTATTAAACAATGAAAGCACTTGGAGCTGTTTCAGGTGCTTATATTAATCTTAAAGTTCAATTCAAAAGCAATTACTTAGTGATACAATAGTATGCCATTTAGGATTGCCATTCTTGAGCTTCGGCAACGTTTTGAAGAGCCAAGAGATATTGACAAAGATAATTATACTCATTTTTATTCAATTCAATGTTTTTAATATTTTGTCTTGTCAAAATTATTCCTTATGGAACTTGAAAGCTTTCAGTACTTCTTTTGCCATTTCCATAATCTTTTCCCACTCTGGAGTATCTATAAATAGTTGAGGGAAATCATTCTCATCAGAGAAATCTCTAAATGCATCTTGGAACTTTTTTAACAGATAGTACTGACTTTCTGTAATTCCAAAATCTTTATAGTTTTCCATAATAGGATCACCATCTCCAAAGAAATCGCATACAGCTTCATCAAAACCATGGCATTCGGGACCTCGTCCTTCTATCCATATTCTTCTCTGATATTCTTTATTAGAAATGCGATGGAGGTTTTTAAGAAATTCTTCTAATATTTGTTTCCTATTGATATACATTTAATTTATTCCTGTAAGTAAATTCTTCAAGAGGTATATGAGCTTCTGGAACATCAGGAGAGACTGGATTACCAAGTTTATCTAAAGCTTTTCCATCTGCCTTTTGAATGACATAAGGCTTTTGTTGATGTGGAAGTGGACTATGAGGCTTTCCAGGCATAACCCTTATTCGAAGATGTTTATTTGTTGGATGTACATATTCCATACCTCCTCCTTTACCTGTAATTTTAATTCTAAAACTTTCTGGGATGCCTTTTGGCCTAGGAAAAGTCTGAATACCTGTTTGGTGAATAAGTTCTCTGCATTGTGTTTCTTCCATGAATGCTTTATAAGGCTTTAGAAAAGCTTCTGCTTTTTTAAAGAACTCGAAAGATTCCCGCATAGCCGGATTTTTAGAGATATTCTCAAAAGTATTAGTAACAGCATTTTCTAAATTCCCCGCTTGCTTTAGTTGACCCATTTGATGAGGAGTAAACCCCAGTTCCTCACCAAGGATTATCGTTCTTTGGCTGCTCTGGATAACCTCTGCTATTTTTGCACTTTCCAAGCCAGTAACAGATTCCAAAAGAAGCGTCTTTTCAGCAGTTTGTAAACCCTTATAAATGCTACTTAATTCCTGAGCTCCTTTTACACCCTTAGAAATAGCCCTAGCTAAAGCACCAGGTATAAAAATATCAGATCCATGTTTACCAAAAGCATATCCAGCCAATTCTCCTCGTGTATCAGAAGGAAGAGTATCCCACTCTTTAACAAGTTGATGAACTTCTGGCGCTATAACTTCACTTAAAGCACCCCACTGCTCAGAGCAAGCAAGCTTGCTAAGCAGAGAGAGGACATCCCAGATTTGTTCCCCTGTACGAACAGGATGTGTAACCAAATCAGAAACAAATAAGAAAATGCCCTTTCCAGAGTCATAAATCCCTTTGGGAAGTGCCTTGGCAAAACCTAAGCTAAATTCAGGGATTGAAAGGGAAGCTTTTGGAGTTTGAGAGGTATACGTATGGTAATCTTCTAAACAGCTATCGTATTGCCCCAAACCAAAATGAGCAAATCCTCTTTCCAGATAAGGAAGAGGGTTTGCTGGGTTAAGCTCGATGGCTTTTCCTAAATCGTGCACTGCTTGCGTTAAATAACCATAGTCTAAAGCTCTTTCTCCTCGTGCCTGATAGGAAAGAGTAGTAAAATCAGTTTCCTTTTCTGAAGTATATAAAGAGGTGTAATCGGTAGTAAACTTCCGATCAATCTCCAGATGTCCAAAATCAAATGATCCTCCACTTCCCTCTAGAGAAAACGGATAGTGCGCTCCTGTATTTTGTTGTTCCGTCTTTTTAAGACTGTCATGAGCAAAAAGAGCTCCTAACATCCTTCCATTCTCTTCCCAGGAGAGATCTTGCTGAATTAAAGGATTAGATGGCTGAAAAAATTGCTCATTAACGATATTTTCCTTAAAGGAAAAGATCTGTTCATCCATAGCTTCTTTCAATAGAGGAGCTTCGGCTACTATTGCAGAAGATGTTTCATTAGTAGAAACAGCTTCTTCTTCATATTCCTGTTTATGAGATTTAGATGCTGCTGCTGCTGTTGCTGATCCAGCAGCGCCTGCTGCGCTAGCCGCTGTTGCAGAAGAAGCCACTATTGCAACAGCCACCACTGTAGCAGCTACAACAATAGCCGCACCAATAATGATCGCCTTCTTGTGTTTTTTGACGAACTTTTTGGTTTTTTTCCATTTTTTCCCCAGCCAACTTTTACAAAGGATCATTTCCCCATATTCGTTAGCAATAGCTGGGACAACCATGTATGAGGAGTCTCCTAAAGAAAAGACATATTTATAAGGGTTGTCTGCATTTAGAAGTTCTTCCACGTCATCAGATAAATCCTCTTCAGACTCATTGGGAAGAATCCCTTCTTTAGCTAAAAGGGCAAGGAAGTGATCGATCTTCTCTAGGTCTTCAAAAGAACATCTTTTTTCAAGCTCTCCTGATTCAAGCTCATCAAGAAGATGCATGATTTCATCATAGGACAAAATGCTTTCTGTATGCTGTTCGTTGAGTTTCTGCAGGATGATTTGCGGTGGAGCATCTTGAGGATACACAAAAGAAAAGGGTGTAGTGGCAAGAAGTAATGAGCAGGTAAAGGCTTTGAATTTATGCATGTTCTCTGATTTGATAGCTGGTTACTTGCAAATTTACGACCAGCATATCTTCAAGAGGTTTTAAGATCCAAAAGATAAATGCTCTAGATAAGCAACTCCTAAAGGAAAGCCTTTTGCATCCATAGACCTTCCTTGTCTTTGAAGGGAAAATTGCTCGAGCATTTTTGAGGCTAAATTCTTGCCGAGTTGCACACCCTCTTGATCAAAAGAGTTGATGTTCCAAATGAACCCTTGAAAAATAACCTTATGTTCATAAAAAGCTAAAATAGCTCCCATAGTAAAAGGGTCTAACTTATCAGCTAATAAAATGCGATTAGGACGATTGCCAGGAAAAAAAGTATTGGGATTATCGCTTTTTTGTCCAACCGCAAGCGCTATTGATTGAGCAAATAAATTGGCTAATAGCTTTTCTTGAGAGGTGGTTTGTTGATAGAAAACGTCTTCTTTATATTGGCTCTCTTTAAATCCAATAAATTCAATAGGAACAATCGTTGTACCTTGATGAATAGATTGGAAGAAAGAATGCTGGCTATTTGTACCAGGTTCTCCCCAAATAATAGGACCTGTATCATATTCAACAAAATGCCCTTCTTTATCAATACTTTTTCCATTGGATTCCATATCTAATTGCTGCAAGTGAGCTGGAAAACGAGATAAAGCCTGTGAATAGGGAATGACTGCAACAGTAGGAAATCTTAAGAAATTGCGGTTCCATATTCCTAATAAAGCGGACATTAGAGGTAAGTTTGCATAAGGGTCAGAGCGAAGAGCTATTTTATCCATAGCATTTGCCCCTTTTAAGAAGTCTAAAAAACGATCCATTCCCAGAGCAAATGCTAAAATAAAAGCACCTACCATAGAAGTAACTGAATAACGACCACCAATATAATCCCAGATATAAAAACAGTCCATATACTGCTCTTTGTTATCCATGGGGCTTCCTTTACCGGTTACAGCCACAAAATGATTCTTTGTAGTAAGTCCTGCTTGCTTGAACTTCTCTCTTGCAAAGCGTTCATTTGTCATAGTTTCTAAAGTAGTTCCTGATTTAGAAACAACAACAACAAGGGTTTTTTCTAAATCGACTTGTTGAAAAATATGAGCGCCTTCATCTGGATCAATATTGGATAAGAAATATACTTTGCGATCTAGTTTATGAAAAGCTTCTAAAGCCAAATAAATAGCTTCAGGCCCTAGATCTGAACCACCAATCCCAATTTGAATAACTGTTGTTATTTGAGATTTTTTTTCAATTTCATCTAAAAAAGAACGGAGTTTTTCTAATTCCTTATACCCCAATTCTGTAGCCTGTTTTGCTTCTAGAGAAGTATTACATTGCTCAAAAAAATCTCGCACTGCAGTGTGCATTGCAGGCCTATTTTCACTAGAAAATCCTTTAATAAAATTAACAACCTGCCCATTTTGCATATCTGTCATTTTTTTAACGGCCTGTGTCTCTTCAGCTAATTGACACAAAACAGAAATATCTTTTTCACTTACTTTTTCTGTTGCATAAAACAATTTAAGACCTAAGGTCTCTATCATCATGCTACCGATACGTTTAGCGGTTAAGACCCCTTCTTTTGTTAAATCAACTGAATCTTGAGCGAGATCATGTAATTGAGCAACTGAAGATAAATGATGAAAAAAAGACATATTCTACTCTCTTAAATGATATTCATTAAATCAGCTATTATACAATCTATGCTAGTATCTAGTAAAATGTACTTTTCGTTTTTGTAGAAATAACAGTATAGTAAAGTTTTTTGTCTATTTTTTTAAATGAAAAGCGGTTTTTTTTCTCAGAAACCATTTTTTTTTTATACATTTGCTTAAAAAAAGGCAGTGTATATTCACAAGATAGAATTTTTAAGCTGCGAAATGTCATATTTTTTTTCCTTAATTCTAGTCTATTAATTGTTTAATATGTTTAAGAAGTCCCTTTTAGAGACAGTTTTTACTTCTTATCCCTTTCTCAGAATATCGTTGCAACATTTTTTTCTTAAAGGTTAGCTATTTCCTATGGCCTTCAGAGCGAATATTTTTTCGTATTTATACGATCTTTTGATAAACGCTTGTAAGAAAAAAATGAATGCTTTAGGATGTCTTATGTTTCATCGGAGCATAGCGCAGTTTGGCTAGCGCACCTGCTTTGGGAGCAGGGGGTCAGGGGTTCAAATCCCTTTGCTCCGATTATTTTCTACTACTAAATTTTATAATAGCTATACTAAATTCAAAAGGCGAATTTACATGGCATTATCAAAAGGTAATCATCCTCTTCTTTATTATAATTTGCTCCACCAAGAGATTAAGGCATGTGCTGAACATGTTTTTGAAATAAGCAATAAAAAAGATGTGAATATAAGCAATGACTACCTTCATGTCGTAGCTAGACTACATGACCTATATCAAATCTCTAAAAAAGTCCAAATAGAAGAGCGTTATTTGTCTTTAGTGGAACTAAAAACCCATTTAGAAAACACTACTCTTTGTTTTGAAAATCAAGAACTCAATACACTACACTCGATTCGCCTCTCAGAAGCAATTAGCATACTAGCCCTACCAGAAGGAGAAAAAAAATGCTTAACCGAGCCTATTTATCATTCTCTAAAAGAACGCTTTCTTAAGTATTTTCTACAAAATATTCAGCCAGATCAAACCTTATTTCGAAAACTAAAAGCTCTAAAAGATTTGTAAAAAATCAAGCATAGATACTTCTTGCGGCAAGCATAGACTCTGACCTTCTATAACCACTCCACCACCTGTTGCGCAGAATCCTTGCAATTGTCTTTTTCCTTGATTCGATAATGTTTTAGAAAAAACTAAGATGGTATCCAGTCCATTCCAAAAATGATTTAATTTAGATTCAGGAATACATCTAAAATCTATCTGCTTCTGTTTTAAATGATTTAAAACAACGTTAATCTGAGCTAACATTTCTTGGTCACAATGAGAGTCTGAGGGCAAACAAACTCCTAGCCGTGCTTTCTGATTTAAAAAAGGCAGCTGATTTTTCTTTAGGTCTAATAGAACAAACGATTCAAACCATTCCAAAGAAAGTTTTTGAGCCAAGAAAGCTAGAGGTTCTTTGACTTCGACCAGTAACAGCGCAACACATTCCTCTGGTAAAAAGACAAGCAATCTTTGCATAACTTCTGCAAATAATTTAGCAGCATATAACTCATAATAATAGTCTAAAGAACTAGCTTTTAACTCATGTTCAGCATCTTGTATAAATAGATCTAGCCAGTTGAGAAAAGACTCCAGCCAAAGCTCTTTGGGGAAAATTCTAGAAAAATCTGTCGTTCCTTCGTAGAGAACTACTCCAGCTGTATTTTCCTTAAAACCACTCCAAATCCTCTGGCAAAAATGCTCTATTGCAACTAATTGGGATTGGTTTTTTAAGAAGTCCTGAGGAGAAAAATGCATAGAAGAAAAAGAAAAATCAAGATGCCAAAGAATAGAAGATTCTTGAAAAGCTAGAAGCTCTTGTGCTTTCCAATCCAAATCCGCAGATAATCCAGCTGGTAAAATAATTTGTTTTGCCTTAGAAAACAGCATTTTTGCTCTTGTTTAAAAAGGGTAAATAATAAACTTGTTTGCCCTTTGCTTTCCATAACTGCTCAAAATAAGAAGAGCCATAGCCTTCCCAATGATTGGTATAAAAAGGGTTCTCTAAAGAAAAATCCCATTTTTCACTTGAACTCACAGCAGATACAATCTGTTTTACGTAATCTAGATGATCAGTAGTGACAATAGTTTCTGTTTGTGGCTTAGCTTTCTTACTCAGTTCTGTTAGAAAAGGCTCTTGCAATAGGCGGTTTCTCGCATGTTTTTCTTTGGGCCAAGGATCGGGGAAATTGATATAGACTTTCTGAAAGCTTGCATCTGCTACATAATTTTTTGTAAAGGTAAGAGCCTCACCACAAACAATTAATATATTGGTAAGGTTTAAATTTCGCATTTTAGACCAGATTTTACGCGCTCTTTCAAATTTTTTTTCCACAGCAATCCAGTTGATTTCAGGATGGTTTTTAGCTTTTTCAACCAACCAGCAACCATTTCCACTGCAGTATTCAATATGAATAGGCAATTGATTTTTAAATACTTGAGGATTATACCAATTCACAAAGCCCCATTCTTTGTGATTCATATAATATTGAGGCACAAATAAAATGTTTTCAAAAATTAAGGGTCTTCTTTCATCCCAAGAAAAAGGAAATTTTAAATCTTTTGGTTTCATAGTACACAAAAATTTGTATGTTTAACTAAAGCATGATAGCTAATTGTTATTTTGTTGCCTATATCTCTCTTAATTCTCTTGATCTATTCCAATCCAGCTTGATAAGCTAAAAAACAAAGTTAAAAGCTATAGCGTTTTTAGAATTTTAAAGGAGATATCCTAAAATGAAATTAAAGTCTATTTTAGTTGTTGGCCTAATGCAGCTTAGTGCGTTATACGCTGACCCTACAGAAGTTGATACCTCGGACCTTGTAACCATTGAGCAGGAATTTTCTTTACTCGATAAAGAATTAAATAGTGTCAAAGAACAACTAATTACCTTAGAAGAAGATGCCCATTTGGATACTTCAACTATCTCAGACGAGACCTCATTTACACATCTACAAGAGCCGATTTCTGATTTTCCTTCAAAGATGATGGTGATTGACTTTAAACAAGCATTTTCTGGAGCACCACTCATTTATATGCTTTTATTCGGAATGTCCACATTTGCTCTTTGTTTATGGTTCTACTGCCTATCTTCCCTGCGCAACAGCACAAAAGTTTCTAAATCTGTTGTCGACACACTCCGCTCTCAAGTAACCCATCATAATTTTGATGAAGCTTTAGGGGTATGTAAACAAGAAAAAACATTATTTTGTCATTTGGTAGCAACAGGTATTCATTCCAGGCGCTATGGGTTTCCAGTAATGGTTGAAATCATGAAAGCTGAAGGTAAAAGAGTTACTGCAACATTTTGGCAAAGAATTAACCTACTTAATGACATCGCCATTATCGCCCCCATGCTTGGTTTATTAGGTACTGTTTTTGGTATGTTTTATGCTTTTTATGATGTCAATCGATCCATAGAGAGCGTTTCCATGCTATTCGATGGACTTGGCGTTTCTGTAGGGACCACAGTAGTTGGGTTGATAGTAGCAATTCTTGCGCTTATTTTACACTCTTCTGCTAAATATAGACTGGTAAAAACATTGACATTAGTAGAGAGTGAAACACACCAAATAGCCTCTCTTATCGATTCTCAAAACAAGAGTACAAACATATGAGCCTAATTCCCGAAGAAGAACTCAAAAGATACAATCACCTTAACTTAGCTCCTATGATTGATTTTCTTTTCTTAATCGTGGCGGTTTTTGCAGTAATTGCAGTTACCAGGGCCAGCCTTTTTGATCGTGAGATCAGTTTGGTCAAGGTCCAAACAAAAACAGATTCCTCTATCCCCCAAGATCGCTATACCGTTCATTTGAGCATAAATAACAAGGGAGAGTATAAGTGGATTACGGAATTTAACGAATACCTGATTTCTTGCCCACTAGATGTGCAATTAGAACTTAAAAAACAACAAGAACTCGGCCTTTTACCTAAAGATACATTAAAAACACAAGTGCTCTTACATATCGATAAACAAGCGATGTGGGAGCCTATTGTACAACTGATCTTTGCTGTAAAGCAAGCTGGGTTTCAAATCCACCCTGTTTATGAAAGTGAATAGCAATTAAAACCTTTGAGGCCTGGTGCACTATTACAAACAGATCTAACTTAAGGAAAATGAGTCAACAGGCCTTTTTTTAGACACATGTGCCATAGTTACGAAACAAATCGATTAAATCAGAAAGCTGATTGATTCCTTCAGCTTGATGTTTTTTAAATTCTTCAACAGAAATTATTCCTGTTCCAATACCAATAAACCCAATCCCTGCTCCTCTTGCTGCAATCATATCATTAAGAAGATCCCCTACATAAAGCACTTCATGAGGTTGAATACCCTGCTCAGCCATCCAAGTTAAAGCTGGATCAAATACACGAGAATCAGGCTTATGAAATACTGTGTCATCTTCTGTTTGTATATAATCAAATAGCTCAATAGGGATTCCTAATGTTTTCAAGTCGTACTCTAGACTAGAGCGAGTGGTAGCAGTTACAAGACCTAATTTTTTTCCTAAACTATGCAGCGTACTCAAAGTACTTATTGTATCTTTAAATAAAAGTTTAGGGAATTTACTCCGCGTAGCTATGTTATAAGACATAGCTATGTTGACGTGATCTGTCTCATATAGCAGCTTAAGTAATAAAGTCAAAGGCTTGCCCCAATGAAGCCGCAGTTCCTCATTTTTAAGTTTTTTACCATAGAACGTTTGCGCAATATACTTATGTTGTGCCCATTTTGCTTTAAGAGTACCAACCAAGGTATCATCATGATCAAATAGGATCATTTTAATGGAAGATGTAGTTGTTCCCTTATACATAGCAGTTGTTTTATATCAGCTAATTATTATTTTGTCCATCTTGGACCAGAGAGGTTGATTATTTAATACAATTTAGATATGGAATAATAAAAAGTATCGGTATAGATATGCTGTTAGATGACCATAAAGCTGCAGAACTTATTACAGTCATTACAACTACTCATCCCATTTGTACGGTCCCCTCAGATGAACATCTCTATCTTGCCCAGGCAAGTTTATTCATTAATCCCACCCTTGCAAAGAGTAAAAAAATCATTGTTTTTGATGGAGTAGCCCCTGGGTTTAAAGATCGGTGTGCTAATTATGATTTATATAAACAAAAAATTAAATTTCTGCAGAAAACCGATCCGATTTTTGCCAATACAGAACTTATATTTTGTGAAGAGTGGGTCCAACTCTCTGGTACTATTCGCCTAGCTCTAAAACAAGTAACAACCCCTTTTATTTTCATTCATCAACACGACATGTGTTTTACAAAAAAATTCAATTTAAACGCATGTTTGAGCTCTATGCTTATGAATAAAAATATCAAATGGATTCATTTTAGCGGTAAATTTCACTCTTCGCTTATAGGAGATATACAAAGCTCTTGCTTTGGTCCTGCGGATAATTATGTTGAAGGAAACACTTTAATTCCTCTAACAAGAGCTTATGGATGGTCTGATCATGCTCATATAGCACATGTAGATTATTATAATCATTTTATTATGCCCATGTGTAAAAACAACTATATGGAAGATTATGTTCATAGAAATTTTAAAAAAGCTCTATTAAATAAAACTTCAAGAGAAATTCATGTGATCCACTTAAAATTTGGCACTTACTTATATGGTGGCTTAGAAGATGGCTGCTTCTTTTATCATATTGATGGGCGTGCTAATGATCCAAAATATTATATTAGAGAGTAAACAAGGAGTCAAAATGAGTAGAAAGACAATACCCCCAAAGTTAGCAACTCCAAACGACTTAAAGGGTCGCCAAAAAATCTGTAAAAGCATTAATCCCCTAGTTGCCGATGCTTTTGCTCTATATGTAAAGACAAAAAGCTTCCATTGGCATATGTCAGGTAGTCATTTTCGCGATTATCACCTTTTATTCGATGAACAAGCAGAACAAATTTTTGCAATGATTGATGTTTTAGCAGAACGTGTTCGTAAATTAGGTGGAACAACAATATGTTCGATTAATCACATCAGTCGTCTGCAAAACATTAAAGATGATGGAATTGTATTAGAACCAAAAAAAATGATTCAACATCTCATGCACGACAATAAAAATTACGCAGCTCATATGCGAACTACGCATCAAATTTGCGCTGATCACGAAGATGTTGCAACAGCTAGCATCTTAGAGGTATTCATAGATGAAACAGAAAGAAGAACTTGGTTTCTTTTTGAAACCCAAGCATAGAATTAGGCTATGCTAATAGAGATCATGATGCACAGCGTCATAATGATCACAAGCGAAAAACGAAACATCTGACGCCCAAAGAGCCTATCATTAGTATCTCTAAAACCTTTTATACATAATAAAAGCCAACTAAGACCGAGTAACCCTACAACTATCAAATAGGCATATCCTGTATAACCTAATATTGTTAGCATGCATACAGGAATAAGAAAAGCAATGATATAAAGCAGCATATGCACCTTGGTAATATACATACCCCTTTTAACAGGTAAAACCGGGATTGATGCAGCAACATAATCATCGATTCGATACATAGCAATTGCAAAAAAATGTGGCATTTGCCAAAGGGCTACAATCATAAATAGCAGGAAAGCTCCCATATCAAGACGATCAACAACAGCGCAATAACCAACAACTGGTGGTATGCCTCCTGAAATACTTCCTATAACGGTTGCATAAGAAGAACGGTATTTTGATAAGCTATATAAAATCACATAAATAAAAAAACCAGATAGCGCAATGACTATCGTTAAAAGATTGGTGTATGACATTAAAAGCAAAACACCAAATAATCCAAGAAAAACTGCAAATACAATAGCCTTTTTTAAAGAGATGGTTCCCCTTACTAAAGCTCGATTTTTAGTTCTCTCCATCATTTTATCTATGTTTCGATCAATATAATTATTAAAGACACAAGCCGATGCAATAAGCAGCGATAAACCAATAAGAGTTGCTAAAAATAGCCAAGGGTCAATCTGAGCTTTTGATGCAAGAATAAACCCGCCTGCTGCAGTTATTGCGTTACCAAATATAATTCCAGGTTTAGTAAGCATAAAATAAGTTTTGACCATGTATCCCTCTTACATATTTGGCATCACATTATACCTTAAGTTTTCCATAATCCAAAGCGAACCAAGGACTAGAATAAGTAGTATTGTTAACATAAAGAGAAAAAGCTGACTGTTCCAATAAGGTTTAGATTCTTGACCTAAGTGTAGAAAAAATAGTAATTGAATGAACATCTGTATAATGCCCAGCCCAATAATAGTACAAATTAAAGCCCTGCTATTGAATATATGCTCTACCACCATAAAATAAGCCGCTAGAGTCAATAAAATAGACAGTAAGAACCCCGTCAAACAAGCTGCTCCGGTTTTTTGATTCATATAGCTCCCATTAGGTACACAATAGTAAATATAAAAATCCATACAACATCTAAAAAATGCCAGAACATGCTCAAACAGGTAAGCCTCTTAAAAGTAACGCAGATAATCCCTTTGCGTAAAAGCTGCACCACAACAAAAACCATCCATAACAGGCCAGCTGTAATGTGTAATCCATGCGTTGCGACAAGAGTAAAAAACGCAGATAAAAATCCACTTCTCTGCCAGCTATTTCCTTCATGAACTAAGTGAGTAAACTCTTTTAGTTCCATTGTTAAAAAAGCGATTCCTAATAAAAAAGAAACTCCTAACCAAACAAGTACTTTTTCTCTATTTCCTCGCTGTGCTGATAACATAGCAAGCCCACAAGTAAAGCTACTAGTTAGTAGAATAAGGGTTTCACTTAAAGCAAACGGTAGGGAAAACAGCTCATGCCCAGAAGGCCCTCCATACGTATTATTACGCAGTACTGCATACGTTGCAAAAAGCGTTGCAAACAAAATACAGTCTGTCATTAGATAGACCCAAAATCCAAAGACAGTCTTTTCTGTATTTTCTTGGTTTATAGATTCTTGCATTCTATTTCCTCTATTTCTGCAGCTAGCACGTAGTAATCGGTATCATCATCAGACATGCGAATAACAATGCAGGCAATTATGCCAAGAAGTCCAATTATGCCAAGCCAGATAATGTGCCAGATTAAAGCAAATCCTAAAAGGAAACTAAACCCACCAATAAATAGCCCCATAGGGGTATTTTTAGGCATATGAATATCTTTATATTGTGGCTTTTGTGCTACCTTAGTGTGTTTCATGGTCCAAAAAGAATCTCTTTCATGCACTTCAGGAAGGATAGCAAAGTTGTAAAATGGTGGTGGTGAAGAAGTGGACCATTCTAGCGTTCTACCATTCCACGGATCTCCTGTAAAGTCCCTATTTTCTTTGCGTTGCTTAACACTTACAAGTACCTGCAAAATCTGAAACCCAATACCACAGATAATAAGGGTAACCCCAATAGCTGCAACTATAAATAAAGGCTGCCATCCTGTAGATGATTCGTAATGATCTAAACGTCTACTAGCTCCCATCAACCCTAAAACATATAAGGGCATGAAAGCCAATAAAAAACCAATAAACCAACACCAAAAGGCATATTTACCCAAACCCTCGTGAAGCTTAAAACCCATAAACTTAGGGAACCAATAGGTAATACCTGCTAAAAAACCAAATAAAACGCCACCAATTACCATCGAGTGGAAATGTGCAATTAAAAATAAGCTGTTATGCACTTGAAAATCTACTGGTGCAGCTGATAACAAAACACCGGTCATACCACCTGTAGTAAAGATAAATACAAAACCTAAAAACCAAAGCATAGGTGTTGTAAAATGCACTCGACCTCTAAACATGGTAAATAACCAGTTAAAAATTTTTACACCTGTAGGGATAGCAATGAGCATGGTCATGATACCAAAAAAAGCATTCACATTAGCTCCAGATCCCATAGTAAAGAAGTGATGTAGCCAAACAAGAAAAGATAATAAGGTAATGGCAACAAGTGCCCATACCATGGAATCATAGCCAAATAACCGTTTTTGTGAAAAAGTAGCAACCACTTCTGAAAAGATCCCAAAAGCAGGTAAAATCAAAATATATACCTCTGGATGCCCCCATGCCCAAATAAGATTGATATACATCATGGGATTACCTCCAAAATCTGCAGTAAAAAAATGCATATGTAGCAATCTATCTAAAGAGAGCATGCCAATAGTTGCAGTTAAGATCGGAAAAGCAAAAACTACCAGAACCATCGTACATAAAGCACTCCATACAAATAACGGCATTTTCATTAAAGTCATCCCTGGACAACGCATTTTCAAAATAGTAACAAGAAAGTTAATACCTGAGAGCAAACTCCCAATACCTGCAATTTGCACACTCCATATCCAGTAATCCACCCCTACTCCAGGATTGTATTTAAGACCTGAAAGCGGAGGATATGCCACCCACCCAGTTCCAGAAAATTTACCAATAATAAGAGATAAAAGAAGAAGGATTGCTCCTACAGAAAATAAATAGAAACTCAGAGAATTTAAAAAAGGAAAAGCTACATCGCGCGCACCAATTTGCAAAGGTACAATTAAATTTAAAATCCCAAATACAAGACCCATACCTACAAAGAAAATCATAGTCGTGCCATGAGCGGTAAAAACCTGCTGAAAATGCGGTGATGATAAATAACCATGAGCATCACTAACAGACAGGATCTGTTGCAGGCGTATCATGCCAGCATCAAATACCGCTTTTAGTAACATGATAAAGACAACCACAATGTACATCACGCCAATTCTCTTGGGATCAAGAGAGGTCAAATACTCTGTCCAAAGCCACCTAAACCGCTTAAAATACCATAAAAGCCCTATGACAATAATCAGGCCAAGAATCATCGAGATTCCTGCTGCGATTTCAATGGGGTCTTGGCGGAATGCATCCCAAGTTAATTTTCCAAACATATCAATCCATCCTCGTCATCGGCATTGTGTATTTCCTAACAATCCAATCGTATAAATCTTGCTTGTCTAACACATAAGAAATCACAGGATCATTTTCACTAGGCTCTGCTAATCTAATATACTCTGCTAGATTCAGAAAATCAGAGGATTCATTGAATGAGTCCACCCATTGATAGAAATCAGCTTGAGAGCTCGCTTTAGCAATAAATCTCATCCCTGCAAAACCCCGTCCGCTTAAATTAGCAGATGAGCCTCTAAAGCTCCCTTTCTCATTAGCTATAAGATGCAGCTTGGTGCTCATTCCCGGCATTGCATAAATCTGACCACCGAGCTCTGGAATCCAGAAAGAATTCATGGGAGCATCTGCTGTTATTTCAAAGTTAATTGGAGTTTGTTCTGGGAATTGTAAGAAATTAATCGTTGCAATCCCCTGTTCTGGATAGATAAAGAGCCATTTCCACTGCAGAGCAACTACCTGTATTCTAAGAGGTCTCTTATCTGATTCAAGAGGTTTAAACGGATCTAATTCATGAGAGCTTTTCCAAACCAGTATCGCCATTGCTAGAACAATAGCACAAGGAAGTCCCCACCAGATAGATTCAGACAATAAATGTTGATCCCAATCCGGTGTATATTTAGCCTTATTCCCCTCTCTATATTTCCAAGAAATAACAAAGGTAAGGATAAAAACAGGAATAACGACAATCAGCATGATCAAAGTGATCTTAATAAACAAATTGCGCTCTTTTACTGCGATCATTCCCTTAGGATTTAATACAGCAATATCAATACTGCTTAAATACACTATCGATAGAGCTATTGCTGCTAAAGAGAGTAAAATGAAAAGTAAGAATTTGCATTTCTTTTTCATTTTTTTAAGGTCCTTAAAAACATAGGGGCAAAAGACTATCTTTTAAAATAATTACTATGTTTTTACACAAAACACATATCGTTGTCTAGAATAAAAAATGATAGCAATTACTAAAAGATGCTGTGATTTTTTATTGATAAACCGTTAGCCCTTCATCTATGGCTTTACTTTTGTTTCTTCATCTCCTGGGCCATTTCCAATATGGGACTGTTAAATTGGCCTGAAATTATAAATATTCTCCTTTTCCATTTTTTAGAATGATTTAGAAAAATAAGAGCTTGGTTTCAGGCCTTTTTATTTTCTACCTTATTTTAAATTTACAAAATCAATAATAAATCTAAAATCTCCAACGCATGGCTATATTCATTTCATTGACCTTTGTGCCTTTTCCAAAACTCCCTTCATAACCAATAGATAACTGAAAATCTCCTTGACAAGAGACAAGAAGCTGCACACCGACAAGCAACTGGTCAATTGCTTGATGAAAACTTCTAACAGCAAAACTAGGCGCACAAAATGTATCTGCACGAAAATGTGCGGTATAATGACTACCTGTTAGAGGAGTAGTTCTTAGCCAACCTACATTCAAACTAGGGACTACAAATACATTAGAAATGCAGAACTCTTTTACAAATTTAGCGTTAACAAGCGAGCGTAAAAAAGCAGAATACTTACTTCTTACAGATAAATCGATCGAGTTGGCATTATTTTCTTGGATGTCTTCTTGAAAAACGTTCAATTGATCGAGCATCAATTCAGGCTGAATGAAAAAATTATATATATTGAAGGGTTCTAACCTTACTCCTGCTAAGATAATCTCTGATATGTTCCAAGTGTTAAAATTGCTATTAGCCTTTCTAGAAAGGCCAGAAAATATGATTTTCCGATCTACATCATAAAAATTGCCTGCTCCTAAAATCAGAAAATCGAAATAGAAGTATTCAGAATCATATTTCAAATAGGGACCTAGATATGCGGAGTTTGCATGAGCTTTTCCTACTTGATGTTTCCAATGAAGTTGCTCATGGGAGTATCCAAGACCTAAACCTATACTCCAGTGATCACTAAACAAGTGGTCCATCCCACCAACTACTCCGTAAGTATGCGCAGTAAAGCCCGGAGCTTCTTGGCGTCCTTTTTGTGAATAGATAAATCCAAGAGGGTTGATCCAAATGCTTGTGGGTTCATTCATATCGATATAACAATAGGATCGTTGGCCCACTCCCGTGACAAAAAAAGCATTAACGATGTTGAAGTTATTTTCTAGTTCCATTAGCGGTAGAGCTCCAAATAAAGAAGGGGTTAACTCATTCAATGCTTGTGCATATTCATTTATAGGCAATTCGATCAAGCTTTCTATAACTGTAATAAGGTCAGCATTAGAAAAATCAAAAGAAGAGCAAAATAAGTAATCTGCTACAGCTCGTGCATTGCCACTAAGATTAGAATTGGGTACGGATAATACTATAGAAGAACCAAGTAAGAAAAGTTGCGCCTGATTAGGAAAATAATTGATGGTATAATCTAATGGTTGGTCGCTAAAAGAGCTACTAAATTGCCCTATTACTATCCCTGCATTCAAAAATGTATAAGTTGTTCCTTGTAGATAAACCCCAGGTTCAGGGCTAATGTGAAGAATCCCATTTAATGTAGTAGTTCCTGTTACTTGAAGCAAATCGGTAGCTCCATTAGAAGCTATCTCTATCGCTAATGCACCAGTTGGACCTTGGGTGTAATTTCCATTAACCGTTAGAATTCCAATCGAGTTACCTGGTGCAACAACCCCATTGTTAATCACTGTGCCAACTGTTCCAGTGCCACCGAGTATTGCGTTAGGAAATACAGTAAGTATACCTCCTAGTTTGCCATTAACCAGCAGAGTCCCTGTATTAATAGAAGTATTGCCTGTAAAGGATGAGGAGTCATTGATAAAGGTTAACTGTCCTCCTTGTATGCCTAAATTTCCTGATCCTGAAATAATACCGCTATATGTTCCTGTTATTGCCTGATTAAACACTACAGAAGCGTTGTCTAGAATATTTCCTTGTAAGCTTGTGGTATTGCCTTGCAGGGTTCCAGAGGTAACAGTTGTTCCTCCAGTGTAGGTATTAGGACCTGTAAGGATGAAAGTTCCGGTGTTTTGTTTGGTTAGGCTACCTGCTCCTGAGATTACTCCTGCATAACTTGTATTGCTAGAGGTCCCTTCAATCAGTGTGTTTGATCCTAAATTTACAGTTCCACCACTGCCGCTCAAATCACCAATGGTTTGCGAGGAAGCGGTAATTCCACTAATATCAAAGCTTCCTGCATTGATGGTAACAGATCCTGTAGGGGCAAGTGTCCCTAATCCAGAAAGAGCTAGCGTTCCTGCATCAATGATTGTCCCCCCCGTATAGGTGTTGGCCCCTTCTAGGGCGAGGGTTCCAGTATTTGATTTTGTTAGACTACCTCCAGCAGAAATGATGCCTGAAAGTGTTAATACAGAAGAAGGATCAACACTGATTATTCCGGGTCCTGCAAGAGAGATAGTTCTAGCAGATGAAAAGGTATTTGTTGCTTCTAAAGTACCGCCATTAAAAGTAATCCCACCAGTTGGATTCCCAAGATTAGCATCAGTGGAAACAACTAAGATACCAGCTGCATAGATGTACGTTCCTCCTCTATAGTTATTATTTGTTGATGAGAGTATAACCGTACCTGCAAGTAAGTTAATACCTGCATCTGTTATTGGTGCACTTTGATCTGATTGAATACTAAAATTTGCAGATAAACTACCTGTGAAATAAAATAGAACTTCCCCTCCTTTAAAAAGAAAAATATCATTGGCATATCCTTGACCATTTGTAGCAGGCGGACCAGAACTCACTCCAGCTGCACCTCCCTGAGCGGTATTCCTTGATAAAACAACGTTATTGTTTAAAAAAAGGGTTGCGCCATCTCCTACAAAAATAGCCCCTCCGATTCCAGCACCACCACCACCAGCTCCGCCGATTTCTCCCACGGGAGAATCCGCTGTGCCACCTATACCACCAAAATTTCCTCCTTCTCCTGGATGAGATTGGGTGCCTCCAAAGCCTCCCGATCCCCCTCCTCCTCCTCCTCCAAAACCTCCTCCTCCCCCTCCACAATTTGCCTCAAAAGGAGCAGAGCCAATTCCTGCTGCCCCACCACCACCACCACCAAATCCGCCGCCGCCGCCGCCTGCAGAACCATCTCCAAAGTTGTTCATTACAGCCCCTGCTCCGCCACTCCCAAAACCTCCTCCACCTCCTCCAGAATTTACCGCTTCAGCAGTGCCGTTGCCGCCACTTACACCACCACCACCACCAGCACCACCTCCAAAAGTAACATCTCCTGCACCACCACCACCACCACAATATCCCCCATTACCCCCGTTAATGGTACTTGCTGGGGATCCTGCATTGTCTCCTCCTCCTGTTCCTCCTATACCAAAGGATCCACTACCACCCCCATCTCCTCCTTTTCCGCCTCCATATCCGGTTCCACCTCCTCCAGTTCCAGTTCCTCCAGTTCCTCCAATTCCTGGATGTTCTCCGCCCCCATTACCATTCACTGCATCCTTAGGAGCCGATGAGAAACTACTTCCTCCTCCTCCTCCTCCATTTGTTGGAGAAGTTGTTGTGGGGACAAAGCTTCCACCTAAACCCCCTTGCGCTTTATTACTGGCTAGCGTTACACCTGTAAGATTTACCGTCTGATCTTGGCCAATATAGATCCCACCTCCTGCACCTAATCCACCACCACCACCACCAGAAGTAGCATCTGCATTGTATCCATTTCCTCCAATGGAGCCACCATTTTGAAAAATGCAGTTTTGAATATCGAGCTGCACAAAAGAAGCCAATAAGCGAAATTGATTGGCATTTCCATCAATTATTTGGGGTGCTGGCCCAGATGTAGTAATCACAAGATCAACAACAGAAGAGATGGCAGGCTCTATAATAGGTAAATCGCTAGCCAATAGAATAGTAGATAATCCTGGATTAATGGTAATCGTACTCGATGCGTCGGATGAAGTATTAAAGTCTATGATAGCTTGCCGAAGAGTTCCTATTCCACTATCTGCATTACTTGAAACAGTGAAAGAAGCTGCCCATAAGGATGATGATGAAACTAATACAGAATGAAAAATAAGAAACAGAATTTTTTTCATGAATTCTCCTAAGCTTTAAATTATAGTTTAATAACATTTAAAATGAAAATTTGACAATTTTTTTTTGATCTATTTCCTAGACGTAAAGAGCATAGACACCTCAGTTTTGGGTTTTCTAACAAGAAACTAGCGCTAAACTTTCCTTATCAGACATCCTAATGCGAGGCTTTTTAGGTTGCCTCATATTGACCTGCCCCCAAATTTCGCCCATTTTAAAATAGACTAATTATCAGTTTTTAAATTTATTCTTCATATTTTTGATAAATTAGAAAATTTCTTTATCAAATACATTAACAAACTTGTTCCCTTAAAAATTCAATAGGTGTT
>DASZIJ010000084.1:0-9624 GCA_035949155.1 Candidatus Rhabdochlamydia sp. | reverse complement strand
CGCCAAAAATTTGACTTGCTTCCTCTTTTGAATAGCCTTTCTCTATATAGTCGAGTGCTTTTTTTCTTAAATCATAGGAATATGCCATATGTAAGTATTATACTTCTTTATCATGAAAGTTTAAAGTTAAATTACTATAATTGTAATATATCGTGTATTCGAATCAAAAAACCGGAACAAATAGAAAAAGAATGTATTTTAGAACTTAGAGGGAACTATCAAGTAGAAACAATCATTTCTGAAGGCGTGGATGTAGAGATAAGAGGAAGAGCGCTAGAGTCTTGAATAGTAATCCCTATAAGTTTGGATTCTACTTTTATGATTTTGCAAAGTTTTTTTAGGAATTTTTTGAGTTTGGGGTCTTTTAGATGAAGAATCAGTAAAAGATCTGCATTTTTACTAAAAGCTGCTTTTGTCCAGTTAGCAGATCCTGTGATCAGAATTTCTTGATCTATTACACAAAGTTTATGGTGTAGTAGATGAGCGCCAAGACTTGTGCAAACAGCAAGCCCTTGCGCTTTTAGCCGATCTAATGCTTTTTTGCTAGCTCCTTTGGCGCTATAGCCATCTAAGACAATGTTTAAGCTTACGTTGCGATTTTTTGCAGAGATTAGAGCATCACAGATAAGCGGATGAGTTAGGGTAAATGACGCTATATCGATTGTTTTTTTTGCTTGGTTGATTAGCTCTAATAAACGAGAGAGAGCTTCTTTCCCTGCTATTGGTAATAAAAAAACCTCAGCTTGTTGTTGATTGATTTCAAAAGAGTAATAGGAGTTGGTAGGATCTTGAAGAAAATTAGCAAGCGGTGGATGGTATAAGCCAATTACCAGATTGGAGTGATGAAGAAGAGAAGAGGGAGTAAAATTAGCAGAGCCTAAAAAAATCAGCTCTTTATCTAAAACCAGGATCTTCCTATGCATCAATCCTTTTGTCTTCACTGAGTAAAGAGAGCGAGTGGTTTTCAGTTTTTTGTTTAGTTTAGGAGAGGCTGAAGAGTCATAGTAGACTTCAATAGGGATATTTAATCCCTTTTGATTGAGCATATGAATTAGGCTGGCATCTGTTAGCCCATAGATGCTTAAATGAACATGCGATTTAGCCTTTTTAATCGCTCGATAAAATACAGCTTTAATGTCATCTCTTGTTTGATTAGAGTAAAAAATCAGAGGATTTTCAATAGAGGGAAAAGTGGTAGTAGTTGCAGCAAATACAAGCCAGATGAAAAACAGAAAAAGGCTACCTATCAGGAGGGAGAGCGAAACTCTAAAAAAGAGAAAACCTGATAGGTTATGCCGAATGAAAAAACCTTTAAAACTTTTCACCCTTTTCGCGAAGCCCACGAACAATAGCAGGTAAGCCATTTTTATTGATTGTGCGTAGAGCATTTGCGGATAGGATTAAACTAATAAAACGATTTTCTTCTGCAAACCATAAACGTTTTTTAATTAAATTTGGTTGAAAACGGCGCTTTTTAATACCGGTAATTTTTAAGCCAATTCCCTTTTTTTTCTTTGGAATTCCACGAATTGCATAGGATTTTCCTCGAACAGGGCGTTTACCAGTGACTTGACATCTCTTAGACATCTTTCCTTTACTCCTGTGATTCTTATAAAAGAAAAGATCTTAGCAACTTAAAACTTATTGAACAAGAATATTTCAGATTGTTAGGGTGAATTTAGCTTCCAGGAGAAAAATGTGAAAGAAATATATGCAGACTTTATCGTTATTGGATCTGGCCCTGCTGGACAAAAGGCAGCCATTCAAGCTTCAAAAATGGGCAAAAAAGTACTTGTTATTGAGAAAGATTCTGTATTGGGAGGAGCATCTTTAAATTCTGGCACAATTCCATCTAAATCTTTAAGAGAAGCTATTTTAGACCTTACAGATTTTTATAAAAGAAGTTTCTATGGAAAGAATTGCCCGTTAAAAGAGGTTTCCATTAATGATTTAAACTATCGACTTACATTTGTTTTAGAAGAACAAAGAAAGATTTTATTAAAGCAATTTGAAAAAAATCATATTCAAGTCATTCATGGAACGGCTTGCTTTAAGGATGCTCATCATGTCGATGTACTCGGTCTTGATAAAAAGATTTTATATAGAGTAGAAGGACAATATTTTTTGATAGCAACTGGTTCTAGGCCACGTAATCCCAATTCTGTTCCTTTTGATGATCAAAAAATTTTAGATTCCACTAGACTACTTTCTATTGATCATCTGCCAAAAACGCTTCTTGTGCTAGGAGGAGGGATTATTGGTTCTGAATATGCTAGTTTTTTTGCTGCTTTAGGAACAAAAGTGACTGTTATCGATAAAAAATCACATCTCTTACCTCTTTTAGATGCAGAAATTGGTTTGCATCTACAAAAATCTTTAAATGCAATTGGCCTTAAAATGTTGGGAAATAAAGAATTAGATACAATTGAAAAAAAAGATGATTGTGTAAGAGTGACTTTTAAAGATAAAACGCATGTACAGGCAGAGCTCTTATTATATGCTCTGGGAAGAAGCGCTAATGTAGAGCATTTGCGTATTGAGAATCTGGGAATCTCTATTGATAAATTTGGCTACATTCCTGTGAATGCTCTTTTTCAGGTTAAAAGGTCTGATCACACAACGCTGCGTAATATTTATGCTGTAGGGGATGTAATTGGAGGACCAGCTCTAGCTTCTACTAGCATGGAGCAAGGTAGGTTAGCAGCTCGAAATGCTTTTGGTGCAAAAACGCATCATTTTCCTGATTTTTACCCAATTGGCATTTATACAATTCCAGAAATTTCTTCATGCGGTTATACTGAAAATCAGCTTAAAGAACTTGATTTTAGATATGAGATTGGTAGGGCTTACTATTACGAAATTGCTAAAAATCAAATCATTGGAAATGATCCGGGTATATTTAAAATTTTATTCCATGCAGATACATTAGAAATTTTAGGAATTCATATTATAGGTCGAGCGGCAACAGAGTTAATTCATATTGGGCAAGTAGCAATGAGTTTTAACGCAAAGATTGATTATTTTATCGATCAAGTGTTTAACTATCCGACTTATGCGGAAGGTTATCGCATTGCAGCTCTAAATGGTTTTAACAAGCTCAAGCACAAAAAGTAGGATATCATGGCAATTTACGATATTTCCGAAGTCAAAAAATTGGAATCTACGGAAGAGCCTTCTTCAAGCAAGGAATTCTTTGAAAACCCAGAAGAATCGATAGGTAAGCCACTTAAGCAAAAAGATCGCATTTTTTCAGCGGTTTTGGCGCGGTTATTTTTTATACTTTTGTTTTTAGGAGATTGTCTTTGGGTTATTTATGCACTTTTATTATTTACTGTATCAGGAGTTGGCATGTTGCTTAGTTTAGGGAAGATTAAAGGATTCTCTAAGCTTAACGCAACAGCACGGCTTACTATAAAAAGAGCTATGGTCTGCGGAATCTCTTTGTTTATTGCCTTATTTAATCCTGCATTTGGGATCATGATTGCCTGTACATATTTTTTAATGTATGACAAGTCGGGAATCGAGGAAGTGATACCTTCTTCTTTGCGCTCACAATTTAGCGATTTTCTTCAAAAAAACAAGTGATCATCCCTTAAGAGCTATTTCCTAGAGAGAAACTCAGGAGCTATGGTAAAATAGGTTCAAATTTTTTTTACAGGAGAACTATTTTACCCATGACAAAAGGCTGTTCTCAAACGCGTTTAGCCATGCTGTGGACAAATCTTGCTAGTGAGCCTCTTGTGTCGTTATACACTCTCTTGCCATTCATCTTGCGTAAAGAATATGTGGCAAATGTATTCCAACTCTCCATTTTTCTTACGCTACGTCCTGTCTTATCCCTTTTTTCTTTTTGTTGGAGTGCTTATTTTAAAAAGGGAAGATCTCACTTAATAGCAAATTTAGTAGGTGCTTTCCTTTTGACCTATTTGCCGTTTGTTTTTTTGCCTTGGATAGAGAATTTTTCCTTTTTTCTATTTGCCGCTGCTTCTTATCAATTATTCAGTAGAGCTGCTATTCCTTCCTTAATGGAAATTATTAGATGTAAGATCCCTAAAAAACCAAGAGAGGATGCTTTCTCTCTCTATTATCTATTCGGTTTTATAGAATCAGGTATTTTAGGGCTTTTATTTGCCTACCTTCTGCGCTCTCATATTATGGATTGGAAAACTCTATTTTCTTGCGCTTCCCTTATTGGATTAAGCAGTATTTTATTTTTTAAGAGAATCCCTATAATAGAGGAGGCCCAAGTTGAACAGCCAAATTCTATAAAACCTTGGAAGGAAAGCTTTTACTTATTACATAAGCACAAGAACTTTCGTTATCTACAATGGATTTTTATGTTTGGAGGCAGCGCTCTTATGCTAATGGGACCTGCTTTTTCTAGCTTTTATGTAGATACGCTATCTTTATCTTATACAAATATGGCAACAGCTCGCTTTGTTTTTATGGCGTTGGGTGTAGCAGGATCTACCTTCTTATGGAAAAAAGGATTGAGAATATGTGACATTCTTAAGCTCAGCCTATGGGTCCTAATTGGAATGGGAATTTTTCCTATTATGCTTCTTTTTGCTCAAATACATATTGCTTTTCTCTATTTAGGTTTTATGTTGTATGGGGTGGCTCAAGCAGGAAGCCATTTGATTTGGAATCTCTCTGGTACAATTTTTGCAGGAGAGCACGATAGCTCTCCTTTTACAAGGGTCAACATTTTACTAATTGGCATAAGAGGGATTGTTATGCCTTTATTAGGAGGACTTCTATGCCAGCTTTTTGGCAGTGTGTGCGTGCTTGTTTTAGGAGGAGTTCTTTGTTTAATGGGGCTACTATTTGTTGCAAAAATTGCAAAAATTAAAATGGCTAATTTAACGCAGTTGCGGGATTTTTAAGCGCAATGAACCCATTTTTATCCACTACTAATGTAATTTTGGAATGATTGGTAATTTTCTCTTCTAAAATAGCATTAGAAAGCAGATTAACCACTTTTTTTTGAATTAAACGTTTCAAAGGACGCGCCCCATAAATAGGGTCATAACCTGTTTTTGCAAGTAGTGCTTTTACCTCATTTGTATAATCCAACTCCACTTCTTTTTCTGCTAAGCGCTCTTTTAATTTTTGAAGCTGAATCTCTACAATTTGTTCCATGTCTTTTTCTTGCAAAGGTAAAAAGGGGAGTATTTCATCCAAACGATTGAGAAATTCTGGGCGAAAGTGCGCTTTTAAAACAGATTCTAATATCTCCAGCAACGCTTCTTTGGAAAGTTGTTGTGTTTGCGTTTGAAGATACGTGTTTAATTCCTCCGATCCTAAGTTAGAGGTCATGATAAATAGCGCATTTTTACAATTTACTTTTCTGCCTTTGCTATCTGTAAT
This sequence comes from Candidatus Rhabdochlamydia sp., assembly GCA_035949155.1. Lineage (GTDB taxonomy): Bacteria > Chlamydiota > Chlamydiia > Chlamydiales > Rhabdochlamydiaceae > Rhabdochlamydia. The sequence goes on along the minus strand of DASZIJ010000084.1, from coordinate 4,254 downwards.
ATGGCCTTCATCAAAAACTTGTAATAATAGATTAAAAACCTCCGTATGCGCTTTTTCAATTTCATCAAATAAAACCACAGCATAGGGACGACGACGCAGTTTTTCTGTTAACTGTCCTCCTTCTTCATAACCGATATAGCCAGGTGGAGATCCAATTAATTTCGCTGTTGATTGTTTTTCCATGTATTCAGACATATCAAAGCGCAATAGCGCATCTTCTTGATTAAAGAGGATTTCTGCGAGTGCTTTAGCAAGCTCTGTTTTTCCCACCCCTGTTGGTCCCATAAATAAAAAAGCGCCGATTGGCCTTTCAGGATCATTTAAGCCAGACCGGGACCTTCGAATAGCTTCACTAATTGCTTTTACTGCAAAAGATTGCCCTACAACTTTTTCATTAAGCAAAGTTTCTAGATGCAAAAGACGCATTTTTTCTTCTCCTAGCATTCTTTGCACAGGAATACCTGTCCATTTGGCTACGATTTCTGCAATTAAAGGAGCATCTACCTCCTCTTGTAAAAGTCTGTGAGGGAGCTCATTTAAGCTCGATTGAGCTTGGTCTAATTCTTGTGTCATTTGTGGAATAAGACTATATTTTATCTCTGCAGCTTTATTGTAATCGAATTTGCGTTCTGCTTCTTGTTCTTGAAAACGAAGGTTTTCTAAAGCGTTTTTCTTTTGTTTTACTTGTTCGATAAATTGCTTTTCTAAGTTCCATTCATTGGTTAGAAGGGAGAGTTCTTCTTTAATTTGTGCAATGAACTCTTGGATTTTTTTTCCTTCTGCTTGCGCAAGAGGGGAGTTTTCTCGCTTCAATCCTTCTTGTTTTACGATGAGAGAAGAAAGCTCTCTTTCCTTAATATCTATGGGTAAAGGGCGAGAGCTTATTTGCATACGGATCACGCTTGCTGCTTCATCGATTAAATCGATAGCTTTATCGGGCAAATAGCGATCAGAGATATAACGAGCAGATAAAAACACAGCTGCATGTAGAGCTTCTTCTGTAATTCTAACCCCATGATGAATTTCATAACGCTCACGCAACCCTCTTAAAATGGCAATGGCATCTTCTAGTGAGGGTTCTTGAACAAGGATAGGTTGAAAGCGTCTTTCTAAAGCAGCATCTTTTTCGATATATTTTTTATATTCACTGAGCGTCGTAGCCCCAATACAATGCAGTGTTCCTCTTGCTAGAGCAGGTTTTAATAGATTGGCTGCATCCATCGCTCCTTCTGAAGCGCCAGATCCAATCAGCGTATGCATTTCATCAATAAATAGAATAATTTGCCCTTCAGCTTCTTCGACTTTTTTTAAAATGCTTTTCAACCGCTCTTCAAATTCTCCACGAAACTTAGTGCCTGCGATTAAGCTGCCCATATCTAAGGCAAAGAGTTTTCTATTTTTTAAAGCATCTGGAACATCCCCTTGAACAACTCGCAGAGCTAATCCTTCTGCTATAGCGGTTTTCCCAACACCTGGCTCTCCAATCAATAACGGATTGTTTTTAGTACGCCTGCTAAGAACTTGCATAGTGCGCCTGATTTCTTCATCTCTACCAATTACGGGATCTAATTTTCCTTCTTTGGCTAATTGAGTAAGGTTTTTGCAATATTTTTCTAGCGCATTATATTGATCTTCTGATGTAGGAGAATCACTATGCATATTGCCTCTTAAATTTTTGAGATAGCTTTCTAATTGTTCTAATGATAACTTAGAGGGGTTTTTCCAGCTAGCAAAGGGTTCTTGAGCAGATTGCCAAAAAGCATAAAAAAAATGTTCGCTGCTTATGTAGGAATCTCCCCATTTATCCGCAAGTTCTTGAGCGCTTTTAAGTATTTTTTGCAATGAGGAGGAAAAGAAGGGCTCTGTTCCTGCTTTAGTAAACTTAGGAAATGCATTTAAAATCTCTTCCAACTGGCTAAGAAGCGTTTTAGGATTTAATTTCAAGGAAAGAGCGATAGAATGAAAGAGACCCTCTACGTTTTCAAAAAAAGAATAGATTAAATGGTTTTCAGTAACTTCTGTATGTAGATGCTTTTGAGCATAACGAAGAGCTGCTTCAAAAGCCTGTTGGACTTTTTCTGTAAATTGGTTAGGCATTCTTACTATCCTTTAGTAGTGCTTCGGCCAATTTAAAAAACAAACAGCTTTTTGTCAATTATTTTTTTTAATTAATTTGTTGATTTCATTAGTTTTTTATTATTAAAAATGAAAAACTATGTTATAACATTATTATGATTATTAATTTAAATACAATTACATCTAATTTTAATAGAACTAAGATAGCTTTGGGCGCTGGAGCGCATCAAGGTGGCTTACAAGCATTAAGAGCTTGCAGAGCAACGACTTATATTGCTGATCTTGCTTTGAGAAAGACAATAAAAGCCCCTTTTCTATTAAAAAATTTATTTAGCAAAAAAAATATCATAAAAGATTCTTCTTCTCCTGCACAACAAGAAGTCATACTGGACCCTCTTCAAAGTCCTAATCCTCTTATACAGGATATTTCCGAAAGCTTTAAAGAAACAGTCGTTCTTTATAAAAACTTCACTAATAAATCTGGTGATTTAACAGAAAAAGCAGTAAATCAAGTAGGCCATTTATTGGAAAAAACGATCAATAAAAAGCCTTCTCTAGAGGATATTCCTTCTTTAGATCGAGTAGATTTTGGAAAATTACTAGACTCTCCATTACGGGTAACACAGAAGCTTTTCCCTAAAGAATTCTTAAATCTTACTGGTAGAAATGAGAGTGAAAAAGAGATTACAGCAGAACTAAAGTCTCTTGTGGCTTGTTTACAACGTCTTAAAATCCCCTATGAGCTAGCTGAAACCTTTACTCCATCAGGTATAGATAGTATAAATAAACAGTTAAAACTTATAAATAAGGATATAGAAGATTTTAGAAAAAAAAAAGCAAATCATCCTGCGAATGTATGTCGTATGTTAATAAACGCGCATAGTTCAATAAACAAGTTGCAAATTCTTTTAGAAAAATATCAAAAAGATATAAATAGGCCTATAGAAGAAGAGGATAGAATATTTGCTAAAAATATCATTAAAAACAATCCTTTAATAACTAAGGTAGTTTCCCCTACAGTAATAGCGTTGGGATCGGTAGCTACTCCTTTCATAACTATTGATTGTGTACCTCATATAGCGTCAAATGCCATTGGTTTATTAACGAATGCTGTACATGTTTTCCAAGAAAATGCATTTCCTGTTTTACAAAATGCAACAATAACAACAGCTTCTTGTGCTTTAGCAGCGGTTAGTTATACCGATGAAGAGGAGCAAGAGAGTATTCCAAGATATATGATCAATGCTTTAGCTAACCAAGTGCTTACATGTGCTTTTGCTTATGTTGGAGCGCGTATGTGTGGGAGCAAAACAAAAGTAAAAGAATTCGTGGAGCAAAGAATTTCTAGCGTGTTAGCATATAAGATATGTAATTACAGGTTGGATTATTTAGGATTTTCTTTTTGGTCTAATAAAGTTTGTTCTTCAACTGTAAGTAGTTGTACAAATCACTTGCTTAATTTATTTACAGAAGAAGATCCTACTTAAACTCTTCCTGGTAAGGCATAGTGTTTTTTCTTACAGGTTCCTTTGGTTTTAGCATGGGAGTAGAGCTGCTTTTTCTAGCTCTTACACTCATTTGAGTTCTCGTATTTTTCAATAAAAATGGATAAGTAGGGTTAGTGCTTTTTTCTATTTGCAAAGGAAAGGGAGTAATCCAAACCGCAGAAATGTCAACATCTTGAGGGTGCACTTCCCAGATAGAACCATCAGACAGCTGTAATTTTTGTCCATTATCTATGTTAATCGATAGAGAAAGAGGCTCTTGATCTTGAGAGGTATGTTCTTCTTTAGCTATAAAATGATCATTCAACCAAGTTTCCAAAGCCAGTTTTTGCCTACGGTTAAGCTTTGCTACACCTGTTTTTTGTTGGTCTTCTTTGTTCATTGCCTGATCTAGTATGATATTTGCACATAATAAACAGGGAATGCACACTAAACTGCTTAAAAGAAAAAAATACATAGAAGCCTCTCTTGTTTTTAGCCTTTCTTTTTGTACCTTATTTTCATAAGCTTTTTCAATAAAAAATTTATTCAATTACGCCAGTTTAACGTAAGAGCTATCATAACATATTGAAAAAGAGCCTTTTATCGTTTATGGTATTTTTGATTTACCCTAAAAATCCAAAAACAAAAAAGGCTCAAAATGGATGAACTAGCAATTATTGAATTATTTTGC
>DASZIJ010000083.1:0-25927 GCA_035949155.1 Candidatus Rhabdochlamydia sp. | reverse complement strand
CAATGAAACTGTACAGGAAATTGAAAACTTACTTAACAATAGACCTAGAAAAGTGCTACAATTTCGCACGCCCATAGAAGTTTTCCATGCATATAGAATGGAATCTATATCTGTCGCACTTTAAAATTGAAAAGGCGTCATTAAAAATGAGTAGTTTTATAATGCTTAAAAAAATTTATATAAATTATTAACAATTGGAATTTTATTTAATTTATTCTATAATTATGGGTTATCTTATTAAAATAAATGCTATTTATGACTAGTTATATAACTTCCACAGATGTATTACCCATTCAAGTAGAGGAAGTTTCCAATACTACCTCTAACCCTGTTCAATCTATTATTGGTCGTAAGAGAAAGAATTCTAGTTGTGGTTCTTTACGATATAAAATGGCCAAAATCGAAAATAACGCAGATCAAGCTAAGATTGATCGTTTATTTAATAAAATATTCAGTCTTTTTACCGAGGTAGATCAACAGAAAAGCTCAAAGCTCATTGCTCTAGATCCCTCATTTTCTGAAGAACACCTTAAATTAACCCTAAATCCTTTGTTTACTAAAACCCTATTAGAAAGAACCAAAAAAGAATCAATATGCAGCTATTTAGAGCAAGATCCCTGTTGTGGTGATTATTGGAAAGAGCTACATGTTAAATCCAATTCAAAGCTATCTTTACAAGACCTTCAAAAACTTTATTTTTGTTTAGAAGATCCCTCTTTAACCAGAGACTTACAAAACAAATTAAGGTCAAGGATATGACAACAAACTTCTCTCATTCTTCCCATATAGAGAGTTCTTCTATTTTTAGGGGAAATGAACTAGAGCGAACTATTCCATTGCATGGAAAATCCTATCGTCTTAAAATTTAGTATAAAGAATCAAATCAAGCAGAAGCGATTACTGATAACTATTCAAAAATAGACAAAAATGATTTCCAACGTTTTCTTCAGAGCTAATTCAAAGAACAGCGTGAGACAATTAATATAGAAATTTCTCCTACAGCTTGTACAATTCAAGATTATCAAGGAGCTACAAAAAAAGAAGTTCCTGGATTTACTAGATTTCAAAGCATTAAATTTCTGCAAACCCTTCTTAATAATAAAATAAATCGGATAAGAGATAGAAATCTAAACTCAAAAACCCATCTAAATTCTTCGTTTATTAGAATTTCACTAGAAGCAATTACAAGAAAACGTAAGCCCACTACTTCAGTAAAATCTTCTCAAAAGCCTTTTAAAAGGTCAATACCTTGTGATAATGAACGAGTAATAGGATTGAATAGGTTAGGGAATAATTGTTGTATAAATGCAACTCTGCAAATCATTTTAAATAATCCAGAGTTAAGAAGAATGTGGGAAGAGTGCTTTCAGGAAATAGCAAATATATATAATGAAGCTTTATATAAAGGATGGGCTTCAGCCCCTGAAACTATTGGTGATGAATTTCGAAAGCAGTTAGTTCAAAAATCATCCTCTAACTTAATTGATCAAAATATTTTTACCCAAGAAGATCCAACCGCTTTTCTCGAGGCGTTTTTTAATATTTGTAAAGAGAGACTAGATCTTTCTCATCTGGAAATCCATTTTGAAAAAATGAAATATAAACAAGTAGGAGATGGAAAGACAGAACCTAGTATCGAGCAGCCTGAAAATCATAAGTACTTTCGGATCTCTATAAATAATCAATTTAACCAAAAGGCAAGCTTGGAAGAGCTTTTAAGAAAGCATTGCTTAGAGATTAATGAAATAGAAGAAAATGGTGTAAACGTAAGGTATATATCTGAAGATCAATATGTCTCTTTACCCAATCATCTTATCATTGACCTATTTACGAATAATAGAAAAGATGCTTCTGATGTTTGCATTCCAATAAACCTTCATTTTCCACAAGATCTTTTAAAAGAGAGCTCTACTCATACATATGAGCTAGAAGGTTTTATTGTACATTTAGGAGAAACCGATAAAAGCGGGCATTATATTGCCTACCGAAAAGTGAACAATCAGTGGAAAAAGTTTGATGATAGTCAGGTAACAGATGTTAATGAAAATCAATTACAACAGCTTTTAGGAAATTTTCAAGAAGAAGAACTAAAGTACTCTAATCCTTATGCTGCTTTTCAAAAAGAAAGTGAATGTCAGCAAACTGATAATCATGCACTAAAAGAACAATCTAGTTTTCTTTATAAATTGCTAGGAACAGTTAAGTCTACAGCTAAATCTTTTTTTAAAGAGGATTCGAATCCTTATGTCTGTATGCTTTCTTATTCTAAAAAACAGCCTTAATTAATATTCAATGGTTATCGTCTTGGCAAGATCTTAACCCATTTTCTTTACAAGATCTTCAAAAAAACTTTCGTTTTTTTGCAGAAGATCTTGCTTATCCCAACTAATAAGAATGTGGACAATGATTAAGGTTCAATTAATAACCAGTTTATTAAATTGTAAATTATTTATTATTAGATACTTACAAAAAAAAGTATAATAAAAATTAATAATGATTTAAATTCCGAATTAATTGAAGTTTTATTCTATTTATTGTATAATATGGTAATAATAAACTAAATAAAGTGTAATAATATGACTTCAACACGTTCTATGCGCTCTGTAGAATCTTCTTTCTATACAGCATCATCTTCTCCTAGTTCTACAGATGAGTTGAGTTCTGTTATCAACTTAAATGGAAAGTCATACTATCTTACAGTTCATCACAAAAAATCAGGCTCAGACTGGGAAGAGATTACTCAGAGCTATTTAGAGCAAGCAAAAGGTATTAATTTACAAGAAGCGCTTCAAAAACACATCAACTTTAAGTATAAGAATGTTAAAAATATTGAAATAACAACTTCTATCGATCTAAAAACAGGCTTTGTTTGTACAGTTAAAGATACAGATGGAACTATGAGAAAAGTGCCTGAATTTAGTCTAACAGCGTCTCAGAATGATAAGATTTTTGCAGTTCTTAAAAAAATAGAAACACCAAGGTGTATATTAGACAGTTCTTCGTTGTCTGAAGAGAGCCTAAAAACTCTAGATTCTTCATCTATTAAAATATCGTTAAAAGAGAAGGTAGATAGCTATTTAGAACAAATTCCAGCTATTAACCATAAACCAGTAGGTTTTCAAAACAAGTCAATGAATTGCGGGTTTAACTCTTGTTTGCAAATGATAGTAAATGAGCCAGCATTACGCAATATTTATGCTACAGTTGCTAGCTACTATGCTAAAAGCACAAAAAAAGAAGATCGAGAATGCGGGAATCAGATGCTTTCTATTTTAGATTCTTATGATCAAGCGATTGAAAAGCAGGAGCTTATTTCAGAAGAAGTATCCAATAACTTACGTCTTGCAATGCATTATTTAAGTCCTAAGGAGATCAGTAGAAAAGAAAATGTCCAAGAAGATGCAAGTGAAATTTTGACTATTCTTTTTGCAGAAAATGATCATATTATTAAGGAACAAAACCTAATAAATACCTCTTCGATAAATTATAAATTTGAAAATGTGATACATTATCAATCTATAAAAGCTCTTAAAGAAACGCCCCATAAAGATTGTTCATCTCTGCATGCAGATAATACATATAGAAAAGAAAGAACTAATTATGGAATTAAAATTAACTTTGATGCAAAACAAGAAGATTTTACATTAAGCTCACTTTTGGAAAAACATTTTTGTGATAAAGAGATAGGCATAGGTTCAGAAACACGTCGATATCTGGTAAATGGAATTTATACTGAGGTGTCTCCAGTTAAAGAAGAAATAAAACTTAATACACTACCTAAAGATTTATTCATTAATTTTGCACGATTTAAGGCAGATCGGACTAAGCTTACTCATCCTATTGAAGTCCCCGAACAACTGGATGCAAAACTACTTAATAGTAAAAATTCTCCTTCTGGTCTCTATGAACTAAGCTCCTTTATTGTTCATTTAGGGAGCTCTTCAAATGGTGGTCATTATATTGCATACCGGAAAGTCCAAGGTCAATGGGTGGAGTGTAATGACGGAAGCGTTTCTTACATTAGCAAAAAAGAGATGTTAAGTGCTGCAAAAAACAGCTATATTTGCTTTTATAGATTGAAAGATGAATAATCTTATTCCACAGTTACCGATTTAGCAAGATTACGAGGTTGATCGATATCAGTGCCTCTTTCAAGTGCTATATAGTAGGCAAAAAGCTGGGTAGCTACTGAATAGAAAATACAAGAGAGGGCATCTGGCGAGGAAGGAAGCCAGACCACTTGATTGGTAATGAGAGAAATATCTAAACAGCTTTTGGGTGCAAATGCTAAAATAGGCGCATTTCGGGCTTGAATTTCCATTAAATTACTTAGCATTTTTTCTATGGTATGTTTGTTGCCACATAAGGCAATGACAGCTAAAGAGGGATCAACAAGGGCAATGGGCCCGTGTTTCATCTCGCCTGCTGGATAGGCCTGTGCATTGATATAGCTAATTTCTTTGAGCTTCAAAGCAGCCTCTAAGCTGGTGGGATACATATAACTGCGTCCTAAAAAGAAGAAATGCTGCAAATGCGCATATTGTTTAGCAAAATGGGAAATGATCTCTTTTTGTTGTAAGATAGCTTCTACGTGTCTGGGGATAGCCTCTATTTCATGAACCCAATACTGTCCTGTTTTTAGGTCCATTTGTCGCAGTCTTGCCATCTGGAGACTAAATAAAAAAAGAACGATCAATTGATTGGTAAAGGCTTTTGTTGAACAGACACTAATTTCTGTTCCTGCTTTTAAAAACAGCGTTGAGTCTGCTTCTCTTGACAAAGTGGAGTGAGCCACATTACAAACCCCTAAGACCTTTGCGCCCATCTTTTTCACTTCTCTAACAGCGGCTAAGGTGTCTAGGGTTTCTCCTGATTGACTAATAGCAATCACTAATGTTTCTTTAGAGAGGATAGGATGGCTATAGCGAAATTCTGAAGCGATATGAGCCTGAGTAGGAATTCGTGCTTTTTCTTGAAGAAAAGCAGCAGCGAGCAGACCTGCATGCCAAGAAGAGCCACAAGCAATAATTAAGATTTGGCGCACTTCTATTAATTCTTCTAAAGTAAAGAGAAGCTCTTCAAAAAAAGCAGTGCCTTGGTGGTGTAAAAGTCGATTGTGGAAAGCTTGTTGAGTCACTTTGGGCTGCTCAAAGATCTCTTTGAGCATAAAATGAGGATAACCATTTTTAGAAACGAGTGTTTTTTCTATTTCAAAGTGCTCTGTTGACTTCTTAATTTGTGTGTGTGTATTATCGAATACTTGGATATTTTGAGAGGAAATACAGGCTATTTCCTTGCTATGTAAGAACATGACTTCTAGGTCTGTTTCACAAAAAGCATTTGCATCTGAAGATATAAATACTTCCTCAGATGCAAAATTACAACCAATAGCAATGGAGTTTTGATAGGCGGCTGCAATGATTTGATCTGGATGATCTTTATGGATGATAGCAAGAGCCCAAAAGCCTTTAAGCAAAGAAACAGCCTCCTTTACCGCAGAGAGCAGGTCATTTTGATAAAAATGAGAAATAAGCTGCGCTATTACCTCTGTATCTGTATCTGAATAAAAGTGCCTGCCTTTTTCTTGCAGCATGGAGCGAAGGGCAAAATGATTTTCAATGATTCCGTTATGCACAACAGCTAAGGACTTTGTTTGATCAAAATGAGGATGAGCATTTTCCTCTGTTGGCTTACCGTGAGTTGCCCAACGAGTATGAGCAATAGCAAGGTGTAATTGATGGTTTTGACAGCGCTCAATTACATGTTCTAAAGCACTTAATTTACCTACTGCTTTGTAGGTGATTAATATCCCCTTTTCTACTCCAGCTACTCCCGCAGAATCATATCCACGGTATTCGAGTTGCTTTAGTCCCTTTAGACAGGTTTTTGCAGGGTTGCGCGGTCCAATATATGCAAATATACCACACATAAGTCTCTCTTTTTTGTTTTTAAACTTAAGGTTAGCAGATTAGAGTACTTTCTAAAAGCGGATTCGATATACTAAGCATAAGTAAAGGAGGTTTTCATGTCTTTTGTTCCTAAAAAAGTTTCTGAATCTGCTATTAATGATCAAACGTATAAGGTGTTTCCCAATGATCTTAATTCTAATGATACTGTATTCGGTGGGTTGGTCATGTCTATTTTAGATCGTGTTGCTTCAGTAGTAGCGGAAAGACATAGTGAACGTATTTGCGTAACAGCGTCGGTTGATTCTATGCATTTTTTAGGGCCAGCTCGTAGAGGGGATATTTTGGTCTTCAAAGCAGCAATTAATCGTAGTTGGAGAACCTCTATGGAAATTGGCGTAAAAGTAATAGCTGAGCACTATACTACAGGACATAGTAAACACATTTTATCCGCTTATTTTACTTTTGTAGCATTAGATGATACAGGGAGTCCTGTAGAGGTTCCTCAAGTAATCCCAGAAAGGGCTCTTGAAAAAAGACGTTATCAGGAAGCCGATGATCGTAGGCAAAGGCGTAAAAAAGAAAAAAAAGAACGAGAAAAAAAACGTCAAGAGATGAACTTTTAAATCTTGCGTGTAACAAGGGTCATAAAGAGGGGAAATTCTTTACGTGAACGGTTCTCCATAGTAGCCATTTTTCCTTGGCTTTTCTTATTCGAGCACCATTCTTGAATGAGATCAATCGTAAAGCCGCTTTCCTTTAAAAGAGTACTATAAGTAGATAGTGGATAATGAAATGACCAAGTTGTCTCTGACTTAGTTTTAAGACTAGGATGTGTCTGGATGGGGATTTCCAAAGGTGTCATATAACAATCCATTCGACGATACTGTAACTTTTTTGCAGGATCTATACCCCAACTCGATTGCCTAGGAATGCGAAAGCTAGGATGATTTAGAACTAAAATGAGCGGGGCATTTTTTTTAAGATGCTCCCAGGCACATTGAAGTAAAGGAGTAATAGAGGATATATTTTGCAGAGCGAGTATACAACATGCATGGCTACATAGCGTTCTTGGGATCGGCAGGGGATGGGTAAAATCATGCACAAAAAATCGATGATTACTAGATGCGTCTTTTTGAGCTGATTGAATCAAAGAAGGGGAAACATCGACTCCAATGTATTTCATTTTTTTGGGTAAATGACGAGACAATACTCCTTGTCCGCAGGCAAGATCTAATAAGAATCCATCAGGGTCTGGATATTGTTTTAGCAGATCCAAAATCCCAGGGATAATGATTTCTCGATGATAGTAATGTCCTTCCACACTAACTAACTTATCATACCAAGCAGAAGAAGATTCCCATGAAGTGTCTTGTTTATTCTTTTTCATGAGGTAAAAGATGTTTCCAATTAGGTTTTTGAAAAAAGAGTATTAAAGAGGGAGCCAAACAACCAGCTAATACACCCATAATTAAAAAACCCTCATAAAACAAAAAACTACCTGTTTCTATTTGAGAGGGCGGGACAAAGCCAATTGCTATAGCAAAAAAAGAGCTTAGAATCCCTAATCCTGAAATTAACCAAATTCCTGATTTCCCACCAGGTACTAAGTAAGAGCGCTTGATATGAGGTTTAGTGTAGCGCAGTTTAATAGCAGAAGCAAATAGCAAGATATACATGACCAGATATAGCTGAGCTACAATTACAGTTAAAATCCAAAAGGCACTGCTTACGCTGGGCATACAGACAAATACAAGGGATAGAAAGGTGACAATAACAGCTTGTAAAATAAGCAGGTTAATAGGAACCGCTTTTCGATTCACTAAGCGAAATATAGGAGGCAAGTCTCCTGATTTAGCTGCAGCTAAAAGGCCTTTAGTCGGACCTACAATCCAAGTGCTCATAGATCCAAAAGCTCCAATGGCAACAAGGGCTGCAATATAGGGCGTAAACCAGTTTAAGTTATATTTGTTAAAAAAATGCACAAAAGCTTGCATTGAGCCTGCAACTAAACTTATTTCTTTTTGAGGAACAACACTAGCAATAGATAATACGCCTAAAACAGACATGCTCAAAATGATAACTACAGAAAGTAGGATCGCTCTTGGGTAATTTCTTTGTGGATCTTTTACATCTCTAGCATGAGCTGCAGACATCTCCATTCCACAAAAAGAGAGAATGACTCCTGTAAAAAATACCATACTATCAATAGAGGTGACATGGGGGATTAAATGTTGCCAGTCTAAAGTAATTTCTAAGGAGTTGCCTTGAAAGAACCAAAAAAGACCAAGTCCAATAATGAAGATTCCGGGAATAAAAGATCCAAGCACTACGCTAATAGAGCTAATTAAGCTCGAGGTTTGCATGCCCATTAAATTCAACAAAGTAGCTGCCCAGAAGCAGATGAGAACCACCGCTAAGGTATATATGGTATTGCCAGCTAATTCTGGCTTAAAAAGGTAAGCTAGAGTAGCTGCGATAAAAGAGAGAATAGTAGGGTACCAGATTACATTTTCAATCCATTGAAGCCAGATGGCTAAAAATCCTATTTTTGGACCAAAAGCTTCTTTTACCCAGACAAATACTCCTCCAGCTTGGGGCCAACCGGTAGCGAGTTCTGCTGATACAAGCGATAAAGGTAAAAAAAAGACAAGAGCTGCTAATAAAAGATAAAAAATAGATGTAAAGCCATACTCTGCTGTAATGGGCCAGTTTTTCACGCTCCCAATAGCAGCTAAATTAATCATGGCTAAAGCAAAAACGCTAATACAACGCTTCGGAGAAAAATTTTTTTTCATAATCGAATTTCTTATATTAAAAGGAACATATATTATCTAAAAAATAGAATAAAGTACAGTTATTAGGAGATTTTCTTTGATTAATCAAGAGTCTTTAGATGCATTGAAACTTGCTCAATACACTTCTTATTTTAAGAAGCCGCTTTATCAAGGTTATGCATTCTCCCAGTTTTCTCAAACCATTATGAATTTGCTAACAAAACAGTCTAAAGGTGGTCTGCCAAAATCTGCAATAGCAAGTAGCTATGGAGACTATGATGGTGTAGTGCTTTTTCTGATTGATGGTTTTGGTTGGGAATTCTTTGAAAAATTTTTACCCTCTTGTCCTTTTCTCATGCGAGCTGTAGAAGAAGGAGTGGTTTCTAAAATCTCCTCTCAATTTCCTTCTACAACAGCGGCTCATGTAACTACAATACACACAGGTCTAAACGTAGGGGAAGCGGGAATTTATGAATGGTTTTACTATGAGCCCATCGTAGAGAAAATCATCACCCCCTTACTTTTTTCTTATGCAGGGGATAAATCTGCTGACCGATTAATCCCTAAGTATGAGCCTAAGCAGATTTTTCCGTTTGAGACATTTTATCAAAAATTGCTTAACCACAATATTGCAAGCTATGTATTTCAAAGCGATAAGATTGCTCATTCCTCTTATTCTAAAGCTTTATGTGAAGCAGCAACAATGGTTCCTTATACAACATTTCCTTCCGCTTTAGATTCATTATTAGACTTATGCTGCAATCCTAAGCAAACCCCTTTTTATTGTTTTGTTTATCTTGCAGATATTGACTCAATGGGACATCGACATGGCATTACATCTGATTTTTTCTCTAACGCTGTAATGGATTGTTGGAAACTCATTGAAAATCACTTTTGGACGCCTCTTCGCAAGTCAAAAAAGCGCATTGCTACTTTATTTACAGCAGATCATGGAATGAGTCCTGTAGATCCTGACAAAACGCTTTACTTGAATCATTTTACCCCTTCTATTCTTCCAGCTATGAAAAAAGATAGCCAAGGTCGGATATTAGCTCCTGCTGGTTCTTGTAGAGATTTGTTTTTACATATTCAAGAGGAAAAATTATTAGAAACGGCAAGCTTTTTAGAAAAAAAATTAAAAGGCATAGCTGATGTTGTTTTGACAAAAAAAATGATGAAGGATGGATTTTTTGGCGTAGCTTCAGAAAGATTGCAACAAAGAATAGCAAATCTAGTCATTCTACCTTACTACGGCGAGGCTGTTTGGTGGTTTGAAAAAAACCGCTTTGAACAACATTTTTTTGCAGCTCATGGAGGCTTAACTCCTCAAGAAATGGAGTCTATCTGCCTTTTTCTACCACATGTATAAAAAAAGCCTTGTTTCTTTTAGGAGAAACAAGGCTTGAATTAAAAATTTAGTATCACTTTTTTAAGAAAACCCAATTTGTTTTATTTCTTGTTTTATTAATTAACTCATATGAATGATTTGTATCAGTAGCGGCCTCGGATTTTTGTAGAACTACAGTGTCTTTAACATGCCATTCTTTCAAATCTCCTTGTCGCACAAATAAACAGGGACCATTTTTGAGAGCTACAATATTTTCAAGATAATCTATCGATAGTATAGTGTATGTATTCTGATTGGAGCTCTTGCAAACAAAATTAGCCCGCACGGATTTTTTATCATTATTAAGGGTAAACGCAAGGCTTTCTCCACGCATGGTGTATTTTGAAAAAATGCTTGTCTTATCTATAGTAATAGGATCGTTTTCTCGCCAATCCTTTACAAGATTAACATCAGCTGGCCGGATTCTCCATGTTGTTGTATAGGTCTCTGTATAGGATTCTTCATGTTCTTCATGTTCTAGCTCTATTAACCCTTCAGCTTTATTAAAATAAAGGAAGTAATCTGTGATCTTATTTTCAGTTTGAGAACTTTTTAAAAGATCGGATATATTTACCTCTTGACTATTGATAATATACTCATATTGGGGGTAAATTAAAGAGTCTTCTTTTTTACAACTATCTAATAGCATTTGAATTTTATCTAGCGAACTTTGAGAACTTTTTAAAGGATCGGGTATATTTACCTCTTGACTATTGATAGTATGCTCATATTGCGGGTAAATTAATGATTCCTCTCGTAGCAATTTTTCTAAATTATAGAAAAAGTTGTGGAGCTCTTCTAATTGATCACTTAAAAAACTTTTCTCTTCTTTGGATAAAGATTCTTTTTCGAAGTCATAGATCCCATAAACGGTGTTTAAGCAGTCCTTAATTTGATCAAGTTGAATACCAAGATTTGCTTTGCTACCTTCATCTAACTCTTCTTTAAATTGATATTGAGAACAATTTGTTAAAGCTATTTGAAGTTGTCTGAATTGATTTTCTAAAATTCCCCTGCTAATTCCTGATACAGCTCCGTCTTCTTCTAAGTTTTCATTATATGAAGTTTTTGTATCTCTATGATAAGATATAAGTCTTTGTAACAGCTCAGATTGATGGATTTTATTCATCTTATCCAAACAGTCCCAAATTTGATTAAATTGATTATCTAATTCTATCCTTGTGTTAGATGTTGAATCTACCTCTCTTTTAGCAAGATGCAGGGTTCCGTTGTTTTCAAGCTCATTTAAAGACACCCCTGAACCTTCTGCAAGGAAATTTTGGGAAAAAAAGAGAAGTTCTTCTAGTTGACGGTTTAAGAGAAGTTGATCATTTTTGGATAGAGATGTTTTAGATTTATAGAGATCGTAAATTTTATCCACGCAATTACAGATTTCCTTGAATTGAGTGTCTAGTGCAGCTTGGCTATTTTCATCTAACTCTTCTTTAAATTGGTATTTTGAAAGTGTTTGTAAGTCACGATAAAGATAAACGAATTGAACAGATATATCTTGTGTTAAGTCTTTTTGAAGGTTGCTTTCATCGTAATCGTAATCGTATAGGATAGGGCGCTCTTGATGCGCTAATAGAAATCTTTGTAATAGTTCAGATGGATGGATTTCGTTTATTTTCTCCAAATGGTGCCAAATGTGGTGAAATTGATCATTTAATTCATCCTCTATAGAGGATTCAGGGTTTGGGAAATGATCCGGTCTTCCAAGTGCAGTACCTGCTACCCAATCATCCCCTTCGTCTTCCCAATCTATATCATTTGGATGGATTTCGTTTATTTTGTGATCTGGGATCACAACAAAACTATCATCATTTAATTCACCCTCTATAGAGGATTCAGGGTTTGGGAAATGATCCGGTCTTCTAAATCCAGTACTTGCTACCCAATTATCTTCTTCTTCATTTTTCGAACTTATATCATTGGGTGTGTTTACTTCGTGATCTGGGATCACAACAAAACTATCATCGTCACCAGCATCTGAATCTGTAGCGGCTGCTATTGCTGTTAAGCAAAAATTAATGGATAAGAGCAGTTGTATGTATTTTTTTGGCATAAAGCACCCATATTTCGATAATTTAAGAAAATTATTTCTCATATTTTGTTCTAAGAGAGTAATTTATCAACCTAGCAAATTGTTCTTTTGACGCAAATAAAAAAGTTCTATTTTTTTATTTTTTTTATTTTAAATAGTTGTTTTTACAATAAAAACTATATTAATTTATATAATCTAGTTAATTGACAAATTAAAACTATAAATCTATTATTAAGTTAGCGGAGCTTAAGCTAGAGACCCATATAAAAGCTTTCCGTAAACAATTTATAGTAAACATGTCTTAAAATAAGGAAGGTGTCACATGTCAACTAAGCAATTAGGTGGCCAATCCACTCCAAGAACCAAACAGCTAGGAAGTTCTAAGTTAAATAAACAGTTAAATGGTCAAGATGCTCCAAATAAAGAGCTTGAAACACAAATAAGCACTCCTGTTATTGCTTCTATTCCTGAAGTAAAAATAGACAAGGCTCAAACCGTTAGTTCTAAGCAGGATTTGAATAGTCGCTTTGAATTTTATGTTGGTAAAGAACGAATGAGCCTACGCAATGAAGATTTACAAAGAATTAGAGAACTGCAAGATGCTAATGACCAACTACAACGTCAAGTTGCAATACAAAAACAAGAGCTATTCCAGGTAGCAGATAGCCTTAAGCTATCGGCTGAAATTGAACAATCTATGTGTATGATTGCTCGTAATGCTGGAGAAGTGTTAAGCATTTACTCAGATAATGAATCACGTTTACGTCGCATCAGTGCGTTAGAAGATAAGAATATTAATTTACAGCAAGATATGTCAGATGTACTCGGCAGAGTTGCTACTTGTCATGAAATGCAGCAAAAAACACAATTTGCAAAAGAGTATTTTCTAAAAAAAGCAGAATATGACAGAAATACAGCTGAGATTCAGAGACTAAGATAGAGAACCTTGTTTTTAAGTTCTGTACAGGACAATTTTTTCTACCCCTCTCAAAAACATACCTACAACGCATTTTTTTTCTTCTCCGTTGACTAATACAGTTAGCATAGGCTTGGGTTCCAATCAAATGTTCTGCTAAAATATGTCTCATAATACCTCTTAAAATGCTTTCTGGAAGTATTATCCCAGACCTTTGATCATATTGGCGGACTGTTCTTTTTATCCGCTCCTAAAAAATTGTCCTGTACAGAGGTTTTTAAGACATGTGTGCTATAAGAACCTCAAACGAGGTTCTTTGTTGAACTTTTAATATATTGAGAGGTGTAATACTTAGAAAATTCCCAATTGAGCACAAAAATCATTAAAATCTAGGATATTAACTTCAATATCATCCTCAAGGTTTTCTTCCTCTACTAGGTCGGCATAATATCCTTTATACTGACAATCCATGATTTGTGCCATGCGTTTATAAAAACTGCGTTGCCTTTCATCGTTTAAGCCATGGTCAATCTCAATTACACAGGTATTTGGTTTAGAGAAAATTAAGTTTGTGAAGCCAGATCCATGAGGTCCTATGATGACTTTAGCATTGTGAAAAATTTCAGCTTGGCTCTGAACGGGTAGTTCTTCTAAATTTAGAGTGACAAAGCCTTTTTTCTCCAATAAATTTACTAAAGAGGCTTCATTTGCAATACGCCTTACAGCAGCTTTGGAACGAGAAATATAAATACGCTCTGGAGTATTTGCATCAGACACACCAACAAGAAAAGTACTTTGGATAAAATCTTTAAGCCAAGAAGGGAAAATGGATGATTTAGAGGGTATAAAAGGAACAGAAGGAACGATGAGGTCTGTAGCCTCAATGATGTAATCATCTTTTGTTGTTAAAAATAATCGATCTTCTGGGATTTTCAAATGCTTCATCACAATAGAAAGAGATTCGCTTTGCCAATTGAATTTCATATTATGGAGATAAATTTTATCATACTCAATACCAGAATCGACTAAAATCTTAATTCTTGGGAGTACTTGAAAAAGCCAATGATACCAGTTTTCTTGACCAGGAGAAGAAATTACTACAAGTCGACCCTTAAAAGAAATTGAGTTTTCGCTTGCAATATTACGTCCGCTGGCTAAAAGGTGATGTTGATCTTCTTTGTAAGTTTCTGTGTCTTTGAAGATCTTGCCCTCTTGGGTGATAATTCCTCCTTCATTAACAACAACTCCATTTTTTAGAGAAAGGACAAATTGTTGTGAATCAGTTTCTTGAAGAGTGTTTTCTATAAAATTTCCTTGTTCGATACATTCTTCTAAAGTCACAAAGCCTGTTGGGTGTTGCAGAGCCCAACTGGGTAATGAAGTCAGTAAAAAACAAGAATGAATAACAAAAAACATAAGTCTTTGACTTTTATCCATAGATCGGATTTTGATTAAATTGATTTTGGATTCCATAAATTTCCATTCTTTTTTAAAGATATTGAATATCAAGGCAGTTTCTATTCTAACAGTATTGAAAGCAAGCATAATGAATAACTTTGGAATTAATTGATTGCTCTTTTTTCTAGATGCAGTTGTTCGTATACGTCGCTTTTTTTGGAATCACAGAGTATAAATCAGCAAATCTTTAATATTCCTATTCTTTTGCTTGGAGGGTCTTTCTTTAAGATTAGAACTTTTAAAGAGCTCCTTTAGTTGTCATTCAGCAGAGAATTGCTAAAACATTCTAAGAGATTGGTATCCCAGACTATGAAAATAACCCAGAAAATCTTGACTTCTTAGTATTTCCGGGTTATTTTCTGGGTAAATAAAATAAAGGATAGCCATGTTAGAGGAGCTGCTGATAAAGGAAGAAGGAAAAACACTTGAATTTAAGGAAAATACCAAATCGTTACAGAAGATTATTCAAACTATTGTGGCTTTTGCAAATACAGCAGGTGGTACTTTAGTTATTGGTATTAAAGATAGAACTAAAGATGTAATTGGTCTTGCAGATGTTTTAGAAGAGGAAGAACGCATTGCGAATGTAATTGCAGATTCGGTTTCACCTTTGCTAATTCCTTCATTACAACTTCATACTTGGAGAGATAGAGACTTGCTTATTATCTCTGTTCCTCATAGTTTTGGCCCGTACTATATCAAATCAAAAGGAATAGAAGAAGGTACTTATGTTAGATTTGGCTCAACTAATCGTTTAGCGGATGCTACCACTATCTTAGAAATCCAAAGGCTGAAAGAGCATAAATATTTTGATGAACAGCCTAACTTTGATTGCGCTGTAAACGAGGTCGATTTTGATTTAGCCAAAGAATTATTTGCTAATATTTCAAAAAAGTTGACTGATCGTACTGCTAAATCGCTGGGACTTATTATTCAATACCATGCTAAAGAATTGCCGTCAAATGGAGCGGTATTATTATTTTCTGATCGTTATAAAGATTTTTTTCCAGATGCAATTATTCGCCTGGGACGATTTTCAGGCACAAATAAATCGCAAATTATTGATCAACAAGCTCTTGAAGTGCCAATTTCAATAGCGTTAGAACCCATTATAGCATTTATTCGTCGCCATACTTCAATGGCTGCTGAAATTGGCAAAACAAGGCGCAAAGATATCCTTCAATACCCCCCTGTTGTAATTAGAGAAGCTGTGGTTAATGCTCTATTACACACTGATTATTCAATCAAAGGAGCTTCGATCCAAGTAGCGATTTTTGAGGATCGTATAGAAATAACAAATCCTGGTTGTTTGCCTTTTGGATTAAGCTTTGAAGCGGCTCTTTCAGGCATCTCTCAACTGCGTAATCGTGTGATTGGTCGTGTATTTAGAGAATTAAATTTGATCGAGCAATGGGGGTCTGGTCTTGGACGAATGCTAAATATTTGTAAGCAACAAGGAATACCTCTCCCAAAATTTGAAGAATTAGGCAATTTCTTTCGCACGACTCTATATTATCATAGCGTTAACGCGTTCATTGGGGTTGAAGAATGGCAGAAGCAAATCATTGAATACTTAAAAGAACATAAAGAAATATTGCCTAAAAAAGCGCAGGGACTATGGAAAGTAACCGCGAGGACCACAAGTTCAAGATTAAAAAAAATGTGTTCTCAAGGTGTTCTTGTTGAAATTTCAACAGGTCCGTATGATCCTCAAAAGAAATTTAGCTTGCGAAACTGAAGAGTGTAGATTATTCACCTGCTTTGATTCTGAAGTTGAATAAAAATAGCAGTTGCTATATTTCAGAACTTTGAAAAGACAAAAAGCTTTCTGTAACACTACATGAACTATCAAATAAAGGACACTTCCCTTTAGAAAAGTATCCCGAAATTTGCCCAGAACAGGACTCGAACCTGCACACCGCGAGGCACCAGAACCTAAATCTGGCGTGTCTGCCATTCCACCATCTGGGCAAAGAAGTAATTTAGAGAAAATAAGCTCTTTTCGTCAACTGATTTTTAAATGATTGTCATTTTAACCCCTTTAAGCTCATACTTAAGCGAAAAAAAGCAAAAGAGTGAATTCTCATGTTATCCGAAAACCTCTTACGTAAAGCTCGTGAAAAATATCTTCCTATATTGCCAAGTGTGTTGCAACAAATAGATAATGTTAAATGGGTAAAGGATGAAAATATCTCTTTAGAAAATGAAGAGATTCGTTCTCTTTTTCCCTTAACGTTTAGCCAACCTATTTTAAGGATTCAAAAAAAAGAAAGCGGTGAAAATCGCTTGCTGCGGGTAGGGGTTGTTTTCTCTGGAGGGCAGGCTGCTGGAGGGCATAATGTCATTACAGGTCTTTTGGATGCTTTGATTTTACTCAATCCAGAATCAAGGCTATTTGGGTTTTTAGAAGGCCCTGAGGGGATTATAAAGAGTAAATATAAGGAATTAACCAAAGAGCTTGTTCAGTCTTATCGGAACCAGGGGGGGTTTGATTTAATCGGATCAGGAAGAACTAAACTAGAAACCTCGGAGCATCTAGCCTCTGCTTTACATACAGTTGAATCCATGCAGTTAGATGGTTTAGTGATTGTTGGAGGGGACGATTCAAATACTAATGCTGCTATTTTGTCAGAGTATTTTAAAAGTAAAAACTCTCAAATAGTTGTTATTGGGGTCCCAAAAACAATTGATGGAGACTTAAAAAATGATTACGTTGCTACCTCTTTTGGGTTTGATACAGCTTGTAAGATTTTTTCAGAGGCAATTGGTAACATTGCTAGGGATTGTCTATCAGCTAAAAAGTACTATCACTTTATCAAACTAATGGGACGTTCTGCTTCGCATATTGCTTTAGAATGTGGCTTGAGCACACATCCAAATATGGTATTAATTGCAGAGGAAGTTGCAGAGAATAAAAACACTTTGCAACAAATTACTAATCAAATAGCAGACTTAATCTGCGAACGCGCAGAAATAGGGAAAAATTTTGGAGTGATTCTTATTCCAGAAGGATTAATAGAATTTATTCCAGAAATTGGTATTCTTATTCAAGAATTAAATCATTTATTAGCAGATGATACTAAAGAAATTTTAAGTAGGCTAACTGAAAATTCTAGAGAATCTTTTATTTCTTTGCCAGAGAGAATCCAACAGCAGCTTCTTTTAAACAGAGACCCTCATGGGAATGTGCAAGTCTCTTTTATTGAGACAGAAAAGTTATTGATAGAAACAGTTACCCAAGAGTTAAAAAGACGCAAGTATGCAGGTAAGTTTTCTGCTTTACATCATTTTTTAGGTTATGAAGGAAGAGCTGGATTCCCATCTAATTTTGATTGTAATTATTGTTATTCTTTAGGATATACGGCGGCTTTATTAATTACTCATAAAGCAACAGGGTATATGTGTTGTGTAACAGGACTAACAAAAAGCCCCACAGACTGGCAGATTTTAGGGGTTCCGCTCACTTCTTTGATGAATTTAGAATGGCGCAAAGGCAAAGAAAAGCCGGTGATTAAAAAAGCTCTGGTTGACCTTTGCTCTAAATCGTTTAGTTTTTATAAACAGCATAGAAATGCCTGGAGATTGGACGATCATTATCTATACCCAGGACCTATGCAGTTCTTTGGAGATAAGCAGCTAACTGACACAACCACTTATTCCTTATCCATTGATGTATAAGAAAAAAAATCCTTTTACCAATCCCTATGAGAAAAATACTAGGCGTGATCTAAAAGATATATTGTTATGGAAATTAGGCTATTATGATGGTGAAAAGTTAGGGAATTGCGCATCTTTTAACTATCCTATTTTTCAAAAACAAGCCAGCCTTAGCAATCCTTTTGCAATCTGGATTAATCATAGTACTTTTCTCATGGAAGTAGATGGCCTGCGGATTTTAACCGATCCTATTTGGAGTAAACGTTGTTCTCCTTTATCTTTTCTAGGGCCTAAACGTCGCCATCCTCCCGGTATTTCTTTTAATCAGCTTCCAACAATTCACTTAATTCTTATTAGTCATGATCACTATGATCATTTAGATAAACCTACAGTATTGGCTTTGGCTAAGCGTTTTCCACAAGCTACTTGGATGGTCCCCCAGGGGGTAAAGCCTTGGTTTGATAACCAAGAAATTTTTCCAGTGTACCAATGTCAGTGGTGGCAAGAAAGAGTGCTTGGTTTTCCAAATATGGATTCTAAACGAGTAAAAATTACTGCTGTGCCTACGCAGCATTTTTCTGGTAGGAAACATTGGTCTTTAAACGAGACTTTATGGGTAGGCTGGGTTTTGGAATTCTATGAAAAAGATCAGTTGGTTAAAAGAATCTACTTTGTAGGAGACACGGGATATAACCCCGTTGATTTTAAGAAAATTGGAGAACGCTTTTCTCCTATAGATCTCTCTTTGATTCCAATTGGATCCTATTCTCCTCGTTCTTTTATGAGACCTGTTCATATTAATCCTGAGGAGGCTGTAATGATTCATCGAGAAGTTGGTTCTAAGTTGAGTATCGGAATGCATTGGAAAACGTTTTGTCTGTCTGATGAACCGATGAATCGTCCACCTTATGATTTATATGTGAGTTTAAAAAAACATCAAATAGACCACTCTTCTTTTCTTACCTTGCCTCCTGGATATGCGATCAATTTTTAACCTTTTTATGGTTTATCTACGCTCAAAGACCTATTTTTTTCAGGAAGAAAAAAGAGTGCTTCAACGATTTTATAGCTGTGATTTATTTCAAAAATGCGACCTTGCTCTTAAAAAAGTTTACCGCTTCCACAATCCTTTTACTATTTCAAAAGAATTTTTAAGAAAAAAAGAGGAAAAGAAAATAGATGTTTATGGAGAGATCCCTTTAACATCACTTTTACTGATTGCTAAAGAATGTGAAATAGCATCTCATGACCATGTGTTTGAATTAGGTTGTGGTAGAGGCAGGGCTGCTTTTTTTCTGCGAAGTATGTTGCTCTGCAGTGTTACTGCAGTTGACTTTATTCCTTTTTTTATAGTAAACGCACAGAAGATTGTAGAAATGCTTAAGATAGAACGCTTAACATTTATATGTAATGATATTCAACATGTAGCTTTAAACCAAGCTACGTGTATTTATCTTTATGGAACATGTTTGTCGGATAGTGTAATTACGCAGCTATGTAGATCCATACCTAAAGAGGTCAAGATCATTACATTAAGTTATCCTTTAAAAGATTACTATGAAGGGTTTAAGGTAATTAAACAGTTTACCGTTCCTGTGCCTTGGGGGAAAATTGAAGTATTCTTAAATCGGAAATAGGCACTTTATTATCTATACCATAGTTTCTGTCTTTATATAAAAACTATAATCAATCCTTTTAAATTAATAAAAATATTGTTAAATTAAAATTAACAAAGATAATTAATGTTTTTATTTATAAAGAGGGCTTGCTTGGTATCTATGTTCTGAAATAAGAACTCTTTCAACCAAGATTCTCGGGTTAACAGGTCATCGATTAGATGGCAAAGACCATAAGTTAAGTGTCATTCACTACTTATCATCCACCCAGTCTGAGAAAACAGGCTCTCTTGACCTTCCCTTTTTCATTCTACTTATGAAGATAAGTAAATGGCTTCAAGAGGGAGGGTTTTTTTTCCGAAGTTGTTCGAAGTAATTTACCCGCTTTTGCATCTCTCTTTCAAAACCGTAAGATTTAGGGTGATAAAACTTACATCTTATCAAATCCTGCGGAAAATAATTTTGCCCTGAAAAAGCAAAAGGCAAATCGTGATCATATTGATAACCTTCCCCATATCCTAATTCGGAATCGAGCTTTGTAACAGAATTGATAAGAAAAGCAGGTGGTGGAAGATGTGAGGTTTCTTTTGCCTGTTCTTTGGCTTGATTAAATGCAGCATAAAGGGCATTGCTTTTAGGGCTTAATGCTAAATAAACAGCAGCTTGAGCTAAAGCTAGCTCTGCTTCTGGGGCTCCTAGCTGTGCAAATGCTTCCCAAGCGTGAAGAGCAAGGCCTAATGCTTGTGGGTCAGCAAGACCTA
This sequence comes from Candidatus Rhabdochlamydia sp., assembly GCA_035949155.1. Classification (GTDB taxonomy): domain Bacteria; phylum Chlamydiota; class Chlamydiia; order Chlamydiales; family Rhabdochlamydiaceae; genus Rhabdochlamydia. Next base: position 5,405 of record DASZIJ010000083.1, on the reverse strand, counting down.
TATCTTCTACAGCCATACGGATAAATCGACGAGCTAAGAACTGTGGATCTTCTCCTGCATTTAGCATGCGGGCAAGCCAATATAGAGCTGCATCGGGATCAGAGCCCCGAATGGATTTGTGTAGGGCAGAAATTAGCTGATAGTGTTGATCTGATTGTCTATCATACAAGGGAGATTTTTTTTGCAATAATAAAACAAGATCTTCTTCCTCAATCAGTTGCTTTTTTATAAGAAGAGGTTCTAGATTTTCAATCAGGTTAATCAAGTGCCGTCCATCTCCTTGAGCTGCTGTAATTAGCGTTTCCTTAGCTTTTGGGCTGAGCAAAAGTTTTGTGTATTTTTCTTCATATCTATTCATAATCTTATGCAAAGAAGAAGAACTCAAAGCATAAAGCTGCAGTACTCTAAATCGAGATAAAAGAGCATTATTTAAAGCAAAGGAAGGATTTTCTGTAGTTGCCCCAATAAGTATAAATAAGCCAGATTCTAAGTAAGGAAGGAATAAGTCCTGCTGGGCTTTATTCCACCTATGGATTTCATCTACAAAAAGAATGGTTATCTGCTTTTGCAAAAGTGGATGTATTTGCATATCGTGAATGATATTTTTTATATCAGATGTTGCATGGGAAACAGCGCTCATGGGAATAAAACGCGCATCAAATGCTTTGGAATAAGCAAGAGCTAAAGTGGTTTTTCCCGAACCAGGAGGCCCCCAAAGCAGTAAAGAAAGTGGTTTTTTTTGTAAAAGGGAAGTTTTTATTAATCCATTTTTTGACAAGATGTGCTCTTGACCCGCAATATCATCTAATTGAGTAGGGCGTAAACGCTCTGCAAGAGGAATGATCATATTTTTCTCTATATTTTTACCTATTATAGATAAAAACCTACTATTAGGATACAGAGCTTATTTTTTTTAATGCTTTTTTTGCACCCAGCTAGGTTTACGGCGCGCATAAATCAAAAAAGGTATTCCACACATAAATATAAGACCGCTCAATAGGAAAGCACAATAAACCCAAGGATTGCCTGTATTTAACTGAGCAGGAGGGATAAAAGCTAGAGTAATGACAAATAAAGCAGTGAGAATTCCTAAAGAGCCAAATAACCAAATCCCTTTATTTTTAAAAGGTACTTTATAAGCCCTAGGAACATGCGGCTTGGAATAGCGAAGAATAATAGCTGAGAGGAACATCAGAATATACATGATTAAATAGCTTTGAGCACTTAAGGCGGTAAGGATCCAAAAGGCCCCGCTAACATTGGGCATGTATAAAAAAATAAATCCTGCTATAGAAACAATAGCCGCTTGAAATAGCAATAGTCGAGTAGGAACATTGCGCTTATTCACTTTTTGAAAGAAAGGGGGTAAATTTCCGTGTGTAGATGTGGTATATAAGCCTTTAACAGGTCCAATCAACCAAGAGTTAACCTCAGCTATAGCTCCAATAACTAATAGAAAAGCTAAAATAGGTAAAATCCAAGTCAGTTGATAATATTGAAAAAAGATAGCACAAGCATCCATCAGACCAGAAACAAAGCTAATATCTGCTTTAGGAATCACAGCTCCAATGGAAAGAGAACCTAACATAAATAAACAAAAGGTGATAACTGCTGCTAATACAATAGCTATGGGATAATTTTTTCTAGGGTTTTTTACATCAGATGCATAACCAGCAGAAACCTCTAAGCCTGCAAATGCAAGAAATAGGCCCGCTAAGAAAACTAAATTGCTAATGTCTTTAAATTCTGGAATTAAAGCGCCCCAGCTTAATTCCATTTGCGTAGGGCGCCCTCCTAAGATCCAGATTACGCCCAATGAAATGATGAGTATTCCAGGAGCAATAGTTCCTGCAATGACTCCAATAGTGCTAAACCAACTTGATGTTTTAATTCCAAAATAATTAAAAAAGGTCATTCCCCAAAATCCCACTAAAATCACAGATAATATGAAAAATTTATTGTGGGAGAGACTAGGAGAGATTAAATAGGCTAGAGTACCAGCTACAAAAGACAAAATGACCGGGTACCACGCCACATTATGTATCCATTGCATCCAAATAGCAAAAAATCCCCAGCGATCTCCCAGAGCTTCTCTAACCCAAATATAAACACCCCCTGATTTTGGCCAACCAGTAGCTAGTTCAGCAGAGATTAAAGCACAAGGAATGAGGAAAAAAAGAGCAACGAGGAGAAAAAAGAAAATAGCGCTTAATCCAAACTCAGCAACTAAAGGTAAATTACGCAAGCTTGCCATAATGGATACATTTAACATTGCAAGCACAAATACGCTTAAGACCCGTCTAGGTTTATCAGAAGAGCTTCTCATTATTACCTCTTAATTTTTTTCAAATAGTTAATTCGTATTATTAGTTAGGTAAGTAAAAAATAAAATCATTTTGTTTTATCATTGTTCAATATTTTAATAATTAAATTGTTATGTTCATTTTGTGTTTTTTTTATAGCAAGAGTGGGTTTTCATTTTAATAAAAAAATGGTAATTAATAGTTAAGAGCTATGAAAAACAAATATGTTTTCATTTTAGGTTGTACTTTAGGTTGTATTGTAGCTTTTAATATAATCACTTTAAACCCATATGGAGAAATCATGAAAGAGCATAACAAACCAAATCATCATCAGCATCCACATAAACCTCATTTCCCTCCGAAACCAGGTCATCCCGGTGGCCCTGGTCCTGTTAAACCACCACATCACAAACCTGGCTGCGGTTGCTAACAACCCTTTTGAGTTGAGCGAATTTTCGAGCTCAACTCATCTAAAAAACTCTTAAGCTTCCAAAAAAAGATATAAAACATGATAATAATCTATTGAACTTTTATAATGTTTTTAGTTTGAGAAAAAACTCGTTCATTTAGTATATCAACAATCGTATCTTTTTGACCAAGAGGCATTAATGAGTAAACTTCTGCTATATTTATATATGGTTCTATGTACTACATCTATTATTAGGGCGCAAGAAAAGAATGAAGAATTTTCTCAAGCTACTGCTTTTGAATCAGAAGAAAACAGAGCTATTATTCATACTTCTAGGGGAAATATTATCTGTCATCTTTATCATAAAGAGGCCCCTCGTTCTGTCGGGTTTTTCATAGAATTAGTAAAAGAAGGGTTCTATAGCGGCTTAACTTTTTATCGTATTGTACCTAAATATGTTATAGAAGCAGGAGATCCAAATGGACGCGATTTCAGAATTGCAGCAGAAATAGGTCAATCTCATCAAAGAGGTGCTTTAGCTTGGCTTAGGCTTCCTAACTATCAAAATCCTGAGAAGCTCTCCAGCGGTTCTCAGTTCTATATTACATTAGAAAATCTTTCTGATTTTGACCAAGAATATTCTGTTTTTGGACAAATCATTGAAGGAATGGATGTTTTGGATCTCCTTGAAGAAGGAGATGTAATTAAAAGTATAGAAGTCTTTTCTCTAAATGAAAACTAAAAATATAAGAAAACACTATAATTAATGGAATTTTTTAATATTAAATTAGTTAAACAAAAAAAATTTTTTTATTTATTTATTTTAAAAAAGTCACTTTAAGAACCCTTCTGAAGGGTTTTTCTTTTTTTTATTTTCTAATTGAAGTCAACTATTTTTAGATTTTTTTTCAATTTTATTTCTTTTTTATGTATATTAATAATTATAGGGTATAACAGATTGTTATGAGTTAGTTTCACAATCGTAATACCTAAATTTGGAGGATATATGGTTAGAAAACGAACAACTAAAAAAACCGGTGCTAGAAAAACGGCTAAAAGAACAGCTAGAAAAACTGGTGCTAGAAAAACAACAGCTAAAAGAACTGTTAGAAAAACAGCTCGTAAAACAGCTCGTCGAACTACTAGAAGAGCTACAGCTCGTCGTAAGTAAGAACGTTGTTTTTCAGTTATCGAGCAAGATAAGACATATAAGCTTGCTCGATTTTTACCAGGGGAATGCACCTTCTCGTGCAATTTCTGAAATAGGTTTTCTTGTACTAGGTTTTTCTCTTTGTTGCAATTCTTCTGAAAGCAAAGTAAAAGGAGCTCGTTTCCCAATAGCAACAAGAGCTTCTACTTGATAGTTATCTGGGATTTTTAGAGACACTTGAGCTCGTTCATAGTCAAAGCCTTCCATACCATGAACGACCAATCCACGCCAAGCGCCTTCTAAGGCCATGCCCATCCAAGCTGCGCCTGCATCAAAGCTGTGTGTACGACATGGCTTGCGATTATGTTCAAAATACTTATCAGAAATAATTAAAAGCAATACAGAGGCGTTTTTTGTCCAAGATTGATTAAATGGAATCATCAAATCAAAAAATAGAGACCAATCTGGATGGCTTCTTTTAGCGTATAAAAAGCGCCAAGGTTGATTGTTATAAGAGGAAGGGGCCCATCTAGCTGCTTCAAACAAGGGAAATAACTCCTCATCTGTAATTTCTTCTGCTGTCATAGATCTAGGAGACCAGCGATTAAGAATCAACCCATGAATAGGATATTCTGCTTTTCTAATCTTTTTGACCTCTTCTTCAAAAGGATGGCGCATGACGATACTCCTGTATAAAAAACATCATAAATACATTGTTTTATTTAACAAGAAAAATTCTAAAAGATGAGGACTTTATTGTCATCATGATTTAAATCATATTGATCTGTCCCTAGAAGACTATTTTAAAGAATTCATAGGCTATTCGGTGGAATATGAGACCGGGAAGAAAACCGCTACAAGCTGGGGAAAGATTCATTATGCAAAGGGTGGCGTTCACATCGTTCCCACAAAGGCCAAGGTTGTAAAAATGGAAGTCTTTTCAATAGGCTATGCTTTATTAGCCATGCAATGCGCTTTATTATATGTGGTTACTCCCGAATTAAGAGCTGTAGTTATAGATATTTGTAAAAAAAAAGATATTATATATGCATTTTTATTATGAAGGAGAGGTTTCTGAAGAGCTCATAGAGCTTTGGCAATGCGCTGTTACTGAGGCAAGTGATTTAGAATCTAATTGGGAGCTTGATGATAGAATTGAAAGACTAGACTATCCCCAAGAAATCCCTTCCCGGGGACGATATGCCTATCTTAGAAAAGAGCCTAGCATGCTAAGTCCAAATTTTTCAGAGGTTCCTGCAATTATCACAAGAGAAATAAAGGACTTTCATGAAAAGGTAGGTGTTTTTATCAGTCCTGTTTCTGAAGAAAAAGTAGATACGAGTTGGGGAGTCATTCATTATGCAGAAGATAAAAGCTCCCTTATTCCAGCAAGACCTATATCTTTAGGAGTTACGCAGTTAGCAAATATTTAGGATATTTTAAATAGGTCTTAACAGCTTCTCTAACGATTCTCAGTTTAGCTTCAAACCAAGTAATCCCTACTCGAAAACAAAATCTTTCTATTCTTAAAAAAGCTCTTAAA
>DASZIJ010000082.1:0-3097 GCA_035949155.1 Candidatus Rhabdochlamydia sp. | reverse complement strand
TGCATTTCAATAATGTATTTTGCTCCATTTTCATCTTTGCATAAAGCATCTACAATGCTGAGTTTTTGTTTAGCGGTTTCAGGGTTTAAAATGGTGGGTAAAAACTCTACATCTACAATATGGTTTTTTTTAAAGGAACTTAGGATGTCATTTAAAAAATGAATGAGAATGTCTTTGTTCTTCTCTGAACCAAAGATCTTCTTAAAGGCGATATCGTTTTTTGGGTCTAAATATCTGGAAAATGCCATAAGCACCTCAATCTTATTGCCAATACATGCATTGTACAATAAGGCACTTTTATACATCTATTCATTTTGCTGGATAACTAACGAAGCTTACCCGACCATCCAAGCTTGGTGCGTAGTGTGGAGAAGTAATCGCGTCTTGGAAGGCTTACTAACTTGAAATTTTTTTGGCTTCTTGTGATCTCAAAGATTTCTGATTTTTTTAACTCATAGTAGTTGAGTCCATCTGCATGTATTTCAATAGGGTCATAATTGCTTAAGTATTCGATTTGGATCTTTTGATTGGCTGGAAGGACAATGGGGCGATTAGAAATGGTATGAGGACAGATAGGGGTTAAAACCAGGGCTTCTAGATCAGGACTGATGATAGGGCCTCCTGCTGATAAAGAATAAGCTGTAGAACCATTTGGGGTAGCTATAATGATTCCATCAGCTTCAAAAGTATTTAAGTACACACCATCTATATGAATAGCGATTTTTACTAAGCAACGATTGCTTCCTCGATGTACAACAATGTCATTAACTGCAAAGCATTCATTTTGATTTGCCGATTTTCCTTCAATGATCACTCGTTTATGTACTTGGTAAGAGCCTTTAATTAGATCTTGCAGGCTAGGATAAAGATCTGAAATTGGTACATCTGCCATAAATCCTAAATGCCCTAAGTTAATCCCTAAGACTGGAATATCAAGATGTGCATACTTATGAACCAACTTTAAAATGCTGCCATCGCCACCCATGGACACCATAAATGAAATAGTTGTTAGATCTATTTCTGAAAAAGGGATGGCGCCGATAGCCTGTGCTTTTTCATCTTCTGCAACCACAGTGATATCCTGACTGTTTAAGAACTCTCTGATATCGATTGCTAAGTCTTTAGAGAGCGGCTTATGGATATTTGGAAAAAGAGCGATAATCATACAAAGGAAGGGTTTAATTGTTCAGAAAAAGAAAAAAACTCTTTTTTAATTTGTTCTGCAATCGCTTTAGGGGATAGATTTAAGCTTTGCATCAAATCTTGATAGCTTCCTTGTTCAATAAATGCTTCGGGAATTCCTAGATTAAGGACCTGTGATTGATGGAATTTATTGCGTACAATAAATTGATTAAAGATAGCAGCGAATCCTCCGCTCATACTGTGTTCTTCTAAGGTAACAATATAAGTGTGTTTAGTTAGAATGGAGTATAAGAGATCTTGATCGAGTGGTTTTAAAAAAATAGGATCGACTATAGTTGCATCAATTCCATAAGGCAAAAGGATCTCGCGCACCTTTATAGCGGTATAACACATATGTCCCACTGCAATAATTGCTAATTTACTGCCGGTAGCTACTATTTCTCCTATTCCAAGTGGGCGGGTCTTTAAAGCAGCATCTGTTTCTTCTGTTACCATATTTGGATAGCGTATAGCTGTTGGCAAACCCCAAGAAAAAGCACTTTCGAGCAGCTCTTTTAATAGCTGAGCATTACGAGGTTGGCAAATCACCATGTTAGGCATAGCATTGAGAAAAGAAATATCGTAGATACCATGGTGGGTTGACCCATCTGGTCCTGAAATACCAGCTCTATCAATAGCAAATACAACAGGAAGCTCTTGGAGACAAACATCGTGAAACAAATTATCAAAAGCTCTTTGCAAAAAAGTAGAGTAGATGGAGCAAACAACTTTCATTTTTTTACCATAAGCTATTCCTCCGCAAAAAGTAACAGCATGTCCTTCTGCAATACCTACATCTAGGCATCTTTCAGGGAAGGCTTTCATGAACTCTTGTAAACAAGAGCCAGCTGGCATAGCAGGGGTTACTGCAATTAAACTTGGGTCATTTTTAGCCATTTCAAAGATATGTTTTCCAAATACTTGAGGGAAACTGATTTGAGAAGATGTCGTTAAAAATTTCTGAGTCTCTTTATCAAAAGGTTTACAGCCATGCCAAGAAACAGGATTCAAAGTAGCGGTTTGCATACCTTGGCCTTTTACCGTTAATATATGCAATAAAACAGGATGTGGATTATTTTTAAGCGCTTCAAAGACAGAGATGAGCTTACTGATATCATGTCCATCGACAGGGCCAACGTAATCAAGATTAAACTGCTCAAAAAAAGGAGCTGTACTAAAGAGGTTTTTTAAGGACTCTTTGAGTTTATGTCCTTGTTTGGCAAGTTGCGTGCCTAAACCAGGAAATTTAGATAGCAAAGACTCTAGTTCGTTATAGATCTTGTTAGAGCGAGGATGGTTAAAAAACCTGCTTAAAATATATTTCATTGCTCCCACATTCTCTGAGATCGACATTTCATTATCATTTAAGACCACAATGAAATCCCTTAAATCCCTAGGTATATTATTAAGGGCTTCTAAGGTAAGACCACAGGTAAGGGTAGCATCGCCTATTATAGGAAGAACGTGCTCTTTGCGCTTATTTACATCGCGATTTTTTGCAACACCTAAGCCAAGAGATAGAGCAGTGCCTGCATGACCTGCATAAAAATGATCGTGTTTAGATTCTTTAGGATTGCAAAAGCCGCATAGCCCTTTAAACTTACGCACTTGATCAAATCTATGATAGCGTCCTGTTAAAAGCTTGTGAGGATAGGATTGATGGCTTACATCAAAAACAAATTTATCACTAGGGGAGTCAAACACATAATGAAGAGCAATCATGAGCTCAACAATTCCTAGATTAGATGCTAGATGCCCTCCATTAATAGCCATTACATCAATAATCTTCTTCCTAATTTCTGTAGCTAATAATTTAAGAGAGTCCAAAGAAAAATGCTTAATTTGCTCAGGGGAGGAAATCTGACTTAAAAGGGGATAGCTCATGAGAGATGCTCGCTGGCATGTAAAAAAGGAG